>JALZBR010000371.1 GCA_030863485.1 Actinomycetota bacterium
CCTCCGCTTGGCGCACGGCGCCGCAAAGAGCATCGATTGCCTCGTCGTCCCCCACGTCGGCCGACAAAGCGAAATGGGGAGCCGACGCGCCCATGTGCCCCGAGGAAAGGAGTGAGCGGCCGGTGGCCCGGTGGAGCGCTCGCCGCCTTGCTGCCCCGATCGACTCGTAGATCGACTCCTGGATGAGCGGGTGAGCGAGCTCGTATGTAAGGGTACGTCCGCTCTGCTGCTCCACGACGAGCCTTTGCTCGACGAGCTGCTCGAGGATCGTCGCCAGGGTCTCAAGAGGCCGTCCGCTCAGCATCACGAGGTCCTGAAGCGGCACCCGGCCGCCCATCACTGCAAGCAGCTCCAGCGTTGCCCTCTGCGCCTCGGTCAACGACTTGAGGCGCAGCGCAATGCGCTCAGTCAACTCACGGGGGATGGGTAGTGACCCGGGAGCGGAAAGGTCGACGTTCTCGTCAAGCAGGCCCTGGATGAGGCTCAAGGCAAACAGGGGATTGCCTCTCGAGCGCTCACTCAGCCACTGCTCGAGCTTTGAGGAGGGATGATGGCCCATGACCTCCGTCGCAAGGTCGACAAGCTCCTCGCGATCGAGGGGAGCGAGGTCGAGCCGGGTCAGCATCCCCTCCTGCTCGAGGCCGAAAAGGATTTCACCGGCAACCGGATGAACGGCCAGCTCGCCCAGGCGGGCCGCGATGATTACCAGCACCCCTCCCGAAGGGGCATGCCGCCCCAGGTAGCCGAGCTCCTCCCATGAGGACGCGTCGGCTAGATGGACGTCGTCAAGAAAGATCGTCAATGGCCTCGAGGCGCCAAGCTTTCCGGCAAGGGCGGAGATCCCTTCGAACAGTCGAACCTTCGGCGGCTCCCGGTCGATAGCGGAACCCCGGGCCGCGGCGACGGAGCGGAGGAGAGCGGAGAGGTCGTCCATGAACCCACCGCACAGATCCGAGATTTCCGAGGGCGTGAGCGTGCTCAGGTGAGCTTCGAGAGCCTCCGCCCATAGCCCAAACGAGTTAGTAGCACCGAGAGGGGAGGCGCGGGCTGTCAGGGCAAGACAGCGCCTTCTATTCCGCTGGAGGAACTCCGTAACGAGGCGGCTCTTCCCTACACCTGGGTCGCCCCGAACGAGCACGCAACGAAACTCACCGCCTCCAGCTCGACGACGTTCGGCGTCCAGTTGGCCCAGCTCGATGGCCCGGCCGACGAGCCGTACCCTCCACTGAGGTTCCGCCACGGAGGTAATTATCCGTCGCGGGCCATAGCGGGGGTAGCCTCGAGGTTACTGTTCATGCCCTTTGATGAAAGCCGTCACCGTCGCCGAGTAGCTGTCGGGGTTCGTGGAGTGGGGGATGTGCCCGGCGCCTGGGTAGATGGTCACGCTAGCCTCAGGGAGCGCCGCCGCCAGCTTTTCTACGACTGGAATGTAGCCCGACGGACTCTGGTCGCCCAGCGTCAGAAGTACGGGACGCGAAAACCGCTCAAGCGAGGACAAGTCGAAGGACATTTGATCAGGATCGCTTGCTTCGTCCACGAACGTTGAAGCGTTCTCCACAAAGGTCTGCTGGGCGCGAGAAGGAAGCCGGGCCCACGTTCCTGGGCCCAGGGCCAAAGTCTCCACGAACTGTTCGGCCGCTCCAGGGTGGTCGCCGGCAAGGACTAACGCCAGCACGTCGGAGGTTCTTCGCTGCACCTCTTCGAGGAACGGTACGTAGTCGCTCTCTTCTTCGAGGAGGCGCAACAATGGCGGCTCGTGTGCGACGACTCCCCTCAGCAGGTCGCGGCGCTCGCAGGCCAACCGGAGTGCGATGGATCCGCCGAAGGAGCTTCCTGCAACCCAGGCGGGGGCAAGGTTCAGCTCCTCGATAAGGGCAGCCAGATCCGCAACGTCCTCTCGGATGCTTCCCCGCCCGGTGACTCGTTCGCTCTGGCTGTGCCCCCGGCGGTCGTACGTCACCACCTCGAATGACTCGGCAAGCCTTGAAACCACTGCGTCCCAGCTGTGGTGTGATCCCCAGGAGCCGTGCACGAGGAAAAGGGGGATCTCCCTCCGCCCCCTTACCTCGTAGAAGAGGCGCACTCCATTTACATGAGCGGTCGCCATGGTGGGAGGCTACGCGGGTACCCGGCGCCGCAACATCCGTACTTGTACGGGTCTCGGTACTGATGTCCTGAGCGACTCTCGATCTAGTCCTGACGGACTCTCGACTACCAAGGCTCACCGCAGTCACTTGCAGAAGAGCGAAGCAACGGCTGCTGGCGAGGCGCAGTCTCTTAAGGAAGCTTCCGTTCTTGAAGCGTTTTCTCGCGAGTGGCTCTGCGGACGGCCAGTTCGTCGACGAAGGTGGACGGGCTGATCTGCTCCCCGGTTCGACTTGCCGCTCTGGCGATCATGTGAGCCCCCACCGGGGCCGTGAGGAACATCAGGACCGCGACCAGGACGAGCTGCGCGACGTCGCCCACGTGCGTAAGGCGCAGGGCGGCACCCGCGAGTACTAGCAGCAACCCTAGAGTGGCTGCCTTGGTGGCCGCATGCATGCGGGCGAAGAGATCGGGAAAGCGCAGCAAGCCTATTGCCGCGACCAGCACGAAGGCCACGCCGCTCAACACCAGGGCGGATGCCACGACGTCTCTCACCTTGACGTCCTCGCCTCGATCACCCTGGCGACCGTGACCGTTCCAACGAATCCGAGCAAAGCCGCGACGACCATGGCGTCCAGAAAAACGGAGGCGCGCGCCCTCGCAGCTGCCACCGCGACGCCGGTGACGGTCACGATGAGCAGTGTGTCAAGGGCTACCATTCGGTCGGCCACGGACGGGCCGCGGATAAGCCGGGCGAGGCACAAAAGGCCCGCCAATGCCAGGCAAGCAAATGAGATCGTCCAGATCACCTCATCACCCCCTCTCCCTTTGGGTCCGCCTCAGGCTCGGGCGTTGCTCCCGCCGAAGCCACGCGGATGGCCTCATCATTGCCGAAAGCCTTTGCCGCGAGCAGCTCGAGGCGCTCTACCTGGCGACGTACATCCTGGACGTCGAACAGGTGGAGCACGTGAACGATGAGGACATCCTCCTCCCGATCCGCCTCCAGGGTGAGAGTTCCGGGGGTCAGGGAGACGGCATTGGCGACGATGGTGGTAAGCGGGTCGGAGAAGTCTCGGATTGGGACCACCACTATTCCTTCATTGATGCGGTTCTTGGGCGTGACGATCTCCCAAGCGACTACCAGGCTCGCCACGACGAGCTTCCAGAGGAAGTAAGCCAGGAACCTGAGCGCGGCCAATGGACGAAAGCCGCCGGGACGCTCGGCAGGACGCGGTGGGAAGGCGGCCAGGACGGCGGTTGCCACCAGCACCCCGGCGACTACGTTGCCGGCGCTTACCTCTCCCCACAGCCCGAGCCACAACGCCACGAGCCACAGGAGGCGTCCAAGCATCGGCTTCATGATCCGAGTACCAGCTGCTCGTAGGTGGTGGGTTCGACCAGCTGTCCAGCGGCTCTGACGGCCAGATCGTAGGCAGGGCCTGCAGCCACCGCGATGCCGAGGCTGAGAATGACCAGCGCCGCCGTCGACAGCACGGCCAGCTTGGAGGAGATGCGGCCAAATTCAGCCTTGGGTGGACCGGGAGGCTCCTCGTCGGGGGTACCCCAAAATACCCCCGACCAGATTTTCATCATCGAGAACAGGGTGAGGAAGCTGACCAGCAAGCTCACCGCAACGACGACGTTGCGATCAAGGGCGAGGCCCTCCTGAACCAGAGCCAGCTTTGCAACGAACCCCGACAGCGGTGGCAGGCCGGCAAGGCTCAAGCCGGGCAGGAGAAAGAGAGCGGCCGTTGTCGGCATGCTGTGGACCAAGCCGCCGAGGCGGTGCAGAGCCCCCGTTCCCGTCGCCGTCTCGACCAGGCCGCCTACGAGGAACAGGGTCGTCTTAACCACTATGTGATGGATGATGTAGAAGATCCCCGCGGCAATCCCGGCAATTGTGAAGAGCCCCAGGCCGAAGATCATGTAGCCGATCTGGCTAACTATGTGGAAGCTCAGGATCCTCTTGATCTCGTCCTGGGCGATTGCGCCGATGACTCCGGTCAGCATGGTGGCGCCCGCAATCGTAAGCAGGAGGGTCGAAGGCCCGTCTGACGGAAAGAGCAAAGTCTGGGTGCGGATGATCGCATACACCCCTACCTTCGTTAAAAGGCCGGCGAATATCGCGGTCACCGGGGTTGGGGTGGTTGGGTAAGAGTCGGGAAGCCAGAAGAACAGCGGGAAGATCGCCGCCTTGATGCCGAACACCACCAAGAGCGTCAATCCGAGGCCGGCACGGATGGCCCCGGGAAGGTCGGGAACCCTTGTCGCAAGATCGGCCAGATTCACGGTGCCGGTCGCCGCGTACATGAGGGCGACGACGGTCACGAAGAGCGTGGACGCAAGCAAGCTGATGACGACGTACGTCATTCCGGACTTGACCTGCTCGAGGCGGCCGCCCAACGTCAGGAGCACGTAGCTGGCGCTCAGCATCATTTCGAACGCGACGAAGAGATTGAACAGGTCTCCCGCCAGGAAGGACGCCGACACTCCGGCTGCGAGGACCAGGAAGATAGGGTGGAAGAACCGCACCTGGTCTCGCGTCGCCGGGCTCCCGATCGCGTAGAGGAGGACCGCGAGAACCATCATGTCGGAAACGACCAGCATCAGCGACGCGAACAGATCCGCCACCAGGGTGATGCCGATCGGGGCGGGCCACCCGCCCACTTCGACAGAGATGGGCCCGTTCTCGCTAACCCAGGCGAGAAGAAGGATCGAGAGTGCTAGCTTGGCAGTAAGCACCACGCCTCCGAAGAGCCTCTGTGCCCGGAGGTGTCCGTGGAAAGTAAGCGAGACCGCCGCACCGAGCAGTGGGAGCCCGATCAGAAGCGGGATGACGACGTTCATTCCCGATCCTCGCGGCGCCCCAATCGGGCGATTCGGCGGTCTTCGACGTCGTCCTCAACCTCGTCGTCGTGGCGCAGCTGCCAGCTGCGGAATGCCAGAGCCAGCAGGAGGGAGGTGATGCCGAAGGTGATGACTATGGCGGTGAGGGCCAGGGCCTGTGGCAGAGGGTCCGCGAACTGCCCTGTCGCCTGTCCGATGATTGGCGGTCGTCCAGGGCGGCCACCCGCGGCCAGGAGCAGGAGGTTGGCCCCGTGCCCCAGGACTGCCAGCCCGAGCACGATGCGGGTCAGACTCCGCTGCAGGATGAGATAAGTGCCGATCGAATAGAGGCCTGCAACGGCAGCAACAAGGACAAAACTCACTGCTTAACCTCGCCGCCGAGCACCGACAGGACGGTTTGTACCAGGCCGACCACTACCAGGAATACGCCGACGTCGAACAGCAGGGCGAGGCCGGCTTTGACGGTGCCTATGACCGGCAGGTCAACCGAGAGCTGAACGTTTTCGAGAAAAGCTCCACCCGCAATCCAGCCGGCCGCTCCGGAGAGAGCCGCGACCATCAGACCTGCTCCCAGGAGAAGTCCCGCCGGCGTTCGCTCGCCGCGTACGGCGGCGGGGCCGACATCGACGTAGCGAAGAACGAGGCCGGCGCCTGCAACCAGGCCGCCTATGAAGCCTCCACCTGGCGCGTTGTGCCCGGCAAAGAGCAGGAACAACGAGAACACCAAGGCCGACGGGAAGATGACATCGACGATGGTCGACAGAACGACTGATCGATCAAACTTCATCCGCCGGCTCCTTCCTGCCAGGAATCCCGGCGAGGATTAGGCTCGCGATGCCCATGGCGGCCACCGCCAAAACGGTGATCTCCCCGAGCGTGTCGAGCGCGCGAAAGTCCGTAAGGATGACGTTGACGATGTTTCGCCCTCCTCCCTCCGGGAGGGCCCGGGCGACGAACTCGCGAGATACGTGATCGCTCCCTTCGAGGCTCGTTGCCTGCAACGCGAAGACGGCAACGAAAAGGCCCACGCTCGCGGCTACTGCTAGCCGCAGGATGTTCCCGAAGCGCCACCGGACGGCCTCGAACCGCGGCGGGAGATGCCGCAGGACCAAGACGAAGATCACCAAAGCGAGCGTCTCGATCAAGAGCTGTGTCAGGGCCAGGTCGGGCGCTCCCTGAATCATGAACAGGACTGCGACTCCGTATCCGACCGCACCGAGCAGCATCACCACCGCGAAACGTTGGCGAACCCTTGCCATCCATCCGGCCGCGACGAGAACGGCTGCGACCACGAGCGCCTGAAGTGGTGAATCTGCAATCCCCGAGCTTCTGGACCATTCGGCGCTCCTCAAGAGCGCCGAGCTGGGCAGAGCCACTGCTGTGAGCAGGATGATTGTTATGTAGATCGGCAGCGAGCCGTTCTGGATCACTCCCGTGAACCTGCCGGCGCCCGTGTTTAGGCCCCTCAGCAGGAACTGGTAGGTGTGTTCCGCCCCGAACCTCAGCCTCGTCTGCGCCTGTAGGCGCTGGATCTGATGCCGCTTTGCAAATGCCAGCAAACCCGTGCCCACCGTCACGGCCGAAAGACCGACGGCCCACGTAAAGCCATGCCAAAGATAAAGGCTGCCGTCTCTTGCCCGGGGGTCGAGTGCGCCCGCGGCTCCACGGACGACGAAGGCGGCGGCCGGGAGCAGCAGCCCCAGCGCCAAGCTGAGAGCCGCCAAGATAGCGGCGGGGGCGACGAATCCGCGCGACGGTGCTTTGATCCCGTCCTCGGCGATGCCCGATCCCGGTTCCCTTGGATGAGGCATTCCCCAATGGAAGACGTGAGGCTCAGCCGCTTTGGTCGCGAACGCTCCCCACAGGAAGCGGGCGCCGTAGGCGAATGTGAGGATCGATCCTCCGGTGAGACCTGCTGCGACTATCCACCCGGCGTCGTGAAGGACGGCTTCCAGCGCCGCTTCCTTGGCTACAAACCCGAACAGCGGCGGCAATCCCGCCATCGATGCGACCGCAACGGCTGCCACGGCGAACAGGTAGGGAAACCGCCGGCCTATTCCGCTGAGCTTTCGGATGTCTCTTGTGTGAGCTTGATGATCGATGATCCCAACGACCATAAAGAGAGTCGCCTTGAACAGGGCATGGGCTAGAAGGACTGCAACGCCCGCAAACGTGAGGGTCGGGTACCCCGCTCCGAGCAGCACGACGAGGAATCCGAGCTGGCCAACGGTGGAGTGTGCTAGGAGAAGCTTGAGGTCGTGTTGCGCAAGCGCCCGGAGGCCGCCGATCAGCATCGTGGTGAGTCCGACGCCGATCAGTGTGGGGCGCCACCAGGCGTGCAGGATTGTAAACGCGGGGGCGAGGCGGGCAATCAGGTAGACGCCCGCCTTGACCATCGTCGCCGAGTGGAGGTACGCGCTGACCGGAGTGGGAGCTGCCATCGCGGCCGGGAGCCAGAAGTGAAAAGGAACCTGGGCTGATTTGGTGAATGCGCCGAGGAGCGCGAGCACGAGCCCAACTCCGACGAGGGACCCGTCTGGCGGATCCGCGAGGATCTCGGACATCGTATACGTGCCCGCTGCTTGGCCGATGAGCACGAATCCCCCGAGCATCGCCAGTCCCCCTGCTCCCGTCACGAGGATCGCCTGGAGTGCGGATGACCGAGCCGCGGCCTTGTCATCTTCGAACCCAATGAGCAGGTAAGACGTGATCGATGTGAGCTCCCAGAACAGGTAAAGCGCCAGCAGGTTGTCGGCGATCACCAAGCCGAGCATGGATCCGGCGAATGCGGTGAGGATCCCGGCGAAACGCCCCAGGCCGGGACGCGGCCGGAAGTAGCTATGCGCATAAGCGAAGACGAGGACGCCGATGCCCGAGATCAGACCGACCATGAGCAGGGCAAACCCATCCAGGAGGAGGTCGATGTGCAGCCCCAGCCCCGCCACCCAAGCAATGCGCTGCACTAGCTCCTCGCCGCCGAAAACTTCCGGCGCCCTGGCTGCGGCCCACATGAAGGTGAACAGCGGAGCCAGGCCGCACAGCAAGAAGATTCTCGGTCCGAGTCGGCGACCCGCGACGGGGGCGAGTGCCGCTAAGGCGATGTGAAGCAGAAGCAGGGTGGCCAGCATGCAATCGTCATTCGCCCCGGCGGGGCGCCATTAATAGAAGGTCGCGCGCCAATCTGCGCGGGGCGCGCTTGACGGCATACGACTGCGCGACCCAGGCAGGTGTAGGTATAAGGTGCAAGGCGAGCCTCCTGGCGCTTACCACTTACACCGACCAGACTTCCCGGCTCGCCGCTCAAACGCTACCCGCGGAGTAGCTTTTTAAACCCCGGAACGTTTGCGACGGACCGAGCGGTAGGGGGATGCTCGAACGATCATAAGCGCGCCATCTCCTGACGCCGGTTAGGATCGGTTGGCCCGGGCGGTCGAAACTGCCGGGTCTTTTAGATCTCGCCTCGTTCGCGCTGTTGAACGTGGCCTCCGTCCCAACCGGAAGTGGCTGGTTTGAAGCTAGCGGAGAAGAGATCGGAACGGATTGAATCTCGGGCTTGACTCTCGGCGGATCGCCGGACGTGTCTATGGGGCAACAGCGATTCTCGGGTCGCTTGGTTGCAATCGAGCCTTGCTGCTCTACAGAGCGTTAAGACAGGCCGTGGGGGGTAGACATCTGCAGCAACCCCATCCTCACTCGCATTCGTGGATTGATTGATGTCGCCCTCTTACTATCGTCCTCGCAAAGGCTAAGGCCCGGATGATCGACCCCTCTATTCCAGCATCAATTGCTACGTCTTCTAATGTCTGGTGGTCATTGCAACCGACCCGGGGCGTGGAACCGATTGCGCGACGAGCGCTCACACGGACAGGAACGTGACAAGCGATTTTTCGGAAATTCCCTTCACGCCTTTGTCGCCAATCGACGGTTACCTCCCTATAGAGGACTTCGGTCTCATCGGCGATGGCTCGACCGCGGCGCTGGTCGGGCGGGATGGCAAGGTTGCGTGGCTCTGTGTCCCGCGCTTTGACGACGAGCCGCTGTTTTGCTCGATACTCGACGCCGCTCGCGGAGGCGGCTTTCGCGTCGCTCCACAGGGACCGGTCGAGGCCCGCCAGGGTTACCTGCCCGACACCGGTGTCCTCGTCACAGAGCTACGCTGCTCAACGGGTCTAGTCAGGGTGACCGACTGCCTCACCCTTCGTGCCCGTGCTGACCTCGCTGAGGACGCACCGGCTGGAAGAGCGGAGCTCTTGCGCTCGATCGCCGTCGTCGACGGGGACGTCCGACTCGAAGTAGATATCGAACCGCGAGGCGGCGCCGTAGCTGAGCGGCGGGCGGGAGGCCTTCGGCTCAGGTGGTTTCGCCGGCCAGATCTCGACTTGCAGCTCGCGTCAACCCTTCCGCTTGAGGGTCTTAAGAACCTATTCGATCTCCGCGCGGGCGATCGCCTCGATCTGGTGCTTCGGTGGGGCGGGGCAGCTTACCGGCACCGGGTAACGATCCCCTCTCTTCTCGACGCGACGATCGACAGCTGGCGGCGATGGGTGCGGTGCATTCGCTATGACGGTCCGCAGCAAGCCCTCGTCCGGCGTTCGGTGTTGACGCTAAAGATGCTCGACTACTTCGAGACTGGCGGGTTAGTCGCGGCGCCCACCTCCTCGCTTCCCGAGGCTATCGGCGGAGTCCGCAACTGGGACTATCGCTTCGCGTGGACCCGTGACGCCGCGTTTGCCGTCTACGCTCTGCGGCGCATTGGCCTCGATGCCGAGGCTTGGGGGTTTCTGGGATGGGCGCTAGACGCGATCGATCGTGACGGCACGCCAAGAGTGCTCTACACGCTGGATGGGCTCCAGCCCCCCGACGAGCGAGAGGACGATGAGCTGGAGGGCTACCGCAAGTCGGCCCCGGTGCGGTGGGGCAACGCCGCCGCCGACCAGAGTCAGCACGACGCCTACGGCGAGATCCTCGACTGCGCCTGGCAGTGGGCGTCGGCGGGCGGGTCGCTCGAAGGGGTGTGGCCTCGCCTAGCAGATCTCGTCGAGGAGGCGCGCCGGAAGTGGGACAAGCCCGATCACGGGATCTGGGAGGTGCGTACCTCCGAGCGGGCCTTCACCTACTCGGCAGCGATGTGCCAGGTCGCCCTCGATCGGGGGGCTCGCATCGTCGAGTCCCTTGGACTACCCGGAGACGCCGCCTCGTGGAAGTCGGAGGCGGAGCGGATCCGCCGCTCCATCATGGAGGATGCATGGGACGAGGAGGCGGGAACGCTAACGGAGCATTTTGGTGGTGGGAGCGTCGATGCGAGCCTGCTCGCCTTGCCCTTGCGTCGCGTCATAAGCGCCCGTCATCCCAAGATGGTGGCAACCATGGAAGCGATCACCAAGCGGCTCGGGACGGGGGACGGCCTTCTCTACCGCTACCTAACGGACGAGTTCACCGACGGCCTTCCAGGCCACGAGGGCGCGTTCTTGCTGTGCAGCTTTTGGTGGGTCGACAACCTTACCTACCAAGGCCGGCTCGACGAAGCCCAGGAGCTCTACGAGTCTCTCTGCGGACGTGCAGGGCCGCTCGGCCTGCTACCGGAGGAGATCGACCCGGGCACCGGTGGGTTCCTCGGCAACTACCCGCAGGCGTTTAGCCACGTCGGTCTCATTTCCTCGGGGGCGAACCTCGCCAGAGCGTGGGCTGCGCGGTGAGGGCGGACACGCTCATCATTCTCGGCGCCACGGGTGACCTGACCGGCCGGTATCTCCTCCCGGCCCTCGCCGAGCTTCTTGCCGCCGAGCGGCTGCCTAGCGATATGGAGATAGTGGGCATCGGGCGCCGGCCCTGGGACGACGGGCAGTTCCGACTGAGGGCGGCAGACCAGCTCGAGCTCCACGCAAGGGGCGTCAGCCGGCAGGCGAGGGAAGCCCTCACGGCTCGCCTCCGCTACGTCGCGGGTGAGGCGACCAGCCCAGAGGCCCTGAAGTCGGCGGCCTCGGGAGCCGCAGACGTCGTTGTCTATCTGGCCCTCCCGCCGGCGGTCTTCGAGCCGGCGATCGTCGCGCTCGCCGAAGCTGGCCTCGACCAGGGAGGCCGGGTGGTCGTCGAAAAGCCCTTCGGGACGGATCTCGCTTCCGCCCAGCAGCTCAACGCGCTCCTTCATCGCCACTTCCCGGAGTCTGCGGTGTTCCGCATCGACCACTTCCTAGGAAAGCAAACCGTCCAAAACATCTTGGGGGTTCGGTTCGCGAACCGGTTGTTCGAGCCCCTCTGGTGCGCTTCCCATATAGAACGGGTCGAGATCGTGTGGGACGAGACGGTCGCCCTGGAAGGACGGGCCGGCTACTACGACCACACCGGCGCCCTTCGCGACATGGTCCAAAACCACCTTCTCCAGTTGCTCAGTCTCGTCGGGATGGAACGGCCGGGCGGACTGGGCGAAGGCCCGTTGCGAGACGCAAAGGTAGATGTGTTGCGCTCCGTGCGCCGCCTAGACTTCGAGGAGGTTGCACACCACGCGGTCAGGGCACGGTACACCGCCGGCACGGCAGGGGGGCGGGCAATCCCAGACTACGTTGCAGAGCGTGGAGTGGACGCCGGGCGAGAGACCGAGACTTTCACGGAAGCCACGCTGTTTGTCGACAACGAGCGCTGGGACGGAGTGCCCTTCCACCTGCGAACCGGCAAGGCGTTGGCGCGTGACCGGCGGGAGGTCCGCATCGTCTTCCGCCCCGTTGAGCGCCTACCCTTCGGACAGCCGGACGATCCGGGGCCGAACATCCTCACTCTGTCGATGGATCCCGACCGCCTGGCGGTCGACCTCGCCTTGAACGGCGCCGGCGATCCTTTCTGTCTCGACCCTGCCCGGTGGGAGCTCGAACTCGCTCCTCAGGAGCTATCTGCCTACGCCCGGCTGCTGGTTGACATCCTCGAAGGCGATCCCTCACTTTCGATCCGCGGCGACGAAGCCGAGGAGTGCTGGCGGATCGTCGAACCGATCCTCTCGGCGTGGGCGAACGGTGCCGCGCCTTTGCGGGAGTATCGGGCCGGGTCGGAGGGGCCGTCGGCGTGACGGACGGCAGCGCGAGCAGCAAGATGCTTTCGTAGTGAAGGACTTGTGAGCGAGTGACCAAATTGGGGGCGCCCCGCTGCGCTCTCTTGGGCGTTGCTTCTGTCTTGGCCGGCGCCACCTTGTCCCTACTGGTGGTTGCCCTTGCCGTAAGGGGCGAATACAAGGTCGGCCCCGGAACCGTGATGATTCGGGTGCAGCCGGATCTGTCCGGCTCGACCGTGGTGTCGATTCCACCCTTCGGCGCCATAGAAGGCAAGACTCACAAGGCACCGCTCCGTGTCGAGCTCTCTCCCGTCTCGATCGACACCTCGGCGGCCACTCGCCTCGTCGAGGAACGTCCGAAGCGAAGCGCCGTTGTTTCCGCGCTAAGGAAGGACCTCGAGAGCGGACTCAGACGGTTCGCGATGCGGCTCACGATCGCCGGGCTCATTGCCGGCGCTGCTGCGACGGCTCTTCTCCGCCCTCGATCCATCGTCCTCGCAGGCCTGCCGGTCCTGGGAGGCGTCATTGCTCCTGTCGTCCTTTACGCCGCAACCTTCTCCGGTTACGACGTCGACGCCTTCCGTGAGCCGACCCTCACGGGACCCCTAAGCCGGTCGCCCGAGCTGCTTGGGCCGGTGAGGCAGTTCGGCGAAAGGTTCAACGTGCTTCGTGACGAGCTCGACGAGATCGGCTCCCTCACTTTTCAGCTTTACCAATTCGTGACCCGCCAGCCCGTTGTCCCCGATGATGCCATCCGGCTCCTTCACATATCCGATCTGCACCTCAACCCACTGGGATTCGATGTAGCCGAGCAGGTCGCGCGTCGGTTCGGAGTGGCGGCCGTCATCGACTCCGGCGACATCACCGCAGAGGGGACTGTCCCCGAGACACGATTCGTCGAGAGAATCCGGGACTTCTCCGTGCCTTATATGTTCGTGCGCGGCAACCACGACTCGCAGGCCACCCAGAATGCCGTGGCTGTGCAGCCCGGTGCGCGGGTTCTCGACGGTAACAGCACGGACATCGCCGGCTTGAGCATCTGGGGCATAGGCGATCCTCTGTTCACTCCCGACAAGACGGTCGAGCAGCCAACAAACGACGAACAGCGTGAGGCCAAGCTTAGGTTTTCCGAGTTCGTGCTCGACCAAATCCAACTTCTCGAGACGAAGCCGGACATCGTCGTGGTCCACGACCCCGTCAGCGCTTCCCGGCTCCCGGGGCACGTTCCGCTTGTTCTCTTCGGCC
This sequence comes from Actinomycetota bacterium, assembly GCA_030863485.1. The sequence goes on from JALZBR010000371.1 coordinate 13,217, forward strand.
ACGGCCACAGATGGCAGCGCCAGGCCCGTGCAGGGACCCTGATGTTGGGGGTGGGCAGCACGGGTGGAGCGGGCCTCAGGTCGCTGGCCCCGGACTCGGGCGCTCCCATAGCGCTTCAGGTTCTCTACTTCGACCGACACGACAAGAGGCTCCTGGCCTACGACAGGATCGAGGTATTGGGTCCGGGCGAGGAGTTCCTACTGAAACGCATCACCCTAGGGGAGCCGCCGGGCGAGGCCGGCGAGGTGCCGCCGATTGAGAAAGGACCTAAGTCAACGCCGCCCCCCGAGCCGTCGCCCCCATCGCAAGGGCTACAGGCACCCGAGCCGTCGCCGGCACCGCAAGGGCCACAGGCTCCCGTGTCACCGGCACCGGACGCGTAGCCGTCGGAGTCGGGGTTGGAAGAGTGAAACCGGGAACTAGACTCCACCAAATGCTCGAGCCGATGCCGAACGGCCTCAGAAAGCTACTTATGGCGGGGGCGGCTGCGTGGGCCGTTGTCGGGCTCCTCGTCGTGCTGGCCGTCATAGTGTGGGCGCTTCAGTTCGCAGGTGTCGTCGTTCCGCCGGTCCTGATCGCACTCGTCCTCGTTTACCTCCTCGCCCCACTCGTGCGGAGGCTGGAGCAGAGGCGGCTCCCTCGTCCTCTCGCTGTCGTCGCCATCTATGTGTCGCTGGTGGCGGTCATGACCTTGATCGGGTTCCTGCTCGTTCCCGTGCTCGCCTCCCAGTTCACCGAGTTGGCCCAACAGTTGCCGGCTTACCTAGAGGACCTTCGAAGGATGACGGCGGGAGTCGAGTCATGGCTTCGAGGGCGGGGAATCGAGTACAGCCTCGATCCCCAGAGGCTACTTGGCGCCGGTGGCGCTCAAACCGTCCTTGCACAGGCCGGAAGAGTCGGCCGAGTGCTGTCGGGAACGGTGTCGTTCTTGCTGGCGTTCATCGTGGGGCCCATCCTTGCCTTTTACGTCCTGCTTGACCTCCCGCGGCTGCAGCAAGCGATCGTGCGGCTCATTCCGAAGCGGCGGCGTGACCGTGTCCTAACCGTAGCCAGAGACGTAAACGGAGCCGTGGGGGCCTTCATTCGGGGACAGATGCTGGTCGCGGCGGCCGTGGCGGTGCTTTCGATCATCGCCCTCGTGATCCTTCGCGTCCCGAGCGCCCTGGTCATCGGACTGATGGCCGGCGCGTCCAATCTGATCCCGTTCGTCGGACCTATAGTTGGGGGTGCAATAGCGGCAATCGTGGCTTGGGCGACCAGGGGCGCCGGCACGGCCCTTTGGACGGTCGGCGCCTTCGTGGTGATCCAGCAGATCGAGTCTCACGTACTATCCCCGACGATCGTCGGAAAGGCCGTGAAGCTACACCCGGCTGTCGTCATCATCGCGATCATCCTCGGGGCGGCCGTGGCTGGGGTGTGGGGAATGCTGCTCGTCATTCCCCTCGTGGCGGGCTTCAAGGCAGCCGCGGTTCGGATTTGGTTCCCGGATTTCGCGCCCGATCAAGAGCCCGCGGCCGACCCGGCCGAGGATTCCACGGGTGAAGCTAGCGTTTCGACTTGACCGATTGGGACCGGGTGGACTGCAAGCTGCTCAAGCCCGCGGTGGATGAGTCGGTCAAGGAGCGGTAGCGCGGGGTCGTGCTCACCGGCTGTGGCGAATGCCGGCTGAGTGTCACTTCTGGCCCACGTCCTCGATGGGATCGCTTAGGCCGTGTCCTTGCTCCTCGATCGTACGCAGGCGCTTGTTCGTAGCCACCTCGAATCGGTGCTGCGTGTTGTGAAGCAGGACCAGCGCGAGCCACGACAAGACGTTGAGTACGGCGTTGATCACGAGCTGCCAGGTGTCGACGCTTTTGAAGAGTGGGTAGCTCAACAGCCAAACCAGGACGATGACAATTGCAAAGATGAAGAACTTGGTCGAGGCGATCGTGTCGGCGCACCAGTCTGCGAACTTGTCGAAACTGTTCATTTCAATTTGCTCCCTGTTGTCGCATGCAGTCGCTCGCACGGTACCCCTTCCTAGAACTTCCAAATCTCGCCCATGCGTCAGCCCTGACCCAGTCCGTGAAGCCGTGAGGGTTGCCCCGATCCACTTCTCGGTATTGCGAGGTGTAAGGGTTCGAAAGTCGCCCTTCATGGGTACTATCTGACGCTTGCCGAACCCGGGCGCAAGGAGAGCGCCTCGGACGGCGGGGTGGTTGTCTCGTTCCAAACCCTTGTTTTCCCTGCTTCTTCCCTAGAAAGCTTCTCCCTTTAGTTTGATGCAGCCTTGAAGACCTACGAGATGTGGCTGTTGGTGGTGGGTTTGGC
>JALZBR010000389.1 GCA_030863485.1 Actinomycetota bacterium
TGCCTGTCCTCGCCGCGCTCGCGGGACTGTTCCTGCCTGCCGTCATCTATCTGGCCCTCAACGCCGGCGGTCCCGGTGCGGCCGGCTGGGGAATTCCGGTTGCGACCGACGTTGCTTTCGCTGTCGGCGTGCTCGCGTTACCCGGCCGGAGGGTGCCGGCGGGTCTCAAGGTGCTCCTGCTGACGATCGCCGTCGCCGATGACATCGGGGCGGTGATCATCAGCATCGCCATCGCCTATTCCGCTGGCATCGAGCCCCGTTGGCTGGCTGCGTCCATCGGCGCATCGCTGCTGGTCGCCGCACTGTGGCGCATCAGCTCCTCGCCGTGGTTGCACGTTCCACTCGGTGTGGCGACATGGGCGTTCATGCTGGTTTCCGGCGTGCATGCGACCATCGCTGGGGTCATCCTCGGTCTCCTTACGCCGGGGTCGTTGACCGACGACCTCCAACAGCGCTTGCATCCGCTGTCGAGCTACCTCGTCCTGCCGCTGTTCGCGCTGGGGAACGCCGGCGTTCCCCTCGACCTTGCCTCACTGCGAGCCGCCGTGACGAGCCCCGTCTCCATTGGGATCATCGCCGGTCTGCTACTCGGCAAGACCCTCGGCATTGGCATGACGGGCGCAGTGGTCGCGCGCACGCGCCTCGGCCGCCTACCGCTCGGGGTGGCGCCTCGGCATGTGCTCGCGGTCGCGCCGCTCGGCGGCATCGGCTTCACGGTGGCGCTCTTCATCGCAGGACTGACGTTCGACGTTGGTCCTAATCTGGACGCGGCGAAGGTCGGAGTGCTCGCCGGGTCGCTGCTTTCAGCTGTCCTTGGGACCATTCTCCTGCTCAGCGTCGCAGGTCGTGGATCCCGTCCGGCGTCTTCACCGCGCTGAGCCCCGAAGCCCAGCGACCAGCCCATCGGCACTACCTGGACGCCTCTTCGTCCTCGCCTAGCTCTTCATCTTCCTGGTGTCACGCGGCGGCAGAAATGGCTCCTCCTCTGGAGGGTGCCCAGCTTCGATCTGGCGGGCACGCCCTTCTTCAACAACGGCCGCCCCTCCTCGATCTCGTAGATGACGTTGGACGCACGCATGAAGGCGGCGATGTACCCGGACGCTGACCAGAGCGCGACGGCGAGGCCGACGACGAAAAGGATCCCTCCTGTCGTCTGGCTCTCCTGCAGGCTTTGGATGGCGGTGGTGAGGATTTCCTGCCCCGGGCCGGGTGCGAACTGGCCGAGGTTGTCGATGAGCGGTTGGGTGGCCGAGGTCCCCACCAGTCCGAGCACCGAGACCAGGGCGAGTATGGCCGGGAAGATGGCCAACACCCCGTAGTAGGTCAGCGCCGCCGCCCAATCCGCCAGGTTGTCGTCTTGGAATTCGGTGATGGTCCGCTTGAGGACACCTCTCCACGATGGCTTGTCGAGATCGCTCGGTTTCCGAGGCTCGTCGCCTCCGCGTTGCCATGCGAGACCGTTTTGGGATCACGCTGCAGCTGAGGGTCCTCAGGCACCTGTTCGTCGTGTTGCGGCGCCCCATTCGCGCTACATCGTCGACTGCCACTCCCGGCGCCACTCACTTCTTGCGGCATTGCGGGATCGCCTTTCGATCAGTCAGCCACGCCTCGGCCTGGCGGCGCAGGGGGTAGAAGGTCGGATGACGGCGCATCCAGGATGCGGACGGCCGAAAACAGGCCGCCATGCAGCGTACTCCGTGCGTTGCATCTGCACGCCTCCATGAGCTCCTGGTGTGCTTGCCCGTGACTGGTGGACGAGAGTGCCAGGAGAACTGGTTTGCACCTGGCGGTGGAGAGGGCTACCCGTCGCAGTGCCAGCACATACTTCGTCCGCAGCCGGGTTCGGGCCCGGACATGGGACGGCAAGAGCGCCGGTGATGGAGCGTGATTCCTGCGCTAGAGAGGTGATCTGGAGGGACCGACTACCCGCCGCTCCGATCCCTGGAGCGGACGTACAGCCCATGCCTGTCGAAACAGGGACGCGACCTACTAGGAAAAGGAGTGTCGATGGACGAGCCCACCGCGGTCGGGCGCAACTCCGTTCAGGGCTCGGCGCGGGAGCGGGAGCCAGTCGAGATCATTCGAGATCTGCTGAACGAGATCCAGCTGCTGTTCAAGAAGCACCTGGAGTTGGCACGTCAAGAGTTGCTGGAGGCGCTGGAGGCCCGCTTGAAGGCCGCTGCGGCGGGGGTCGTCGCCGGCGTGATGGGCCTGTTCGCCCTCGGCTTTCTTGCTTCGGCACTGGCGTACGGGCTCGCGGAGTTCTTGTGGGACTGGGTGGCGCGGCTGATAGTTGCCGTCTTCTTTCTGGCTCTCACGGCGGGCGTGGCACTGTTCGCGCGCAAGCACTTGTTTGAACCTCCGACCGCGCCGGAGACAACCATTGAGGCTCTGAAGGAGGACAAGGAGTGGGTACGAACTCGACTGAACCGGTAAGGGACGACATCGAGGCCACAATCGAGGCGACACGCCAGCGCATCGACACGCGCCTCGACGAACTCGCGGAGCAGGTCCCTCCTGTGGAACAACTGAAAAATCCTGCCGCAGCCGCTGTGGTCGGCGGGGCGGTGGCGGGAGTGCTCGGAGTGTGGATCCGGGCCCGCCTCCGTGATCGTAGGATCCGTCGCATTGCGCGACAGGTTGTTGAGGAGGTCGAACGCGAACGAGCTGTGGACCGGTCGTGAACGACCTCGCGGTACGTCCGCGCCCTAGCTATGCCGTTGGCCCGCCGACGACCCCCCTTTAACCGTGCACGGTCCCGGAACCGGGCGAAAATGCCTCTTGATCCGTCTCTGCGTTGCTGATCGTGTCCGGTTTTGGCGTGAAACGTGTGCTCGCTGGTATGCGACTACGGTCATGGCGTAACGACGAGCTCCTTCGTACGGAGGTTGTGTGGCAGCCGAGAAGCAGATGGGGCGCGACAAGACGCTGCGACCGCTCATGGCACTGCTGCCACTCGCGCAGCCAACATCGCCGCGTCCTGTCTACCTAAGTCCGGCTCAGAACGCGCTGGAGTCACTCCGGGACTTAGCAGCCGGTTTCTTCGCCGGGGCGCCACGAGTGGGGATAGCGGCGCTGGTCTTCGTGATGTTCCTAGGAATCGGCAAACTGGTTCAGGGAGTTCTCGAACCGCGTTTGACCCGGCTCCGCACACCCAGCTTCGGACGCGTCTTCGCGGCGCTGGCCTACGCCGGGGTGGGCATCCTGGGGCTGGTTGTGGCGCTTCCGATCGCCTTCCCCTCGGTCAGTGTCGCCACCGTGCTGGGCGGGCTGGGCGTCATAGGCCTCGCGGCGGGATTCGCGCTCCAAGACATCTTGAGCAACTTGGTGGCGGGGATCCTGCTGATTTTCCGCCAGCCGTTCGTCTCGGGCGACCAGGTCGAAGTCGCGGACCACAAGGGCAGCGTGGAGGGCATCACTGTCCGTGAGACGCGCCTTCGAAGTTTCGATGGCCACCTCGTGATCATTCCCAACAAGGACGTCTACAACAACACGATCGAGGTCCAAACCGCTTTCGAGGCCGTGCGGACCAGCGTGGCGGTCGGCGTCAGCTACGACACGGACCTCGGCCAGGCTCGCGAGATTGCCATCAATACGCTCTCGGGGATAGAAGGGGTTCTCGAAGAACCTGCGCCGCAGGCCTACTACGACAAATTCGGTGACTCGTCGATCAATCTCGACCTGCGCTTCTGGACGCGGCCGCAACAGGCTAACGTCCGACGTATCCAAGATCAGGTAGTCGAGGAGATCTACAACGCTTTCAACGCGGCTGGCATAGATATGCCCTTCACCACCGTCACACTGGACGCCGCTCCCAGCTTTGAGGAGGCCGTCAGCGGTGGCATTCCGCCTCGGGCACAACTACCAGGCTCATCCTCTTCTTCTTCTTCTTCTTCTTCTTCATCATCATTATCATCAACAGCGTCATCCTCAAGGCCATCACGTTCGGCACGAGCTGATTCCCAGAGTGCTCCCGACACGGGTGACATGGTGCAGAGGATTTACCAACGGCTGGGCCACGAGCCGCAGGACGACGAGAACGAGCATTGAGGCGCAGCTTCAGAGCCTTCAGACGGGCAACCGTGCGAGGACGCGGTATGGGAAAGCGATACACCGTAAGGACCGGTCCAGGGTGACCCGGCCAGGAGCCTTCGCGCTCAGCATCTTCGCCGTCCAAAGCACTCGCCTCTAGCTTGCCGTGTGTCACTCAGCTCCGCCGGACCCGAGCACCCCGTGCTCTTGCAGAAAACTGGTGAGCGCATGGATGAAAGGGTCCCCGTCGAGCAGTATCGGGTCGTTGTGACCAGCGGTTGGCACCGAGACGAAGCGCTTCGGTTCCTGCGCTACCGCGTGGAGATGGCGACTGAGGTCAACTGGCACGACCTCATCCTGCTCGCCGGCGACGACGAGTAGGGGTACGTCGAGGGCGCGCACGTGCTTTATGGCCCGGAAGCGGTCGCGCAGGAACCAGTCGGGCACCGGTCCGTAGTGCCGCCGTGCGACCGCCCCGAGGGAGGGGAAAGGGGAGCGCAACACGAGCGCGGCGGGTGCTCGTTTGGTTGCCATCCAGGCGGCCAGGGCAGTCCCGAGCGACTCGCCGAAGTAGACGATCCGGTCGACGTCTGGATGCTCCTCGAGCCAGGCGACCGCCGCACGTGCATCGGAGCGCAGCCCCTCCTCGGAAGGTCGTCCAGGGTTGCCGCCGTACCCGCGGTAATCGACTAACAGCACTGAGAGTCCCGTGTCTGTCAGGGCTCGAGCCAGCGGCGCACGGTGAGCCCGATTGTCAGCGTTTCCGGGGAGCACAAGGACGGCGGTGGCGCCCGATGGGACGAACCAGGCCTCGAGCTCGAGTCCGTCGTCGGTAGTGAGCGTCACCGCCTCGCCGTCGGTCAGCAGGTGTTCGACCGGTGGAGGCCGGAGACCAGGGAAGTAGATCAGCTTCCGCTGCAGGGTCCAGGTCAGCACGGTGAGCACGACCAACACGAGGACCATCGTTACGAGAAGCCCAGCCACGCGGTGCCGTCCGCTCATTCCTGGTGCCCCCGATACTCCCAGTGCCGAGCTGACCGGGTCACCCTGAGCATCATGGGATCCTGTCCCCCGCAATGCTCGCCAGTAGCGCTCCATCGCGGCGCGAGGCTGGGGATAGCTCAGCGCCCGCCGAAAATCCGCGGGTCAGAGGTCGTGTAAGCGTAAGGGCCCGAACTCCCTCGTTTTCGCCAGGATCTGAACCGTTTCGAGATGGTCCCGCTCAGTCTCAGCTCGGCCACTGGATCCCGTCCGACCTGCGGTTTCGCATCGCGGCATGCGACTCGAGCTAGCGCGTGCAGTCCCGTGTCGGTCTATTCCGTGGCGGTCTTCGTTGCGGTTCGGACCTGCGGGCACGGTCGTGGTGGCCGGGGGAGTGGGACGTCGCGGTGCCGCAGGCCGGGGACGAGCAGGGTCGCACCCTGGCACTGGGGCGGTCTCCTGCGTCGTTCTGTTGAAGGAAGCTCTCATGAGACAGGGAAGGGCAAGACACGTGAAGACTCTCGACTTGGTCCGAGTTCCTCGGGCGCATGGCGTACGCCGAGCCGCGCAGGGTGCGGGACGATTGGAAGATCGATGGGTCATCTTGTCGTCGTCTAGCGTGGTCGCCTACCCGGCGGGACGGCAGGGAGGCGAGAGGTGGGCGAGCTTTAAGAGTTCTTGACCGGCGGCGACCTCGCATACATCGCTGGCATCGAGCACACGACGGCGTTTCGTGGGCGGCGCACCCCCCGTCTCCTACTCCCCGCGGGTGACGACCGTCCTGCGGAAAGAGAACGGCGAGTGGAAAGTCATCCACCGCCATGGTGATCCCGTTCCCGGCAGCGACTCCAGTCGTGACCAACTCCAACGCCTGAAGGCCGAACTGGACGGTCGGTAGTCGATCGGCGGCTGAGGGCAGGGCTGTTCAGCTC
>JALZBR010000391.1 GCA_030863485.1 Actinomycetota bacterium
GAATAAGGTGAAAATAGCCCTTGTAACCGGATCGCTTGACCGCCGCCCCTGCGGCGTCACCGACTATTCTTACCAGCTTGCGGGAGCTCTTCTACGTGTTGGCGTCGACGTAGAAATCCTCTCCCCCAACAAATGGGATGCTAGAGCGTTCCGGGAGGCTCGGCGAACGCTAGGCATGCTCGGTGCAGACCTAACGCACATCCAGTATCCCACGACCAGCTACAGAACTAGCCTGGCCCCTCACCTGCTCGCTCTGTTAGAACGTCCCTGCCTCGTAACTCTGCACGAGGCGAGTCAAGCTCATCGGTTTCGTCAAGGGTCTCTCGTGCTCTTCCTCGCAAGGTGTGAACGCATCGTATTGACAAGTGCTGTCGAGCGTAAGTATCTGCTAGCGTTCGCACCGTGGGTGCGGGGCAGAACATCGGTTATTCCAATAGGAAGCAATATACCAATTGGACCAGAATGGGATCGCAGGGCCAACAGGATCGTATATTTTGGACTCATTGCACCGAATAAAGGGCTGGAGGACGTATTGAAACTAGCGGAGATTGCGGAGAGTCGCGGTAAGGCACCGCTTATGGTAATCGGGGACGTAGAGGGACGCTTTCGAGGATTTCAGCGTCAACTCCTCGCGCAGTCTCGACACTTACAGATCGATTGGCGACTCGGCTGCGATTCGACCGCCGTTGCCGAGCTTCTCGCTAGCTCTGCAGTTGGCTACCTTCCGTTCCCGGACGGGGCAAGCGAGCGTCGCGGTTCTCTCCTAGCGCTTCTATTGAACGGGGTAGCTACCATAAGCACGCCGGGACCATCTACAACGCGGGAGCTGGCAAAGGTTCTTGCACTTGCGTCCTCGCCAGCCACCGCATGGCGTCTAGCGACTGACTTGCTCGAAGACGAGAGCCGAAGGGAAGACTTAGCTCGGCGGGGCCGAGCATATGCGCGGCGGTTCGATTGGGAGAAGATAGCAAGTTCTCATGCAGCCCTTTACGAGCGTGTCCTCAAGGAGCGCGGATGAAGCGGACCAAGTGTGGGATCGGGCCCGTGAGCTGGGGAATCGAAGGTGCGAGCGACCTCGGCCGCCACACGGCGATCTTCTTCGCGGCGGGGCGGATATGAGGTGCGCGACGTCTGTCCCAACCGGGAGCCAGCAGCGGAGGCGAGCCGCCACGAGGCGCAAGACTCGGTCGCCTCAATGTCGAACCGCCTAGCTCGAAAGACCCACTTCCGCCCCTCGCGCCGCTGACTTTCGAGCGCGCCGAGGCGCGACGCGGGCCCCGACGAGAGCTAGGAGCTCGATCTCGCTGTGGCACAAGGCCCGTTGCTCGTTGAAAAAGTGCGGTGTGCCGCTGCTCGGTGCGGTAGAGGCACTATTGAACTCCCTGCCCGACGAGGCCGCCGCCAGCTTCACGAAACCCCGCGGTGCGGCCTCGCGTGCGGGCGCTCCTCGCCTTCAGGGAGAACGCTTCGACCCCGCCAAGCAACTGCGCCTGCGAAGTCCTCGCATCACCACGCCGCTCTCCTCGAGAACCTGGCGGAGCAGGACAAGCACGGCACACGCGAGCTCGCGGGGCTCACGCTCAGCGTAGTTCGACCTTCGGCGAGTTGCCCGGACTCGGATCACGGGCAGTCGCCGAGTTCCTCGTCGCGGTCATTGACCCTCCCCCGGGTTAACAGAGAAGATTTGCGCGATTCAACTGAACAGCTCCGATCCGCGCCTCCTCAGGAGAAGGCTCAGGCGACCCCATTCCGCACCACCTCAACCGGACGCGGCAACCGGCGGGTGACGCGGCAAATACATCGCATGGCCGTGGGGCAGCTCCAGCTCAGCCTCTATGCGCAGCAGATCCTCGCCACAGCGCGACAGCGAGGCCACACCAAGTAGGAGCTAGCCCAACCTCGGTACGCAATTTGCGCCAACGTACTCAGTGCAGTGCGTCAAAATACGCAAGCCACCCCAGGTTTATCCCTTTCGCCGTGAATACGCTGTGGTAGTAATGGGGCGTGTCTCCTACATGGCCACGCAGACGTCCCACGGTGAGGTGGCCGAATGGTGGCGGATCTGCGAAGACAGAATGAGGCTGCGGGTGCCAGGTGGCACCACCCTTTCCACATCTGGTCCGGTCTCATGACCGAGTCCGGCAGGCCCCCCCCATATAGCCTCGCTCTGATGGGGGTAGGGCGAATCTCGCTTGCTATCCCGCTTAGGTACCCGGATGACGGATGATTGACAAGCTTCCTTCTCACAAATCCCTTGACAGGGCTGACCGCTGTCACGTCTGCGCTGCACCTACCACCTCGACGACTCACGCTGGTGCCCCCTTTATTGAATGCCCCAAGTGTGGTTTCGCCGCGCTCGCCTGCTCTGCGGGCCGAGAGGACTACTGGTCAGAGTCTCACTACCGGGAAGCAGCCGGCGTAGATTTCTGGATTCCAGCGAAAAAGCGCTACTTCGGGGCCGCTCTAGCGCTGTTGGAAGGGGAGACCATTGGGAGGCGCTTGTTGGATGTGGGCGGGGGGATCGGTTTCTTTGCGCAAATGGCGCTTAGCCGCGATTGGGATGCGTACTCCTTCGATGTCTCCCCCAAAGCGACTGAGCTTGCGGCGCGTCGCCTCGGAAGCGACCGCGCCCTCAGTGACATTGACGCCTTGCATCCTGCTTCCTTCGACGTCGTGTGTCTTTGGTGTGTCCTGGCCCATACGCGTGAGCCGGCGGACCTCGTTGCATCGGTGTCTCGGCTGCTGAGACCAAACGGAGTCCTCTGGATAACGACACCGAACTTCGATTTCCAGAAACCGTATGGCGCCCTGAGGGCTGCTTGCCGTAGGCCCATTGACTTCGACCGGGACGACCACGTGAGCCACTTTACGCCACGTGCCCTAACCATATTGCTGAGGACAAACGGCTTTAGCAACTTGAGTTTTCACCTCTGTGGCACGTTGGACGTCTGTTTCCTCACATCATCGCAAACCCGCCTCCTCACTTTGGGAAAGCGTGCCTTCAATCAATTTGCCTTTCGGTTGGCGCGTCTTGGGGCTCGAAACTATGTGTCCGAATTGCAAGTCACAACCCACCTTTATCGTGAGTAGCCGACCAGCGCATTATTCGGTAGCACCTTCGGACAAAGCCGGGGTCCCCCGCGGGACAGTAATGCGCCCCACAGTGTCAAAACCGGAAAGTCGAGGTTGTCGATGCGCACACCACGTGGCGGCAATTTAGCTCTGACGCTTAGGGCCTCGGGCGGGGCTTTACGCAACCTGAAGCGAGCCAGTGGCCACGGCGATAAAAGGGATGCGCGATTCAAGCCGAAAGTGGCGCTGGTGCATCATTGGCTCCTCTCGCGAGGCGGAGGTGAGCGGGTTCTTCTGGCACTGCATACCCTCTGGCCAGAAGCCCCCGTATATACTGCAAGCTATCGGCCAGACCGGTTCCCTGAACTTCTCGGCGCTGATGTCCGTACAACCTGGCTTGACCGCGTCGAGCTATCGAAGACGAAGCATCAGCTCTTCTCGATCCCTCGAGGGTGGGCTTTTCGGATGCTAGACTTGTCCGACTACGATTTAGTGGTCTCTTCCTGCAGCGCCGAAGCAAAGTACGTTACGGTTGGCATGGGAACGCTTCACATCTGCTATTGCCATACGCCGGTCCGCTATTATTGGAGCGACTCGGAGTGGTATCGTCAGCATCCTCCCTTCGGCATGCTAAATCCCCTAGCTCGGTTCGTCCTGACGGCGTCATTGCCGTCGCTGCGCCGCTGGGACTTTAACCAGGCGCAAAAAGTCGACGCGTTCATCGCTAACTCGCAGAACGTGAAAGAGCGAATACTCCGATATTATGCCAGGGACTCCACGGTCATATACCCGCCGGTCGATACGAAGCGTTTTGCTGAGACGCAGAAGGGCCACGGCGACTATTACTTGGTTCTAGGGAGGCAGGTCGGTTATAAGCGGCTAGATATCGCAATTGATGCATTTAACAAGCTCGGTATGCCGCTGATAGTTGCAGGTACAGGGGAGGAGATTGCTCGTCAGCGGCCACGTGCCAAGTGTAACATAACCTTCCGAGAGTTCGTGCCGGAGGCGGAACTACCCCAGTTGTACGCGCGCGCGATTGCGTTGATCTTTCCGGGTGAGGAGGATTTCGGGATAGTCCCGGTAGAGGCGATGGCCGCTGGTACCCCCGTCATCGCTTATGGGAAAGGGGGGCGAGCGAGACGGTCATCGAGGGTCAGACGGGAAGCCTTTTCCACGAGCAGACGCCGAATGCGCTGGTGGAGGCTGTACGTGCTTTCGACCCTAAGTGCTTCGATCCTAAGGTGCTCCGTCAGCATGCCGAGAAATTCAGCGAGGAGCGTTTCAAGCTCGAACTCAAGCAATTGGTCGATGGAGAGTACGCGAAGTTCGTAGGAGGCGCAGATTCGACAGTGGCCGGACCAATTTCTGAGAGGTCTATACGACGCCCAAGAGAAAAAGGCGCCATAACCGGGCCGCTCGCAAAGTAGGGATGCGACATATTGCTGCAGCGCTCTCGTGTTCTTCCCTTGAGGTGCCCAGTGAGCCTGCGGAGACTCCGGAGTTTCACCGGGTGGCCGCGTAGTGACAGCACTGTCAAGCAGGAGACTGCCAGGTCGGGTCCTTCAACGTGCGCGCTTCGACAGCGCCTGATATCGGAGAAAGGCCGGCTTGGGAGAGAAGTCATGTCGGACGATGCCGAAGAAGTTGAAGGCATCATTCTGGTCTCCCCCAGTGTCGCGGTAGGTGTACCAGAAGAGCGGCCCTGCCCATGGGTACTCTGCGGCGAGGTCGTATGCTTGCTGGAGCAATTCCGCCTGTCGCGCCTCTGAAACCTTCCAGGGGGAATCTTCGGCGCCACCGGTCGAGAAACCATATTCGGTAAGCCAGATCCTTTTACCGCCGTCGCCAACTGATTCCATCAGTGCCCTGGCCTCGGGAAGCTCAAGCCACGCGTTACCGTACTGAGTCTGCTCGAGCGGGCCACCGGGAGCGGAATATGGATGCCAGCCGACGGCATCGAAGAAGGGATTTGCACCCAGTTCATAGAGGCGTCGCAGAAATGTAACGGGCGGTACGCCACTTACGACAGTCCCAACCGGCGAAACATGTATCGCGTCGGGATCTACTCTCGCGAGTCCGCCGATCATCACTGTAGCGCCCGGGTCGACGGTCTTTATGCCGGCGTATCCTTCCTTTAAGAGCTGGAAGTAGTCTACGACGTTGGGCGCGGGCTTCCAGAAAGCCGGCACGTTTGGTTCGTTCCAAATTTCCCAATGCCGCACGCCAAGAGGCGCGTAGCGCTGCGCCGTCTCTCGTGCGAACTTTCCGTAGTCGGCAGGACTGAGTGGGGGATAGGGATCACCTTTTGCCGCCAAGGGATTGGCCCACGGCGGCGCAATCGCGATCACCCCTAGGATTCGGATGTTGCGGGCGCTCGCCTCTTTTACAATGTGGTCGTATGGTGCCCAGTTGTAGTAGGTAGGCCCAAAGTATTGGATGTGGGCCCAGGAGAAGTTGAAGCGGAGCCAGCGTGCACCCGCAGCCTTGTAGCCGTCCAATTCCCGCGAGATCTCATCGAAGCTCTTGTACGAAAGGTCGCCGCTCGCTGAGAGCGCGAATCGGTCCTCCGCACCCGGCGCACCAGGGGGGGCAGTCGCCCCTCCGAGGAGCACGGTGACCAGTGCGCACGCGACCAAAACGCGCCAACGCATATGACCTAGTCTCATGCCTTCTACCTTCCCCTGCCCCTGCCAGTCCCCTGCGGCGGTAATCGCCCGCGCGCACACTAGCGGTACCAGGCGACGTTGTGAATACGTGTAGCGAAGCCTGGTGGACGGAGAGCGTCCTCCGCGACCTCCACTCACCGTCTATCTTCTCGCACCGGCGGTGCCAGGTGGCCCTCGGATGCAAAGGGGAATCCCCTGTTCATGCCCGTTGTAGTACGAAGATATTGTTCTCGCTGTTACACCCTTCTTCGTGGACCAGGAGGAGCTCGTTTCGCGCGAAGAGGGACAAAAGGGCAGGCCTAGGGCGACGAAGTCGGCGTATACCACGTCTCCAAGGCCTCGGAAGCATCGCATCGGGGAGCCGATTCCGGATGCGGTAAGCCGTCGTTGCCGGACGCGTATCGAACTGTAGGTACGCGATCCCGTGTTGCCTTAAGCACCTCGCAATCCGTTCGATGTACTGTGATATCTCAGCGAAGGACTCGATGTGCTGGAATACCCAGTAGCTATAGACAAGGTCGGCGTAGGCACCTTTGTCCCATGGCTCATCCGGTTGCAACCCAAAGACGTTGCGAACACCCACGCTATCGCACTCTTCCTTCATCTTCTGGAGCATTGTTGGGGATACGTC
>JALZBR010000395.1 GCA_030863485.1 Actinomycetota bacterium
TTGCCGGCACCGCCGTTCAGGATGTCGTCGCCACTACCACCGAAGAGGCTGTCGTTGTCCGCACCTCCACGGATGATGTCGTTGTCACCGCCACCCCTCAGGGTGTCGCTGCCGGTGAAGCCCTTCAGGACGTCATCGCCCTGTCCACCCCGGCCGACGTCGTCTCCGCTGCCGCCCTGAATGATGTCGTTACCGGTGGCGGCAACGATCAGGTCGTCTCCGGCGTTGCCCTTCAGGGTGTCCCAGCCGTTCTGACCACGCAGGATGTCTGCGCCGTTGCCACCGCTGAGGTTGTCGTTGTCCCTGCCACCCATGATCTCGTCACGGCCAGCGCCACCGATCACGATGTCCTTGCCGGCGTTGCCGAAGATGTCGTCGGCCCCGTCGTCACCGTTGATGCCGTCCTTACCTCCGTTACCGAAGATGGTGTCGTCACCACCGGCACCGTTGATGGTGTCGTCGCCGTCGAGACCACAGATGAGGTCATCGTCGTCGCTGCCCTGCAGGGCGTCGTTGCCGTCCGTACCGACGATCACGAGCCCGTCGCCGTCCGGGTTCTCCTGGACGGATCCGGTCGTGAGGCCGCGGCACGCACCGCGCTCGACTTCCTCACCGACGTCCCCACCGAACTCCTGCTCGGGGAAGTCCGACTCGTCGTCGTCGTTGGCGCTCTCGCAACCCTCGTCATCCGGGAAGTCGATCTCGCCGTCGCCATCGTTGTCGATCCCGTCGGAGCATTCGGGCTCGTCGACCGGGTCACCCTGCCACGTCTTCGTGGCCGTGTCGGCGCAGTTACCCGCGGTCGCCCCTGGAGGCGTCCCTGCGGGCTGGGTGCACTGCGACGGCTGCGTACCGGCCTGGTTGGGGTCGGCATCGTTCGCGATCGTCACGGTGACCGTCGACGTCCCCTCGTTGTTCGAGGTGATCGTCGCGTTGGCCGTGCCGTTGGCGTCGGTTACGCCTTCGCGGTTCACGAAGCCGCCGACACCCGAGATCGTCCAGGTAACCGCAACACCCGGAACGGGGTTGCCGTTTCGATCGGTCACCGTGGCCGTGAACTCATGCAGCGTCCCGGGCCGGTTGACATCCGTCTCCGGCGTCAGGTTGATGTTGCGTGCCGTACTCGGGTCACCCACACCCCACGGCTTCGTCCCCTGGGTGCAGATATTCGTACCCGTTATGCAGGCCTCGATCGTCGTCGTGCCCGTCGTGTTCGACCTCAGGAACACCTGGTTGCCAGGGTTGGTCGCATCGCCACTCGCTTGTGTCGTGCGCGTCGTCCCCCCCTGCTCAGTTCCTGCGGCATTTGTGAAGAAGCCGGGACCGGACACTATTCGGTACGTGATCTCGGTCGGCGTATTCGTGCCCGTGTTGCTCTGCGCGATGGCGCAGATCTCGTGCACGCTTTGTGGCTGGTTAATAGCCGCATTGCTATCAAACGGGGGTGGGCAATCCGTCGTATTTGGATTCTGGTCCGGCTCCATGTCGAGCCTGACCTGCGACGGACCCTGGCCGACGGTCACCCACGTCTTGTTGATGACGTCGCTGAAGTCATCCTGTGGCGACGTGTCATCGATCCCCTCGGTCCCGGCGAAGGCACCACCCTGGCAGTCCGCCTCGTCGGGCAGGTTGTTGCCGTTGGCGTCACGCCAGACGCAGATCAGATCCGTGCCCGTGAAGTTGCTCGAGTACGTGATCGTGCAACGTCCATCGGCGCCAGTGAAGCACTGCCCGATGTAGCCGGCAGGCGTGGTTGCCGAAGCATCGACATCACGCGTCGAGTTCGGGCCAGTCATAACCTGCGCATCGCAGTTCTGTCCCGTGACGCCCGTGGGGGTGGGGTCGCCCACGAAGCACGTGATGGTGTGGGTCTGACCTGCTTCGTTCGTGTCCCGCTCGGGTGTCGCGTCGAGGAACAACGGCTGTCCTGCCGTGAACCACGTCTTTGCGACCCGATCGGGGTTGTTGACGCTACCGCCACCGGCACCCGGCACGCTGGCGTCGAACGTGTTCGTGCCGGTGCAGTTCGCGTCGACGCAGCGGACCGTGAACTGTGTTTCACCAGCCGAGTTCGTCGTGGCGTCGGCCGTATTCGGCTGACCCGTAGTCGCGGTGCCACCCGAGGAGACGATGAAGACGTTCGGATCGTCGTCGACGACGGCAAGACGAACCGTCACGTTCTGCGCCGCGGGACCCGTGCAATCAAACGTCCCAGCGGTGTCGGTGTTGTTGGTAAGCGTACCTGTTGTCACGCGCACCGTGATGACGTGGTCCGTCCCCGACGGGTTGTTGTCCGCCTCCGGCTCGGCGTCGACACAGATGTTGCCTGCCTGGCCGACCCACGTCTTCGAAACGACGTCAGTGATGTCAGGTTCCGCAACACCCTCGTTGAAGGTCGTCGTCGGAGCACACGACGGATCCCTAACCGCTGATCCGCGCGCGTCGCGACAATCAGTCGGATAGGTCTTGCCCGGCACGAGCGGCCCGCCGGCGTAGCGCGTCTCCGCGGTGTCCACTTCGCTGGTCGTCGCCGGGTTGCGGTCTTCGTCGTGCCACGCGCGGATCGTATTCGTACCCGCCGCGTTTGACGTGAAGAAGACGGTGCACGAGCTCTGGCCCGGCTGGATACGACAGGTCATGTCGGGCGTGGCGTAGCTCGCGTCGGTGTCCGCCTGCCGCTGACCTGTCGTTGCAGTCGTGTCGTCCTGCGTTACGACGACAACTGGGCCCCCCTCGACCTCGAACCGGATGATGCAGTCGGGGTTACAGCCCGTCGTGATGGGGTTCTCGGTGCTCCCCTGGAACAGCGTCGCGGTTAGCGAGTGCGTCGTACCGGTGGGATTCTCGCTCGTCTCCAGCGACACTTCGAGTGTCGAGCCGGTCGGGTGGTTCGCCAACGCGATACCCCCGAACGGGATGGCGAGCGCGAACAAGGTCGCCAAGGCGACCAAGAACGCAAGAGGTTTACTTCCCCTCGTACATCGTGTTGCTGACAATCCGCACCTCCTCTGGTGACGGTCACTGACACCTGCTACTGCCTTACTACACAAGACGCGCAGACGCACGCCCCTCTCACTCGGGTAATAACGTCAGAGCGTTACAGAAGTTGCTCGCTCAGCCCCGAGAGAACAGTAAGGCCGCCGAGACCCCTCCTACGACGCCCTTGAAGAAACCGGCTAGACGACCCCAAACACCACGGTCTCTGTTACCACAGACCCCTTGGTGCAGTCCAGTATTAGGTCTACTTCAAGCCGTCCCGAGTCGGGCAGGTTTACATTTTTTGGATGACCGGTGCCGTTCCAGCCGTAGCTCCCGCGGTAAGAGAGGGCCAAGGCGCCCTTTGATGAGCTTTTCTTTACGAGGCTCGCCCCACCCGTGTAGCCGACCTCGTGACCGTTCTTCCATACAGTCAACTCGACCGCGCCGGAGGTGAAGACGAACAGCGCTGGATGAACGCTATCGCCGTCATGGATCGTGGTGTCCAAGCGTTGGTGCACCTTCATCGTGTCGCAGTCGACGCTGACGACGCTGGTCTTCGGTTGAGCGGACGGAATGGGACCCCCGCGATCGAACCCGAGTGCGGGAGGCGTGGGCGGCGTTGCGGGCGCCGGAGTGTCCGTGCTGGTTGGCGAAGGCTTGGGCGAGGGTGTTGCCTGCGCGGCGGGTTGCTCGGGGGGAGAAGCAGCCGGTGAGGGTGTAGTGGCCGGCGTCTCGACGGGTGATGGCGCCCCCTCAGGTTGCAAAGACGTCGGCGTCACAACCTGCAGTGCGGTCCCGTCCTTCTGCGGGCGCCGGTGCTGCTTGGCCTGCGGCAGTGGGACCAACTGTCGTTCAGCCTGTGGCTGTGCCGCCACAGAAGGTTGCGGCGCAGACTCCGCCCCCACTGCGCCACCTATCGCACCGGCACCAAGCATGACTCCAAGGAGAACTGGCGTCACCCGCTCGCCAACGAACTGACCGCACGACTGCAGCAGCGCGCTGCATGCGCTGATCGTCTGGGTGCCGGACGCCATCATCGACGCGGTGTCGCGCGGCTCGAGCGGCCTTACACGGTCCCACAGGCGCGCCGGCAGCAGCAGCCATGCCGCATCCCCCCACGAGCGCCTGAAGCCCTTGCGCGCTCGGTGTATGAGTGCCTTTACCTGCGCTTCGGTGAGCGACAACGCGGACGCGATCTCGCAGTAGCTGAGTCCTTCGAACTCGCGCAGCACGATGGCGGCACGATGCATCGGCGGAAGCTGAGCGAGCACGCGCCGAACGCGGCGGCTCTCGGTGCGGCGCAGAACGAACCCCTCAGGGTCGCCGTGCTCGGGGGCAGCCTCCAGCAGATCCAGTTCGTCGAACGGCATCGAATTAGAGGGTCGACGGTCGGCGGCACGTATGTGGTCCAGGCACACGTTCGTCGCGATTCGGGCGATCCAGGCACCGAGCTGATATCGACCGTTGAAGGCGCCGAGCGATGTGAACACGCGCAGGAACGTCTCCTGTGCAGCTTCTTGCGCCTCGTCGGTTCGCTGCAGCATCCGCTTGCACACGTTCTGGACGCGCGGTTGGTAACGGCGGAACACCTCGTCGTAGGCGCCGTCCTCGCCTCGCTGGAAAGCGAGTGTCAGCTCGCGCTCGTCGAGGCGTGCGAGATCGGAGCGACGAATGTTCGCCAGGTTCGCTTCAGGAATGACTGGATCCACGAGCCCGTCCCTGTCCATTGGATGGTCGTTCACGATGAGGCATCGCCAGGCCTATCGGAATAGCCCAAAGCGACCATTTCGTCATCGGCGCGAGCCGCTGACGTGCTTTAGCGGCGCGAGGTCGTCAGGTGGACTCTTCGAGGATCCGTTGCGCCTCGAGCGCTAGCTCGTCGGATGGATTCGCAGCCAATGCATGCTCCAGAGCCTGCCGCGCCTGCTCCTCGTCGCCGACGTGCGCGAGGGCAAGCGCGAACGTGGCCCAGAAGACGCCGTTATCAGCCGGGACGTAGTCCGCGGCGGGACGCAGTGTCCAGACCGCCTCGCCGAAGCGCTCCAATTCGATCAGCACATCGGCTGCTTCGACCCGGTTCATCGGGTTCAGTGGATCGATCTCGATTGCGCGCTTGAATTGAGCCAGCGCGAGCTCGTCCTGGTCCTCGTCCGGGTCCTCGTGCCATCGATCTAGCAGCTGTCCGTAGCTGACGATCGTGAAGACGTAGGGGGATTCTGAGATGGCGGCTTCGAAATTCAGCTGTGCAGCGTCCAGGAGCGCGGTCGAAGAGTGAGCCGCGGGATCGAGCGCGAGCGTCTTGAGCCGCAGCGCGTACAGCGCGTGGTAATAGGGATCGTCGCGCAGATCCAGTGTTGCCTCATAGCGCGCTATGACCTCCTCGACGGATCCTCCCGACCGCGCCGACTGCGCGCGCGCGTCAGCGGTGACGAACACGGCCGCCCATGTCAGCGCCGCGAGCGCTCCCAACGCCGCGACCCCAATGCTCGGAACCGCCCATGCGCGCGGAGTGATCGCCCGTACCGATGGCTTGCGTTTCTTCGTCTTTACGTAAGGTTCCACCCCCGATCCCACGACCGCGCCTCCGAGAGCGGCCCACAGCGCGACGCGCAGGCTGATCTCGTCGATGCTCACGAGCGCCTGCACGAAGTAGGCCGCGATGGCGCCGAGATACCCGGCGGTGATTAGGTCCGCCCTCTCCGCGCGCCGCCAGCGCTCAAACGTCCAACCGAGCACAACGACAAGCCCACCCAGCGCAAGAACGCCGCCGTTGGCGAGCATCGCGAGATAGACCGAATGGGGATCGTCCGGGAAGTCGTACCCGCTGAGCACCGCATCGTCTGTGGAGCGGTACGACACGCCCTTGAACGCGAACGTGTCGGGACCGTGGCCAAACACGGGAGCGTCTGCGCCCATTGCGGCCGCCGCCCGCCACCAGCGCGCCCGCTCGGCCGCGGTTCCGATCACGAAGCGACCATCAGGGCGAACCATCGTGTAGAGAACACTCCCTGCAGTCACGGCCGCGATCACGACGGCAACCACCAGCCCTGCCGCAGGACCGATGCGCCACCGGCGTGCCGCCAGCACACCCAGACCTATCGATATGCCGGCCATGCCCGCGGCGTAGCCGCCCTGGCTGCGCGCGACGATCCAGCCAGCCACGATCGGCACCAGCAGACGGATGACGCCGTTGCGTCGCTGCCGGTCCGCGATCGCAACCATCACCCCCACTGGCAGGACGATGCCGAGAAACCCGCCGGTGAAGTTGGGATTGCCGGTCGTGGCTACCGCCTCCGTCGGCGCCCCGTACAGATCCCACGTGAACGGATCCATCCCCACGACCTGAAGGACGGCGTATCCGCCGACGACGGCACCCGCCCATAACATCGCGCGCGCAAGCTCTGCGCCGCGGCCGACGAACGCGTCCGCCAGCAGAATGCCGAATACGACGACCACGAGATACGGCACGAATCCCTGCAGTCGCCCGTACTGCCCGAGCCATGCCCACGACCGATAGGGCGATGCGAGCCAAACCACGGACAGCGGGACGATGAAGGCGGCGGCAGGAACCGCCAGCCTCTTCAGGTCGCGCCACGATGCGCCCGCCGCGATCTCTGCAGCGCGAAGTGCCGCAGCGATCGCAACGACAGCGACGAGGAAAGCGAGTTTGGGGACGTTGAACGGATCGCGTGTGAAGCGGAGAAACAGAACAGGCGCCCCCACCACGCCTGCCGCAAGAACGTAGCGGCGCACCGCCGCGCCGTATCTGGCGATCCACTGGAGGGCAGGCGCCGCAGTGCGGTTTCCTCGGCTCGTCCTCGTGGCGCGCGGGGCTGCCGATGCTCGACGGCTTGACGGCCTCGTCTTAGCCACGGCGCTGCCGCCTCGCGTCAAGCAACTGCTCGTAAAGGCCAGTTATGTCTCTCGTCAGCCGGTCCTTATGGAAACGTTCCGCGACGAACACACGACCAGCCTCGGCCATTCGTCGCGCCCCCGTTGGATTCTCGAGGACGTCGCTCAACCGCGCCGCGACCGCCTGCGCGTCCCCAGGTGGAACGACAAAGCCCGTGCGACCGTCATGGACGACCGATCGCACACCTCCGACGTCTGTGACTACGACCGGTACACCCGCGGCAAGCGCTTCTATGACCGACACCGGCGTCCCCTCATTGCGGCTAGTCAACGCGAGCGCGTCTAGATCCGACATGATGCTAGCGACGTCGTGCCTCCAACCAAGGAAGTGGACCCGCCCTGAGATACCAAGCGAGGCCGCCTCTTGCTCCAGGTCGCCGCGCAGTTCGCCGTCGCCCAAGATGACTAGGTGTCCTCGCTCGAGGCACGTCATCGCTCGCAGAAGGGTGGCGTGGTCTTTTATCGGAGCAAGCCGGCCAAGCACCCCTATCAAAGGACTGTTGACGTCGATGCCGAGCTCCTTCTTTAACGCGCCCCTTCCAGACTCGACTGCCAGGAGTGGAGCGAGGTCGAATCCGAGCGGGATGACGTGGAATCGCTGCTGATCGCCGACGCCGAGATCCAGCAGCTCGTCCTTCACTTCTTCGCTAACTGCGATTAGGGCGTCGGTATGCCGAGCGAGCCACCGTTCGATCTCGACGAACATCCGCTCTGCACGTGGCTCGAAGTAGCCACGAAGCACGTGGCCGTGAAACGTGTGTACGAGGACCGGACGGCGCCGCGTCGAGAGGGCCGCTGCTCTTCCGATCGCCCCGGCCTTCGCCATGTGAGTGTGGACGATCTGGGGCGCCAGCGCACCGATCAGCGATCGCACCTCCCGCAGCGCGCGTAGATCCAATCCCGGATTTAGGGGTCGAGTCAGCGGCAGATTCCTCACCTCAACCCCCGGATCCGAAAGCGTGCCTTCGTTAATGGGACCTCTCCCTGCACCGAGAACGGTCGGATAGGAGCTCCGGAGCTCCTTGGTGAGGAGCAATGCCTGATTAGCCGGCCCACCGATGTTGAGCCGCGTGATGAGACGCAATAGGGGTCGGCCGCCATTCATCCTGAAAACTCTAGGAGACCCTGTTCGTCGTTTTCGACCGGCGATGCTCTTAGCATCCGACGGTGAAACATCATTGTCGGCTAGCGGATGACACGCAGGAGCCGATGACTCGCAGCGCGAGCCATGAAATCAAGCTTCATCGCGGCCGAAGGAAGGACGGACAGTGAACACCTTGGTAACAGGCGGTGCGGGTTTCATCGGATCCGCTCTCGTAGCTAGATTGCATGATCAGGGCCACACGGTGCGAGTCCTCGACAACTTCATCACTGGACGCCGTGACAATGTTCCCGCTGATGTCGATCTTCACGAAGGGGACCTCCGAAGCGAAGAGGATGCTGTGCGTGCCTGTGACGGAATCGACATCGTCTTTCACCAGGCCGCAGTCAGGAGCGTCCCCAGATCTGTCGACGAGCCGCAGCTCGCAAATGACTGCAACGTAACCGGAACCTTGAACCTGCTAATCGCAGCCAGCCGCGCTGGCGTTTCTCGGTTGATTTATGCCTCGAGTTCGAGCGTCTACGGAGATACAGAAGGCGCGCTGAACGTGGAGTCACTCGCGCCCAACCCACGGTCTCCGTATGCCGTCAGTAAGCTCGCCGGCGAATACTACTGCAGGGTTTGGACGCTGCTCGGCCGCATGCCAACCATCTCGTTGCGCTACTTCAATGTATTCGGTCCCGGCCAGAGAAAGGAGTCACTTTATGCCGCCGTCTTCCCGGCGTTCGTCTCTGCGCTGCTCGACGGCGAGGCGCCTGAGGTGCACTGGGACGGTGAGCAGTCACGCGACTTCACATACATAGACGACGTGGTCGCGGCGAACCTCGCTGCTGCTGCTGCGCCCGAAGATTCGTTCGGCCTGACCTTCAACGTTGCGAGCGGTCGTCCCAAGACGATCAATGACGTCTTGCAGGCAATCGCGCGGGAGGTCGGAATCTGGGTCGAGCCTCGATTCACGCCCAAGCGCGTGGGAGACGTGCGGGCGACCGCGGCCGACATATCACTTGCACGGCGGATACTCGACTGGAACCCGGAGCTTGACTGGGCTGACTCAGTCAGGAGAACAGTCGATTGGTTTAGAGGAGAATCCGGGGTGAAGGACTGAGACAGAGTCCGGTTCCTCGCCAACCCTATGAGTTTGCACGGTGAGCAAGCCAAAAACGACACTTCTATCCGTTCTTCGAAAAGCTTTCTACTTCCTTGAGCCGAATCGGCGTTGGGTCTGGTTCGGTCTGCTAGGTCTTGGGTTAGCTACAAGCACTATTGAGGCGGCGACCGCTCTGATGATCTTCGCGGTGCTCAGGATTGTTCAGGAAGGAACAGCGGATTTCGACCTCCCGATCGTAGGCAACCTTTCTGACCGATTCTCTGGGCTGAGCACTCAGGATCTCCTGGTCTTCGTGTCCGTGAGCGTCGTCATCTTCTTCCTGATGAGAGCTGTCCTACTTCTGTTCCAGACATACGCGCAAAACCGAATCGCAAGCAATGCGGGAGTGATGCTCGCCGACAGGCTGCTGAAGGGTTACTTGATGTTGGACTACTCGTTCCATCTCAACCGGAACTCCGCTGAACTGATTAGGAACGTAGCAACATCAGTCGACCGTGTAACGCAGGTGATATTCGTGGCGGTCATATCGTTGACGACCGAGGCCCTCATAGTCGTCGGACTTTTCGTCGTATTGTTGCTGTCCGCACCACTTGTGGGACTGCTAATCGGTGCGGCTATGGCAGCGCTCATGATGACGATACTGCGGATCACCCAATCGCGCTTCACGCAACTCGGCACGACTACACAACAGATGTCCAGTGCGAGCCTTCAGGCACTGCAGCAAAGTCTCCAGGGCCTCAGGGATCTCAAGCTTCTCGGGCGGCAGGGCTTTTTCTACAGCCAATACACGACGAGGAGGTTCGAGCTTTCTCGGGCAAACTACCTACAGACAACGTTGACCACGGCACCGCGTGTGCTTGTTGAAACATCACTTGTCGTATTCATGATGCTGTTCGTTCTCGGTTTGACTCTCACGGGGGCACACCTTGATGAATCCCTCAGCCTCCTCGGTCTCTTTGCATACTCCGCCTTCCGCTTCATGCCGGCGATCAACCGGATCTTGACCTTCCTAGGTGCTCTTAGATTCGCAGGTCCCGCGATCGACGATATATACGGCGAGTTTCAAACCTTCGACACGTACAGCCGAACGCACGACGAAGAAGTCGGACGTGAAATCGTCTTCGAGCGGTCGATCGAGCTGCAAGAAGTGTCGTACACGTATGGGAACTCCGAGGAGCTTGTCCTTGAGGATGTCAACCTCAGGATCTCGAAGGGCCAATCAGTCGGAATCGTTGGATCGACGGGAGCAGGAAAGAGCACCCTCATCGACATCATCCTTGGCCTGCTTGCCCCAACAGCAGGTGCCGTTTTGGTGGACGGAGTCGATATCCATGAAGCCCCGTCCGCATGGCAGAAGCACGTCGGCGTCGTTTCGCAGAACGTCTACTTGATCGATGACAGCCTCAAAAGGAACATCGCGTTCGGCCTTGAGGACCAGGAAATAGACGACGCTCGTGTCAATGCTGTCGTCGCGGCTGCGCGGTTGAGCGACTTCGTGGCCGAACTCACCGAAGGGACAGACACCTTGGTGGGGGAACGAGGCGTCCGGCTATCTGGCGGTGAACGCCAGCGGGTGGCAATAGCTCGGGCACTGTATCGAGATCCCGAGGTGCTGGTTCTCGATGAAGGAACGTCAGCACTGGACACAGTCACTGAGGCACAAGTGATAGCCGAGATAGAGAGGGTGGGACAGCAAAAGACGCTCATTATTGTGGCACATAGGTTGAGCACGGTCCGCAACTGTGATGCGGTAGTTCTCTTGAATCGAGGCCGGATCGTCGGCCTGGGGACCTTCGACGAACTCGTTGAACGCAATGCGGTCTTCCGGCGGATGACTACTGCTGCGCATCAAGTGTGAGGTTCGAAACGGTGGCGAATCCAGTTTTAATTCAACGTTCTGTCCCCGCCGTCACTGCCCAAACGGGGACCGGGTTGACATAGGGGGCGACGAGGTCCTTTAGGCGGGGTTGGCGATCTAGGAAGCCCACGATCTTCGCTAGCGGAATAAGGGGCGCCGACTCCACGAATTGTCCATAGACCGCCCGGCACAGGATCAGATCTTCCGGATTGTCAACCGTCACCCGGAGGTCCAGTCTCTGAAGGGCCTTGTCCGGAGCCAAAATATTGATCTTGAAAAGATGCCGGTTGCGTCGTGCAAAGTTCGAGCAGTACTCGCTGCGATCGGATTCGTTCCCCTCCTCATGCGACCTGCGCAGGGCATCGAGCGTGTAGATTTCGAATCCAAGTCCATCTGGAACGGGGTCACATACCGTTATGTCCGCTGCTGTCGATACGTGCGTGGTCCACGCCACCGGAAGCATCTCGTAGTGAAAAAAGGGGCATTCGGTGGTGACTCTGAAGATGTCCGTCGCTTGCGTCTTTAGGCCGCAGCTGACAAGTCTTCCGAGTACGTCGTTCCTGCTTCCTACGACGTACGGCAGGCAGCGCACTTCTGCCAGTTCCTGGAAGGCGATGTTCGCCGAACCTTCGGAGATGCCGAGACAGGTCTCTTCGATGATTGGGAAACGAGCAATCGCGTTCAGGATCTGGTCCAGGATTGTAACTTCGCGATCCAGACGCTGAAGCGGCTTGCCGAAGAGCCGCGTTCCTTCATTCCTGCAAGCGAGGGCAGCCACTAATCTCCTTGCCATGGCTCATCATTCTAGGCAACGGATCCATGGAGCCCCCGCGGCGCGTATTTCGTTTCGGGTGCCGCGACCGAGCGACCACAATGCATTGGGCGCCATGGCCGTCAGCCCGAGCGCGACCTTGCTCTCGTGGAGTAATCGGTGACGAACAGCGACGGTCGCATCTACGTGATAGCCGAAGCGGCTCAGGGATACGAGGGTGATCCAACGGTCGCAAAGCTTCTGGTCCGTGCTGCGGCTGGCTCCGGAGCCGACGCAGTGAAATTCCAGATTATTTTTGCTGAAGACCTCGCTCAACCAGGATACAAGTACTTCGATCTCTTCACATCGCTCGAGATGTCCGCCGATGAGTGGGTGGACGTGAGAAGCCTGGCGGGGGATCTGGGTCTGGACTTCTACGTGGATGTTTTCGGCGCGAAGTCGGTGGAGGTACTGCGACAATTAGATGCCAACGGCGCCAAGCTCCACTCCACGAGCTTCTTCGATGAGGATCTGTTCGCGACTGTCGCCGAATTGTGCCCCGTGACGCTGATCTCAATCGCCGGTATTTATCCTGAGGAAGTACTTCGCAGAGCCGTTACTTTGAATCCCGCATCAACCATCCTCATGTATGGGATTCAGGCTGAACCCACGCCATTTCAAGCGAACAACCTGAATCGGATACCAGAGTTACGGGCGCGGAGCAGCCTCCAGATCGGATTCATGGACCATACCGACGGCGGAAGCTCCTACGCGAATGTTCCGTCCTTGCTTGCTCTAGCGATGGGCGTTCGAGTTTTTGAGAAACACATAACGATCAGCAGGTGTATGGAGATGGAAGATTACGTTTCTGCTCTGTCCCCCGATGACTTCCGCGGGTACGTGGACCTCTTGCAGAAAGCAATTGCAATTCTCGGATCGAGTGAACTCCAGCTCACTACGGACGAGGTCGCATATAGAGAGAGATCGTTGAAGCGAGTGGTGGCTGGTTCCGAGATCGCACCAGGAGAAGCACTAACTACTGAGAAGCTCGCATTAATTCGCCCCACGACACCTCGCGGATTTCACCGATTCGATGACGTCATCGGTCGGCGTGCGGCACGCGCCATCAACGTCGGCGAAATCATCGACAAAGACTCGATCCTGTAACTGCAGTCCACGGTAATGAGTGAAGATCGGAGTCGGCCAACGCTCGTCCTCGGTACAGCTCAACTCGATAGCGCCTATGGAATCGCCAATCGGTTCGACGGTGGGAGCCGAAATCGGGCTCTTGCACTACTGCGGGAAGCGGAGAGCTTAGACGTCTCGGCCTTGGACACGTCACCCTCTTATGGCTCCGCTGAATCGCTCATCGGTGAGGCGCAACTAAGCATCGACGTCTACACAAAGATCCAACGGGGCATATCTCCGAAGGATTCAGTTCTGGCTTCGCTCCATCGTCTGAAGAGAACGAGCGTGAAGGGGGTCCTGGTCCATGAATCGTCTCTGGTATTGAAGGACGCAGAGGGCGTCATCGAAAAGACGGCCGCGCTCGTAGAAGAAGGTCTCGCCGAGTGCGCCGGATGCTCAACGTACACCCCGGCTGAGTTTGCAGCGGCCATAGCGAACCCACTCATCCGAATCATCCAAGCGCCCGTTAACGCGGCAGATCAAAGACTCTCCCGATCAGGTCTCCTGGAGGAGGCGAAGAATCACGGGAAGGTGGTCTTCGCGCGAAGCGTCTTCCTGCAGGGGGCACTCTTACTAGACGAGAAGGACATCCCTGAGCCTCTCTCACCACTGCGCCAGGTCGTTGCCACCATCGATTCGTGCCTTGAGGGTCATCCAGAAGCCATCTCACGAGCCGCTGTTCTCCTTCTATACGTACGAGACCTTCCAGGCGTATCGGGAGTTGTCATCGGTTGTGAAAATCCTCGCCAACTCAGGTCGAACGTCAGCATCATGTCCTCCCGGACGGTTCTCAATCGGGAGCTGTTGGCGAATTTGCCGTCAGTTCCAAGCGATGTACTGGATCCTCGCTATTGGCAAATCCGAGTCTGAAGGCTCTTGCTACATCGGGTGCGAGGGTCGCGCCTTGAACTAGGCTGAAGTCTATGAACACGGGCGCGGGGGGCGTTGCCAACGCGTTGCGGATCAACAGATCCCTCCAATTGAAAGAGCGGGCCCTTAGAGTGATTCCGTCCTGCACTCAAACATTCAGTAAGGGACCTACGCAGTTCGTACAGGGCGCCGCACCTGTTTTCATCGCGGAGGGGGCCGGGTCCCATGTCTTGGACGTCGACGGCAACAGCTATATCGACTACTCAATGGGACTTGGCGCGGTCATCCTGGGACACGGTTATCCAGGCGTTGTTGATCGTGTCACTGCGCAATTGTCTAGAGGTATTGCTCACTCGCTACCTCACCCACTTGAGGTTGAGCTCGCCGAAACAATCGTAGACATAGTTCCCTGTGCAGAAATGGTCCGCTTCGCCAAGAACGGATCCGATGCCACAGCTGGAGCCATTCGAGCTGCTCGCGCCTTTACCATGAGGGACCTAATCGCCTGTTGTGGATATCACGGATGGCAGGATTGGTTCATAGGGACTACTACTCGTGCAGCCGGCGTTCCTGAGGCTGTTAGGTCCTTGACCATCCCTTTTCGGTTCAATGACCTGCCGTCCCTCGACGCGATCGTCCAAGCTCATGGGCAGGAACTCGCGGCAGTCATCCTGGAGCCGGTTGGGGTCGAGAAACCCGAAGAGGGGTTCCTCCAGGATGTAGCAGATCTTTCCTCATCATGCGGAAGTCTGCTCATATTCGACGAGATCGTCTCTGGATTCCGACTCTCCTTGGAGGGCGCGCAAGGAGTCTATGGGGTGGTCCCAGACATGGCTTGCTACGGCAAGGCGGTCGCGAATGGCTTTCCGCTTTCATTCGTTGCGGGGCGGCAGGAGGTGATGGAGGTGTTCGACGAAATCTTCTTTTCCTTTACGTTCGGGGGCGATGCTGCGTCTCTGGCGGCGGCGCTCGCTGTGGTCGAAACAATGAGAGACGGTGTTGTCCTGGAGAAGATCCGCCAGCAGGGTCAGAGTTTGATGGATGGCTACAACGAGATCAGCAGTCGACTCGGTATCTCGAACATCACCACCGCCAGTGGGTACCCTGCTCGGCACGTCTTGACGTTCGCAGGAGAGGACGCGCTCGTCCTGAAGAGCTACGTTCAGCAGGAGGCCCTGAAACGCGGAGTGCTTTTCGTAGGGTTCCACAACCTCTGTTACCAGCATGACTCCGCAGATATCCAGTTCACCTTGAGCGTCTATGACGAGGTCCTCCGTCTCCTCAAGGACGCGATAGAAGAAGGATCCCCCATAGACCGGCTGGACGGACCTCCAGTGGAACCCGTGTTCCGTCAACCCTGAGCGTCACCGATGAATCCACTTCGCATGGATGCTTCTCGGGCACAAGAAGAATCACGTCCGGCCCGCGTCGCCAGCGAGGCCTAGTGGAACCTATTCAAGAGGATTCATGGCTCACCGGCGAAGGCGACAGGTACCACGAGCGCAATGCAGGTCGTCCGAGCGCCCTGAAAGATCTACTTCACTCAGAGTTGCACCAGGTCCTATCGGACTTCCGCGCCCGCCCGTTGCGCGTCATTGACCTAGGTTGCGGTGACGGAACAACTCTCCGGTGGCTGCGGGACGCTTGGAAGCCCGAATACCTGGCGGGAGTGGATCCATCCCGCGGCGCAATTCAGAAAGCTCGGCAGTCTGACTCCGCGTTGAACCTTTGGATCGGAACCATCGATCGGGTCCCGCTGAAACGTGACGCTTACTTCGACCTCGTCATCTGTCACTACGTTCTGCACTGGGTGAGCAGGATGAACTTGGTGCGGGCGCTAGCGGAAATCGACAGGTGCGTCTCAGTCGGGGGCCTCGTTTCGATAGCGGATTTCTCCCCTGATTCTCCGCACGCCGTCCCTTACAAGCACGCGGAGGGGCTCTTGACGTACAAGGCGGATTATCCCTCGATTCTCCTCAGGACAGGGCAGTACACAAGCATCCGGTCGTCGATCCACGACCACGACCGCCAGGCGTATTCCCTCTCGAGCACCTCGTCGTCGCGAGGCATCCACACGGTGATGCAGAAGCGGCTTCCGCCGGTCCACCCGAATGAACCAGATGGGAGTCGGCGGTAGCGACCGCACTCGCTCTAGCTAGTCACGAAAGGTACGCGTTCTCGGGCAACGATCAACGGCGTGTGCGCCGTTGAGGTTGTTCCGCGTCGCTTAATCTCTTGAGATGCATTCCGCTAGTGGAGATCTCCAACATCGTCAGATTCTCATCACCGGTGGAACGGGATCATTCGGCCGCGCGTTCATCAAATACGCGCTCGAGCATCTCAACCCTGCCCGGCTCGTTGTCTTCTCGCGGGATGAACTGAAGCAATACGAGACACGACAGTTGTTCGATGACGACCCGCGACTGCGCTTTTTCGTCGGAGATGTGCGGGACGAGCCGCGATTGCGACGTGCTATGGACGGCATCGAGATCGTCATCCATGCCGCGGCGCTGAAACAGGTCGATACGGCCGAATACAACCCTTCCGAGTGCATCAAGACGAACGTCTTAGGTGCGCAGAACGTCATAGACGCCGCAATTGATGCAGGCGTTCACAAAGTCATTGCTCTGTCTACAGACAAGGCGTCGAGCCCAGTCAACCTTTACGGGGCCAGCAAGCTCTGCTCCGACAAACTCTTTATCGCAGGTAATCATTACGCAGCGCACATGAACAGCGCATTCAGCGTCGTTCGCTATGGAAACGTAGCGGGAAGCCGGGGTTCTGTCGTCAACTTGTTCCTGCGGCTCGCGTCGACCGGCATGCTGCCGATAACGGATGTGCGGATGACGCGCTTCTGGATCACGATGGACCAAGCCATCAGGACCGTTTTGATGGGCCTTCGGGACATGCGGGGGGGAGAGCTGTATGTACCGAAGATCCCGAGCATCAAGATCTTGGACCTAGCTCGCGCGATAGCTCCCGATGCAGAGTTGAAGATTGTAGGTGTCCGCCCTGGTGAGAAGCTGCATGAAGAGATGATCTCGGTGGACGACGCTCGCCGGACACGCGAATACGACGATTACTACGTCATTTACCCCGTCAAAGCAGATTGGACGGACGAAGAAGATTGGCGCAGCGCGGGTTCCCCTGTGCCAGAGGGATTTAGGTACTCGTCCGGTGACAACCCGATGTGGCTGGACGAGGACGACTTGCGAAGGATGATCTCATCCTTCCATGCCTGATGCGGAGAATCCTTCTGGCCGCCGCATCGAGTCCTGAACCGCTGGAGCCGCCTTGCTGATCACTACGGGTGACTCTGGACCCATCTGTTCGTACGCCGGTCCCAAGAAGAGCAGCTACGAATGACCGCAATTCCTTACGCTCGCCAGCACCTTGTTGATGTCGACATCGACGCGGCGCGGCGCGCCCTCGCAAGTACGTGGTTGACGACCGGACCTGAACTAGATGCTTTCGAATCGAGACTCGCCGGACGCGTAGGGACGTCTCACGCAGTTGCGTTGTCCTCCGGCACCGCTGCACTTCACGCCCTATATGCATCCGTCGGAGTTCGAGAGGGAACAACTGTAGTTGTTCCCGCGCTCACGTTTGTGGGAACGGCGTATCCGATCCTGATGTTGGGAGGACGGATCATCTTTGCCGATGTCGAAGAAGAGTATCTCTCTATCGACGTTGACGCCTTAGACGCGTCTTCCGGAGGTCGCATAGATGCCGTGGTTGTGGTTCATTACGCGGGCATACCCGCAGACATGGATCGGATCACCGCCTTCGCTCGGCCCCGCGAAACGCTGGTCCTAGAGGATGCCGCTCATGCGATCGGCTCAACCATCGCTGGAAGGTCGTGCGGGTCGCTTGGAACAGCCGCTGCCTTCTCATTTCACGCTGTCAAGACAGTCACGACGGGAGAAGGGGGGGCGGTGACCACGAACGATCCTGAGATTGCGACGAAGGTGAGGCGTTTTCGCAACCACGGGATCGTCCGCGACCCGAGCGATCTCATCGACCGGGACGAAGGCCCGTGGCACCAGGAGATGCAGTCCTTCGGATTCAACTATCGGTTGACGGATTTTCAGGCGGCCCTTGGCCGGTCACAACTCGACCGCCTCCCGGCAATCATCGCCGAGCGCCAACGGCTAGTTTCCCGCTACGACGTGGCTCTTTCAGGGACGGTCGGCATCATCACTCCCAAAGTGCGACCTGGTGCCTCGCCTGCTTGGCACCTCTATCCGATTCGGATCTTGGAAGGGCGCCGCCGCGTGGTCTTCGAACGGCTTCGAACCGCTGGTATTGGCGTGCAGGTCCACTACCTCCCGGTATACCGCCACCCCGTCTTTCAGAAGCTCGGTTACCCGGAAGGAGCCTGTCCCGTAGCAGAGCAGATTTACTCGGAGATCATGAGTTTGCCGCTTTTCGTTGGATTGACGGATCAGGCCCAGGAT
>JALZBR010000414.1 GCA_030863485.1 Actinomycetota bacterium
TCTGGTGAGTATCTTCTCGGAATAGTCATGGCTCCATCCTCTCAAGCTCTGGAGCCTCCGCTAAGCCCGGGGCGGTTCAGACAACCTTGGCGCAGCATCACGCCCCATGCCACGAGCCACGGACTAACACGAAGCGAGCCATTGCAGGTCCTTTCAGTGCAACCCTAGTTAACCTCAAGGAGACGATTTGGAGGCGACCACTCCTGTTGCCGGTCTTCCTGCTGAACTGAGTACACATAGTGGGCATGGCCGAAGAGAATACGGCGGTGATTCACTTACTAGGTCGGTATCAGGGGTTGGGAAACAGTCTCTTTACTCCAAAGGCGAGCCATGGCCTGCGTCCCCAGGCAAGGAGCTTGCCCTGAGCGATCATTGGCCATTGGCTCCTTATTCCAAGCAAGACTAAGAACATCGCCACACGGCTTCCCCCGATGTGACAGGAGATTCTCCTAGGGCGTTCGTTCTCGACTACAGCCTTCCCCCTATCGATGGTTACCCAGAGCCGAACATCCCTTGTAAACCGGAATTCGAAGGTCGCCCTCATGTTTCCTGCCTTCGTCTCATCGAAGACCCGCGGTATTACCGCTTTCATGAATGGAAGGGTCAGTTCGACGTGGTGCGGCTCTATCGGGAGCTTTTGCTTCAGCGCGTATGCCATCGCGCACCCGTGCATCAATAGGTGCGTGAGGCAGTAAGACAGCCACTCCGTGAGATCCATCGGTCCGAAGTGATAGTCAATGACCAAATTCTCTTGATGCTTGGCGGCCGTCTCGAGGAGTCGTTCTGTGCGCTGCTCGATCAGCTCGGCGAGAACGCGAGCGTTGCGCTCAGGGAAGTGCTGGAGCTGATGGACGTTCACGGGAGCAAAGCGCTCCAGCCTTCCGTCTCCGTAAGGGCTTTTCGCTCCTTCCAACCCCTCCTTGTAAAGGGCTTGCGTAGCCGCGATGTGCGCTGCTGCATCGCCGACAGTCCACTTCGACCGAGGAATCGGGATGTTGGTGTCAGGAAGCGAGCGAACCATGTCGGCAGTCCTACTGCTCACTTCCCTTATGGCATCGGACAGAGCAGAGCGGTGCGACGGGATGGAAGAAGCGGCCTTTTGCTCCGAGCTTGAATGAGTGCTGTTCACGTCCCCTCCTGCTTATAGAAGCCTCGTCGAGCGAGCGACAGGCCGCTCGCTCGCCGCGGCCGGTTCACCAAGCCCCTAGTTCTATGCCCAGAAGTCATCGTCCAGGTATTGGTCGTAGGGGATGTGCCAGAACTCTCTTACCGCTTCCCCGTCTCTGACCTCAAAGACGTGGACGATTTGTTGTTCGAGCGTCTTTCCGTTTCGCTTTGCCCGCATGGTTCCGAGCGCCACAGCTCGGCCGTTGCTCGCCATAACGTCGTGCGTCTCGATTGAGAATGAGCCGCTCGTTAGATCGAACAGGGTCGCCAAGAACTCGTGAACCGCGTCCCTCCCGTGGTAATCGCCGGTCACCCGATGGCGCCCGCCGATGTGCCATTCGACATTCTCGTCGAGCATGCCGAGAAATGCGTCCAGATCCCCTGTTTGAAAGACCCCGTATCCTCTCCGAATCAGGGCCTCGGTTGGGCTCGTCGTAGCAGTATCCATTCATCTCCCCCTTTCCGTTATGCCGGCTGCCTGTTCAGCCGATTGATGAGGAAGACGGTAGGACCCCCACATAGCAAATTCCTAAATGTTTTGCCACCGGGCTAGCGATCTGCTAAATGTGAGGCAACGCAGGGGATTGAAACAGGATGCAGGTCCAGGTTCGCTTGTTGGGGCGCTTTGCAGTGCGCCGAAACGGCGAAGAGATAACGCCTCGCGAGTTCGGCGGTCGCCTGGTGCGGCGGCTCATCAGAATACTTCTCACCCGCAGGGGCGAGTTCGTCTCTCGAGATTTTCTGATTGACGCCCTTTGGCCAAGGGGAAGTCCCGCAGACCCGGCCGCGAACCTCAATGTCATGATCAACCGGGCGCGCCGTGCGTTGGCCCCCTCGCTCATCCTCACCGTATCCGGCGGCTACTCGTTCCCAGAAGACGAACGATGCGTGGTCGACGCAGAACTTTTCTTGGCAGCCGTGGAGGCGGGACGCAGCCGACTGGCCAGCAGCCAACCAGCCCCGGCGCTGAAATCGTTCTTGGAAGCGATTACGCATTGGGGAGGAGAGCCACTGGCTGAGGACGCTTACGAGGACTGGGCACAGGAATACAGAACCACGCTTTCGCAGGCTTATTCAGAGGCACTTGAGGGGGCCGCAGAGACAGCCTTAGCGGTCCGGGACTTCAAGCAGTCGGTCGCGTTCGCCGAGCAGGCGGTACGGCGGGAGCCGCTGCGCGAGCGAGCTCATCTCCTTCTTATAAGAGGCCTTGCGGCGTCAGGAGATACGGCCGCCGCATTGGCAAGGTTTCAAGTCTTGCGCCGGTATCTGGCAGACGAGCTGGGGCTGGATCCTTCTCCTGAAGCGCTTCAGCTCGAGGCACGGATCCTACGGAGTGAGTACTCGGTGGCTGCGGTCCCCGACGCTGCTGCCACCTTTGTCACTCCAACTCTCGAACGTCTGCGCTTTGTAGGACGTCATAGTGAGATCGAACGAGTTAGGGCGGAGTGTAGCGGTCCCGCCCTCGGAACCGTCCTGGTCGCTGGCGCTGCTGGAACAGGCAAGACCCGCCTGCTGGCGGAAGTTGCAGCGCTGGCGAGTTTGCCCGTCATTGGTGTTCGCGCCTTTTTTGCCGAGCGAGATCAGCCGTGGGCTCTAGCGCGCTCACTCCTTCGGCAGCTGCTCGACCTTGACCCAAGCATGGCTGCTTCGATCCCGGACAGGCTGGCTGAGTCGTTGGTCGACATCGTTCCGGAGTTGGAGGAGCTCGCAGGCGTCGGGGGCGCCGAAATCGAGCCCGAGACCCGACGCGCACTTGCGCTAGAGGGAGCGATTCGGATAGTAGAGCCGTTCGCATCCCGACGAGCCTTACTGTTAGTCGATGATCTGCAGTGGGCGGATGCCACCAGCCTCGCGCTCTTGGGGCTGCTCCGGAGGCGGCTTCCCCATCTCGCTATGGTCATGGCGTACCGGCCGGAGGAGGTCCATAGCCGCAGTGCAGTTAACGCGTTTTTCCACGAGCTCGCTACGCTTGGCGTCCCCTTGGAAAGAGTCACCGTGGGACCGCTTGCTCCCGACGCAATCCGAGAGGTCGTCCCGGATGAGGCCATCGCAAGCGCGATCGTGGAAGAGGGGGACCTCACTCCGTTTGCCGTCGCCCAATTAATCGGAACTCTTGCCGACGAGGGAGTTATCGAGGCAGCCCCAGAAGGCCGCTGGAAAGGTCGGATCGGTCAGGCGTACGAGATAGCTCGAGACGCTGCCCGCGCGGGCAAGAGACAAGGAATCCGAAGCCGACTCGAGCGCGAGCCTGAGCACCGAAAACAAATCCTTTCCTTGCTGTCCCTCATCGGGCGAGAAGTTCCGGCCCGACTACTCGCTAGCCTTACCGGGCTTGATCAGCCCAAGCTCTTAGACGACCTCGATGCTCTTTCTCGCTCTGGACTTGTTCGATTGGGAGAGGAGGGCTGGGCGACGGCTCACGATCTCATCGCCGAGACCATTGCCGAGGGGCTCGACCGCGAGCAGCGCGGCACGCTTCACGCACTGCTAGCCGATGCATTAGAGAAAGAGGGTGCTGACCCGGCCGAGACAGCTCGCCACCTCGCTAGCGCGGGTGATACCCACGCCGCTGCCAAAGCTTTTGCCGAAGCCGGTCGACAGAGATTGGAGCGCTTCGCCAATGATGAGGCGGAGCGCCTCGCTGACATCGGCCTGAGACTCACTAGTCAGCCCCAAATCCGCTGCGACCTCTACGAGATCCGAGCGGAAAGCCGCGCTCGCAGAGGTGAAGTCTCTGGAGCGCAGGATGACCTGCGAGCAGCCCTATCTGACAAACGAACGGGACCCGAACGGGCAAGGATCCTGACGCGGCTGGCGATGATCACATCGGGCCCCGAAGATTATCGGCGGGCCGGCGAGCAGATCGATATGGCGCTCATTGAAGCAGGCGCGGACAAACTCGCGAAAGCCCGAGCGTTAGCCGTCGCGGCGATGCTCGACATGAACACTGGTCAAGGGGAGCGATCTCGGGTCCGATTGGATGAAGCGCTTGCCCTTTTCGAGGAGCTTGGGGACGCTCACGGCGTCGCCGAGATTCTCGATATTCGGGCTATGCATACATTCTTGTCGGGGCGGGCCCGGGAAGCGGTGATAATGCTCGACCAGGTCGCTCGTCTCTTTAGAGACGCCGGCGACCTTTTGCGCGTCGGCACGCCACTGGCCATGCGCGGATTTCTCCTTGCCTTGGCGGGACAACCGATGGAGGGCCTGGCGGAGATCGAAAAGGCGCTGGAAATAGGCAGAATTACGGGTCAACCGGAGCTAGCAATGTTCTTGTGGACGCGAAGCGAAGCTTTGGCGGCGATGGGTCGACTGGAGGAGGCAATCGAAACAGCTGAGGCCGCCCGCGACCTAGCCTGCAGGTTGCACCATCGCGAGTTCATGGCGGGCGCTTTAGTGGGAATGGGCTTCGCTTACCAGCTAGGCGGGGATCTGGAGCATGCGGAGTCTTGCTTTCGAACTGCTGCTGACGAAGCGGTTAACGCACCAATTGTTTCCTGGTTTGCTAAAAGTCGCCTCGCGTCTCTGCTCGTCTTGCAGGGAGATCTCGAGGCCGCCGAGTCGATCGGCCGGAGTCTAATTGAGGAAGCTCTTCCTGTGTTTCATTACGAGGCGCGACTCGCATTGGCCGAGATCGCGTTCCTCCGTGGCGATTCGGAAGCCGAGACGATCGGGAAAACCGCACTTGCTTTTTCCGAAGAAGCAGGAAACGCTAGCCCGACTCTTGAACGGGTGAAGCAGCTCGTCGAGCGAGCCAACGGAGATTAGAGTCGTCACGGAGAGTAAGGCCGCGAGCCCGAGTCGCTGACGGCCTCTACGGCTCGCCGATCAACTCCTTATGCCCAGGACGATAGGAGGCTCTCTCCGAACTACACCCCTTGTGAAATTACCCCACTCCGCCCTTTTCAAGGGGGCCCACTCGGAGTCGCCGAACTCGTCGGTGAGTCAGTCGGGGAGAGGAAGGCCGGCGGTGCTCCTCCTTCCATACCCGCTAAGCCGCTTGCCCCTCTCATCTACTTCTTCACTCCGTACGTTCCTCTACCAGTCTCTTTTCGGAATTGACAGGCACGCCCGCCGCCTTCTGCAGGAAGGGAACAACCGTTGACTCAACTGCAGCCGGATTATCCATAAACGGCCAGTGCCCACTGTCGGGAAGGAGAACAACCTCGGCCCGAGGGAATGTCTGACGCTGTCTCTCGGCCTGCTCGACATTGATGTACGGATCGTGCACTCCCCAGACCACCAGGGCCGGGCGATCTAGTGGGCGGAGGGCCGCGGAGAGCTGGGCGGATAGGCTTGCCGGGTCATTCGTCGCCCGGTATAAGCGCAGGATCGCTCGCTTGGTCCCTTTAT
>JALZBR010000156.1 GCA_030863485.1 Actinomycetota bacterium
CGAGCGGTCCCGCCAACGGGACGACGTACCACGCGTAAACACCGGCGGTCGGCGGCGCGTCGCTCACGTCTCGTGCTGCAAGCCACGTTGGATTCGCCAAAGCCTCAGCCGCCTTCCCCTCGACCACGCCTGTGGGTCGAATGGTTACACAGGTCCGCACGGGTAGCCCGCTTGCTCTGCGGCTCCCAGTCCTGGATGCATCCGCGTCGCCGCGATTCATGCCCTTGAACTCTGAAAGGCCTCGAGACCTCGGCCCTCATGCTAAGACCGAGTGGCTGACTCCGGGCGAAAGGGAACATAGCGGCCGAGATAACGTGAAGGCGCCGTCGTTGACGCCCGAGGATCTCGATACGTCGAGCTTGTTAGTCATCCCGGCCGTGTCGAGGTTCCTCATGCAAACGGATGCGGAAACAGCTCTCCTCTAGCGAGATGAGGAGAATGCGGGCTGACGTGTGCACTCGCCAACCCAAGTGGCTCGCGGTCAACACCAAATGAGATCGGGATGAGCCCAGGACAAAAGCATCTCCAGACCTGCAGGGGCAATGTCTCTTCGGAAGTCAGGTCGAAGACAACAGCTTGATTAGGAAGAGCCGTCACTGCGCTACCCCCCAGGTCATCAAAGGTGATGGTCGCCGGCCCCGCCCACAGGAACCGGGCCTTGTCGTGGTTGCGAGGGTCCCGGTAGAGAAGTCGGTGGTCTGCTGGATGACGCACCTCGGTCGCGGATACCACCTTCACATTGTCATCCCGAACCGCGACGAGGAGTTCCTCCATGGCATGCCTAAGAGAATCAGATGTGCCTCCAGTGCTCGCACCAAGGAGGAGCCCGCCGGCTCCGTGTCCCACAGCCACAATTACGGGAACGTCTTTAACGGCACTCGCTAGTGCGAGGAGGTGGACTTCGTATCCCTGCTCCTCGATCCAGGTGCAAAGCTCTCGCAACGGAAGGGGCAGGCTGTCGAGGACGAGCCTGGACGGAACCTCTCTTGACAACCAACACCTCATGAAAGCGTCCCGCTCGACGAGCTCCGAATACGCGCCCTTAAGGGCGGTCGCCTTATCGGGGTGAGCGGCGACGCCAGAGCTCGTTGCGTCCGTATAGACGCTTGTTCTGCCACGCAGGAGTCTGGGGAACGGGTAATAAACAGTCTCCGCCAAGAGATAAACGATGTCTCCGCTCAGACTCTCGCCTTGTACCCACACGTTCATGTCGTCTCTCAGAAACGCGTGGGACTTCAACCATCCGCGTGTGTGCTGAGAGCTGGTATAGGCAACTACCTTTCGTGGGTCGAGGTATCGACCCTCAATTTCTGCGGCTCGGAGGAAGTGGAGTTGGTCGCGCCTCACATCGCCTGCGGCAAAGCGTTCAACTGCCTCGGCGGCACCACGCACCACCGACAATTCATCGTCGCTATCACAGGCGCCGGCAAGCCGCGGAGCGTCAGAAGCAACTCCGACGTTGGGACAGGCGTAACGCGCCAACGACTTCGTGACGGAGAGCCCTTGACGAAGTCGCCATTCATCCACACCCACTTCCTGTACCGGCCGTAGACGACCGATTTTGATCCCTCCTACTGTCCGCTCAGACCTGATCTCAGCCTGCGGTCTGAGCCCAACCACGACTGGACCAGACTTGGTGACGTCGCCGATTCGCTGCCACGCAGTTACGACACTCGACTCGGACGGCACGTCACCGAAAGCTGCCTGAATTCCTTCCGTGACGCAGTACGAATACACGTGAAGACGCGAAGCGGGCTCAATTCCGGCTAGGAAGAACCGAGCAGTCCGGCGAGCTAACTCCACAGACGGCGAAGCCGGAAGAATAAGCAATTCATCCATCGTGCAGAAGCCCGTGACGAAAGGTTGCGGCGTGTACGCTCCCCGCCCAAGCGCTACTAGGAGGCTGGCGAGTGGTGCCATGAGCAGACGACCGCCGTCGGCACGAAACACTTCGACGGGATCGTTCATTGTCCAGGCCGGATAGATCCACTCCTCCGGGGGAGACGTCATCTCGATGTCCGGAGCCGATGCACCCAGCTTCTCGGCGAGGCACTGGATATCCCAGCTCCCCCTCTCTAGAAAGGAGCGACACAGAGACGCCTGGCGAGGGTGATCAAGAGAATGGTTGCGAAGCTCCACATGAAAACGTGGTGTTAGGAAATGCAAGGTGGTCGCGTCGAACCCCGCAAGCGGAACCGGGCACGCGGGTGGATCAACCAATCAGGATCAGTAAAAGGGGCCGCGCAAGCCCCCCATTGAGTCCGAGAAGATCGGTGATCATTGGGTCGTTGAAGCCGCCAATCGCACGCGTTGCCAGACCTCGCTCCGCGGCGTAGAGGTAAACATTCTGCATCGCGGCACCGGCTTCCATCAGACCGAAGCGATATCCCCTGTTCCCGTACTTGCTCAGCGGGCTCGAGAAGTCGCAGGAGATGAATACGCCCGCGGGCGAAACCTCAAGCCAGCGAGCGATGCGGGAGTCATTGTGACAGGCTTCTTCAACACATGCGGTGCTTACGGTGCGGAGCAAGTTCGGTTCCCCGCCAGCCGTACGACTCAGGGTTATGCAGACTTCCCCGGGCACACGAGAGGGCGCCATCACATGAATCACGAGGGGCCAAAGGCGCCCGGCGGATGGGACGACCTTGCTGTTGCGGCGGAGCGTCCCATAGGCGGCAACCGCGGCGGCTTCGACCGCGGCACCAAGGTCCACGTGAGCGGAGTGCGCATGGCCCCCGGGTCCGTCGGCGGACCTTCGTCTTAGGAGAAGATCACGAAGCGCTGACGGGAGCTGTGCAGCAGAATCTCGCTCAGCTTCCGCTTCGTCGACTGTCGCCCCGGGAAGCCTCTCGGGGGGAAGCGGGGCGCTCCAAGGGGAGGCCCCGGATGTCGCATCGTGGATTTCCAGTGTTAAACGGGACGCGTCCATAAGGACTTTCGTCTCGATCAGGGTAGAAACGATCTCAGCAGCTTCGTCCTGTTGTCTGGACTCGAATCGGCTCAAGATTGTCTTGACCGGTGTGCGTCCGTCGCAAGAGCCGAGAACCCCTGCGACCACTGAGGCCGCGCCCCGAACGGTCACGTTCGCCGTCGCGGAAGTCAGAAAGGCGTCGTCACCAGACCACGAGCAGCTACCTACTAAGAGAGGAATAAAGCGCTCGTCGAGCGGGTCGGCCGGACCCGATAGGTCATCGCCCACCGATGGGGGTGACCGGAACTCTTACGGGGCTAGAGGATCGAGGTGCTTGGTAGCAGCCGCCGAAGACTCGTCGCAGTGCACACAATCCATCTCGCAGTTAGGGGAACAGGCCGTCGTCGCCTGCGTCGGCTTGTCCTCTCGAGGTGTGACGATAATTTCCACAGCACTCCCTCCAGTAGCTCACGAGCGAAAACGCATTCTACCCAGACGATTGCCGTAATGCCTTCGAGACCGCGGCAGGAGCGACTCATAGTCGACACGTTCAAGATTTGCCGCACCACGACAGCGAGCACAACGTGACGCGGGCCCTGGTGTCGAAGACGGCCGCGATCTCACTATCTGTTCTCTTCGAGTGGGCAGGTCTTCAAACGAGGTAATCCCCAGGAGGGAGAGCAGGACGGGATCGCTCCTCCCTCTCCGATCAAGGCGCGCGACATTCGTCCTCGCACCACAGGATCTGCCGCACTGAAGTCGAAGGTGACGCCGTCACTATAGGAAGTGCGGGCTGGAACAGAGAAGCGACCATCGCGTCGGGACCACACGGTGGCGCTTACGCCGAAGTGAGTTCTTCACGCCGCGGCTTCATTGGCCGTCTTCGCCGTCTAGGGTGCGCCAGCAGAAGTCCACCCAGAACTCCTCTTTCTTTATCACGTCGACTTCGAGCCCAGCGGCCCACGTGATCTCGCGGCCGGACTTCTCGGTGATGTCCTGGCCTCTGATGTTGAGGATGAGAGTTGCCACCACTATTGCAGCGTCGGGATAGTGGGGACGGATAACTTCGTCGATCGCGAGTTTGACGGTCCGACCGCTCGTAACGATGTCGTCGCAGACGAGGACGGTGCATCCCCGTTTGTCCGGAAGGTCAGCGCCCCTGACGATAGGCCTCCGGTCACTCGGCCGTTGGTCGTTGTGGCGATCGACCGAGATGGTGCCTACGGAGTGACAATGGAGTACCTCGGACAACGCTGCCGCGACGACATTGCCGCCTCGACCGAGCCCGACTATGACCTGGGGGTTGAAGCCGGCCGGGGCGAGGTCTGTAAGCCGGTGGTGGACGCGATGTAGCAGCGCCGTGACCTCCGACCAGTGCAGAGGGGTGCTCCGTTTCGTCTTCGGGTTCGGACCTTTCTCCCTCGCCTCGAGACGCGCCTTCTCGAAGCGCTCTTCGAGGTCGTCGACGTTTGGTGGTTGGCCATCGCTCGATCGGAGGAGCGCCGCTTCCCGCCGCTCCTCCGCCTTCTCGGCCAGCGTCTTGTCCTCCGTCGGTATTGTTCCCATCGCCTCTATCGGCGGTACGGCTCTGCCGTTCGCGTCCCCGAGCATCCCCCCCAACCCGAAAAACTCGTCGCGACACCCCGCCCTATCGAAAGCGGCATCGGCGCGTCGACCCATCAACTCCTCCCACATCATCAGCTCGCCCACGGCTGAGTGGACGTGGCCGATCCCAACCAGCGTTTCGAGGTAGGTCTTTCGGAGTTCCCACCTCTTGCGCACCACCTCGTCCAGGTGCGGGGGCGGCTCCTGCTTCGCTGCCTCCACGATCTTAGGGTCCGTGTCTCGCATCGACTCGACATACGCACGCTCCGCCATCGACAGTGCGTACGCGCGTTCGTAGGACGGGTCCCGTTTCGTCGTGGCGGTCAACTCGGCCCCCCGCACCTCAAACCAGTCGCACCGAACCACTCGAGTATTGAGAGCCAGCCCGTCTTCCCCGTCCACGGATGCTCTTAGAATCGGGTTATCCGCCTCGCTAGAGAGCGGGCCTCGGAGCTCATTGCGAAGCCCGGTGATGTAGGGCAGCAATGTTGCGGTCGTGATGGCGCCGCGCTTTTTTGTCGACACGACCTCGCGTAGAAGCTCCAGTGGGACGAAGAAGCCGAGTGTAGGAACCCACTTGGCCTCCATGACGAGGCTGAGAAGCAGTCGCTCCAAGCGGCCTGGCACCCGACGGCCCTTCGTCCAGGTGACTTGGTCCTTCCACTCGAGGACGGGCGCGCGGCGCTCTGCGAGCAACCCATGCGACGCAAGGGCGGCTCGGGCTCCTTCTCCTTCCATCGGGCGTCTGTGGGG
>JALZBR010000017.1 GCA_030863485.1 Actinomycetota bacterium
GTAGAGACCGGTGATCATGTTCGTGCCGGCCGGCCCGGACGTTCCAATCGCCACTCCCACTCCGCCGGTCACGCGCGCCCAGCCGTCTGCTGCGTGCGTGCCTCCTTCCTCGTGGCGGACGGTGATGTGCCGGATCTTGTCGGACTGGCTGAGCGCTTTGTACAGAGGCAGGATCGCCGCCCCAGGGATGCCGAAGACGTACTCGACGCCTTCGTCCTCCATGATCTTGACGGCCGCCTCCATGACTTTCATTCGCTGCACGCCTGCTCCTGTTCCCTTCGACGTCGAGTTAGGAGAGCCCCTCGGTGGCACTCCCGATCTTGAACTCCGACGCGTCCTCGATCGCGGTGAGCACCGCAGAGTGATCGAGGTTGCCGCGCCCCTTCACCTGAAGCGTCTGAAGCATCTGATCGACGATGGCGGTCACGGGCAGCGACACGCCGGCCTCGCGTGCGGTCGCCAGCGCGATACCCAGGTCCTTGTGATGGAGCTCGATGCGAAAGCCGGGGTCGAAGTCGTGTTCGAGGAAGTTGGAGCGCTTCTGCTCCATGACCGCGGTGCCGGCGAGCCCGCCGGAGACGGCCTCGATGATCTTGGCGGGGTCGACCCCCGCCTTGGAGCCGAGCACGAGCGCTTCGCTCACGCCTTCGAGGACTATGCCGACGATGATCTGGTTGCAGGCCTTGACGATCTGACCCGACCCGGCCTCGCCGACGTGCACGGGTGTGCCCATCACCTCGAAGAGGGGCTTGGCGCGCTGGAAGTCCTCCTCGGCTCCGCCGACCATGATCGAGAGCTCTCCGCTGACGGCCTTGGGCTCGCCGCCGCTCACCGGAGCGTCCAGCGTCCGCACGCCTCGCTCGTTCGCGGCGCGGGCGAGCTCCTTGGTGACGATCGGCGAGATCGTGCTCATGTCGATCACGAGATCGCCCTCGCTTGCGCTCGCCAGCAGGCCGTCGTCGTCCTCGAACACCTCCTTCACCTCGGGCGAATCCGGCAGCATGGTGATGATCATGTTGCTTTCTTGCGCAACCGCGCGCGTGCTGTCCGCGGCCTCGGCGCCTTCGCCCGCGAGCTCGTCTACGGGTCCACGGTTGCGGTCGTGAACCACCAGCTCGTGACCCGCCTCGATGAGATTGCGGGCCATCGGCTTGCCCATGATGCCGAGTCCTATGAAACCCACCTTGTCCTTGGC
Source organism: Actinomycetota bacterium (assembly GCA_030863485.1). The sequence continues at coordinate 1,196 of JALZBR010000017.1, forward strand.
CATGGCCCTCCCCCGTGCCTAGAGCTCTAGGTCTTCGACCCGGACTTCCCCGCCGCGCTTGGATCTCGGTAGCCAGCCAAGGCTGTCCTCGGTCGACTCGGTCGTGGGGTTGTACTCGAGCCCGATCCACCCGTCGTAGTCGAGCTCGTCGATCACGCCCAGGATGTAAGCGTAGTTCAACTCGCCCGTGCCGGGCTCGCCTCGGTCGGGCGAATCGGCGATCTGGATGTGGGCGATGCGGTCGGCGTGGTCGCGCAGCGTCGCGACTATGTTGCCTTCCATGCGTTGCATTTGGTAGGCATCGTATTGGAGCTTTACGTTCTCACGACCCACCTGCTCGATGAACCTCGCCGCCGCACCGGTGCTGGGGAGCAGGTAGGGCCCGTTCTCGAAGGTGTTGACCGCCTCGATCATCACCTCGATGCCGTGGCTCGCGGCTTGATCGGCGGCCCAGGCGACGTTGTCGCGGGCGAGCTCCAGCTGCTCGGAGGCGTCCATCCCCTCCAGCTCCAAACCGACCAGCGCGTTCAGCCGCGGGCACCCCAAACTCTTCGCCAGCTCGAGCGCGACCGGAACGTTGTCGCGAAACTGATCTTGCCGGTTGGGGTCGCTCAGCAATCCTCGGTCGCCGCCCGGCATGTCGCCCGCATCGAAGTTGAAGAGCGGTACCTGGAGTCCGGCGTCCTTGACGGCAGCCTCGACGCGTCCTACGTCCTCGCCCGACGGCCACCAGAACTCGACGGCGGCGAACCCTGCCTCGGAGGCGCGCCCGAAGCGCTCCAGCAGGCCGACCTCCTTGAAGAGCATGGATACGTTTGCGCAGAACCTCATCGTCTTCCGCCCGGTGCAGCGATCGGCGAAGCTTCTTCCCCCAGAAAGTAAGTGCTCCGCTGAGCTGCGGTCAAGCCGCGTCCCGGCACGCAGGCGACCGAGCGGCGGCAGCCGCCTATTTACTCGAGTACCAGGGCTCGGAGATGTCGAAGTACCTGGGCTCGCCGGCCGAGATGGACTGCCACTCCCTCAGGAACTCCTCGAACTCGGGAGAGGACGACGTCTCTTTTTCTTTCGCCCGAGCCTCGGCCTCGGACGTGAAGTAGATGGCGTTGGTGAAGCTCGCATCGTCCACGTGCCACGCCACGATCCCGCCGATCACGTCGGGCCGCATCTCTTTCATCTGGCTTTGACTCGTCCTGTCGAGCTCCCGGGCCTTGTCGACGTCCGTGACCTTGCCCTGGATCACCTGAACGAAGCCCGCATCGTCCGACCCTCCCTGGTCGATGAGGTCGACAAGCGTGCAATCGTGAAACACGGGGTCTTCCAGGTACTGCGACGCGTCTTCCCACCACGCGCCCTGCTCGGCGCGGTCGCTGTTCGCGCGCGCCGCCTCTTCGGTTTCGAAGCGCACGAGCGCGATGAACTCTCCGTCCGCCGTGACTCCCCCCGTGCTGCCGAGATAGCCTCGTGCCGTCGGCTTGAGCTCTCGGTCCCACCTCTCCCATTGCTCACGGAGGCGCGCTGCGTCCTTCGCCTTGCCCTGAATCACCTGGACGAACATGACTCCTCCCTTCCTTGGGCGAACACGAGCCCTGCTCGAGAAGATTGACATGACCCTCGAGACAACGATGATCGACGGCATGGGCGGCGTGCACAAGGCCTCGAGCGTGCGCACGGCCGGCTTGGACGCAACCTGCGGCACGATGGCCGCTTAGCTCATGCCGACGCCTCGCTCGATCCAGCGCATCTACCTGCTGCTCCTGCTCGGCAACACTCTGGCGGCGTCGCTCATCTGGGGAATCAACACGATCTTTCTTCTCGACGCCGGGCTCTCGAACCTCGAGGCATTCGCGGCGAACGCCTTCTTCACCGCGGGCATGGTGGTCTTCGAGGTTCCGACCGGGATCGTCGCCGACACCGCGGGACGCCGCACCTCCTATTTGCTCGGGACGCTGTCGCTGAGCGCATCCACGCTCCTCTACGTCCTGCTGTGGCAGACGGAGGCGCCGTTTTGGCAGTGGGCGCTCGTCTCGATCCTGCTCGGTCTCGGGTTCACGTTCTTTTCGGGTGCCGTCGAGGCCTGGCTGGTCGATGCGCTGACGGCGACGGGCTTCAGGGGCGAGATGGAGTCCGTCTTCGGGCGCGGGCAGGTGGTTACGGGCGCGGCGATGCTTACGGGCTCCGTCGCGGGAGGCTTCATCGCCCAGCGGACCAGCCTTGGCGTGCCGTTCGTGCTCCGCGGTCTCGTTCTGGTCGTGATGTTCGTGGTCGCGTTCAGGTTCATGCACGACATCGGCTTCACGCCTTCGAGGGGCGGGCGGCCGCTGGCCGAGGTGCGAAACGTCGCCTCCGCCACTATCGAACACGGTTGGCGCGTGCCTGCCGTTAGGTGGCTCATGGTCGAAGCGGTGTTCACCGGCGGCGTGGGCATCTACGCCTTCTACGCCCTCCAGCCCTACCTGCTGGAGCTCTACGGCGACCCTCAGGCGTACCAGATCGCGGGCCTGGTGGCGGCGATCGTCGCCGGCGCTCAAATCGTCGGCGGGATAGCTGCGCCGCGGGTCCGCCGGCTCTTCTACCGCCGCACCTCGGCGCTCATCGCCACGGCGGGACTCAGCGTGCTCACCCTCGCTCTGATTGGGATCATCGAGAGCTTCTGGGCCGTGATCGCGCTGATCGTCGTCTGGGGGCTGCTGTTCGCGGCCTCGATGCCGATTCGCCAGACCTACCTAAACGGCCTGATCCCGTCGCGCCAGCGGGCGACCATCCTGTCGTTCGACTCGCTGATGGACTCCGCCGGGGGGGTCTGGGTGCAACCGGTGCTCGGCCGGGCCGCGGACATGTGGGGCTATGCGCCCTCGTATCTGTTGGGAGCAGGCATCTCGGGGCTGGCGCTGCCTTTCCTCGTCCTGTCCAGGCGGCAGAACGCCTCCGCCGACACGCAAGAGGTGACGGATGTGCAAGCTGCGCCGCAGCCCGCCTGAAGCGAGCCGTTGATCCTGCTCGAGGTCACCGTCGCTCGCGCCCTCGAGCCGTTGGCAACGTCAGCTCGCTTCGTTCGAGAACCGGCAAGCGGAGTCGCAGCCGAGACCACCGGATCGTGGAGGGGAGGTTGTCGGGCCGCAGAAAGGGAGGGTCCGCCTGGCCGACTTCGAGC
>JALZBR010000025.1 GCA_030863485.1 Actinomycetota bacterium
GTGCAAATGCTTGCGTAGGTTGGCGCCGCGGGAGGTGGCGCGCGCTGCGTTCAGAACGGCCGATACATCCCTTTTGGGAGCCCTGTCCGGTGCCGGAGAGTCACCCCGCGGGGGTTGACGGGAACAGCTTGGCCGCCTCGACATCCTGTAACGCGATCCTGGTGATCTCGCCCCTCTTGTTGACGATCGAAACGACCGTCGAGCCCCCGGAGTCATCGACCGATTGCACGAATCCGACCGCCTCGGAGAAGGGGTGATCGGGATCGTCGCGCAGGCGATAGCGAAGGGAGACCTTGCGGCCGAGGGCCTTCTTCCACTCGCTGGAGGAGGACGGACGCTCGAAGGCGGCCGTGCGGGGTGTCCGCCCGGAGGCGTTACTCCTCGCCGCCACGCTCCTCGGCGGGTGCGTACGGGCTTTCCATGGCGCCACCGGACGCTTCCGGGTTCTCCTCGAACCACCTGGCGTTGAGGGCGGTGTACTCGGTCCACTCGGGCGGCACGGAGTCTGCCGGGAAGATGGCGTCAACGGGGCAGGCCGGCAAGCAGGCGTCACAATCGACGCATTCCTCGGGGTGGATGAAAAGCTGCTCCTCACCCTCGTAGATGCAGTCGACCGGGCACTCGTCGACGCACGCCCGGTCTTTGACGCCGATGCAGGGCTCGGCGATGACGTACGTCATGCCTTCCTCCTCCTCACTGTGCTCGAGTTGCGTTCGGGGGCGATGATACAGGGGAGTCTGGACGAAAGATGTGTATGTGAGCTTGTGCCGCGCTTACCGTCCCGATCCCTCATCCCGGCCCCTCCGGGTCGCCGCCTCTGCCGCCTTGGCGGCGTGTCTCGAGAGGAAGTCGTAGGCGCCCGTTCGGCGAGCTAGCTGCGTCGTGATCTCCGGAGAGATCGCATGCACGACGTCGACGAACTTCGAGAGGCCCGGGGCCACGACGATCTCGGCGCGGTTGCGTTCGATGGCCTTGATGGTGGCGTCGGCGACCTGGACGGGGGTTACCGTGCTCGAGATCTTCGGGGGGTCCTCGGTGCTCGACGTCGCGAACATCCCCGCCTCGGACACGTAGGTAGGACAGATCACCGATACGCCCACGCCATGAGGCTTCAACTCCTCGCGCAACGACCACGAGAACCCGACGACGGCATGCTTCGACGACGAGTAAACCGTGTTGAACGGAGCCGCCGTTTTCCCCGCGAGCGACGCGATGTTCGCCACGTGCCCCCCTCCGCGCTCGACCATTGCGGGCACCACGAGGCGGGTGAGCACCTCGAGGGCGATGACGTTGGTCTTGAGAACCGCGTCGATGTCGTCCAGCGGCATCTCCTGGAAGCGCGACAGATTCTCGATCCCGGCGTTGTTGATCAGCACGTCGGGGGGGCCGAGCTCGGTCGTCGTCCGCTTCACGAGGCCCCGGAGATCGGATCGTTTAGTCACGTCGGTGGGAACGGTGATGGTTCTCACCCCGAAGGCTTCCACTCGGGCCGCGGTCGCCTCGAGATCGTCGGCGGATCGAGCCGCAAGCGCGATATCCGCTCCCTTTCGAGCAAGAGCCTCGGCGATATAGACACCGAGGCCTCGCGATGCACCGGTAACGATGGCAACAGCACCTTTCAACTCCATTTGTCTCCTCTCAGAGTGCAGCGGCGACGCGTTCGGCGGTTCGCTTGGCAAAGGCCATGATCGTCATCTGCGGGTTCACTGCCACGCAGGAGGGAAAGACGCTCGCGTCTGCAACCCAGAGCCGGTCCACCGCGTGGTGGGCACCGAAGGAATCCACGACGGAGCGCCCCGGGTCGGCGCCCATGCGAGCCGTTCCCATGGGATGGAACGCGCTCAACCTAAGGTGCTCCGGCTTGACCCGTTTGTCGAGCGCCGCAAGATCGTCTCGGGAAGCGATCTGCCTTATCCCTGGGAGGCCTACGTGCACCCGACCCGCTCCCGCGGCCAACAGGACCTCCGCGGCCTTGGCGATGCCGATCGTCATCCGGCGCGTGTCGAGCTCGTTCAACCTGTAGGTCGTGATCACCCGGCCCTTCGGCAGCCGATGCACACGACCGGCGGACGTATCGGAGACGTAGAACCCCAACGTTGCCAACCTGCTCATCCCGCCGAGCTCGTCCATTGCCTCGGCCCCGATCCCGGAGACCGATCCCGCAGCTACGCCCGGAACCGCCGTCGTGGCTTCGAACATCAGCTCGTGGGATTCGAAGAAGTGATCAATGTAGTAACTCTGCAATGTCCCCTTCCAGCTGACCCACCCCTCGTCGAAGAGGCCCGCGACGCCGGTTGCGGGGTGGATGCGGAGGTTGCGACCCGTCTGACGCGCCGGATCGGGTACGTCGCTTGCCTGCAACAGAGCCGGGGTGTGAACGGCCCCCGCGGAGGAAACGACGTGGCGCGCGTCGATCCGGATGGAGCCTCGTTTGCGATCGTCCGGACCCAACACCGAGGCCTCGACACCCACCGCCCGGCCGTCCTCGATCAGGATTCGATCGACCCGACAGCCCGACATGATGCGCGCCCCAGAGCGCCACGCGCGCGGCAGATACGACACGTGCATCGCCTGTTTTGCATCGGTGGGACAGCCAAATGCGCATTGCCCGCACCCGTGACAATCGCCGATGTTGCGCAGGAGCGGACCACCCGAGTAGCCGAGCGCAACCGCACCCTTGTGCGCCGCCATCCCATTGGCGCCGAGCAGCTCCCAGGGAACGGGGCGCACGTTGAGGAAATCCTCGAGCTCGCTGTAGTAGGGCGCGAGCTCACTCGGCCCGGCACCCTCGACTCCGTACTCCTTCTCCCACCGCTCGAGGACGCGATCGGGGGCCCTGAAACAGGTCCCGGAGTTCACGACCGTTGTCCCGCCAACCACGCGGCCGAGCGGCAGAGGGATCGGCGGCCGGCCCCAGATCAACGAGGTGGCGCTGTCCCGACAGAGACGTTCGAAGCGTCGGAACATCGGACCCTGGAAGTCGCGCGCCGAGTCCACCTGCGGTCCTTCCTCGAGGACCACGACGTCGACTCCGGACTCCGCGAGCGTCGAGGCAACAACCGCGCCTCCCGCCCCCGAACCGATGACGATCACGTCCGCCTTCGCTCGCATCCCATCGCCCACGTCCGGCCACGCCAGCGTCTCCAGCCTCGTCGCGCCCTCCGGAGGTGGAGAAAAGGAGGCGCGGGCTGCCGCCTCGTGGGGAACCGCTCCGGACGCCACCGCGGGCCCGGGACGCGCGTAGTCGGACGGCTCTTCGGGCGCGCGCCAGAGATTCGCTGGCGAGACGATCGTCCGCCCCGCGCCATGAGGCTCGTCGTCCTTCGCGCACCTGTAGTCGTAGCCGAGCGCGTCCTCCACGTCCGGCGCGGATGCCCACGCCAGGTAGACGAGTTGCTTGAGCGCGACGATCACCTGGCGCCAGACCCCCACCCTGCTTCGATAGCTATGGGCGACCCAGCGGTCACGCGCCTCTGGAGAAAGAGACGAAAACCTCTTGCGAAGAAAGAAGAGGGGGGCCATCTCCCACACGGTCAAAAGCGCACGTATGCCGGTCCGTGACCCTCGATCCCACGCGCCGACCTGACGGTCGAGCAGCTCACTCACCTGTGTGGCCGTCCCACCCGGCAGCCCGTGTCCTTCGGGGAGGATCGCGTCGGCGAGATGTTCGATGGTGCGACGCTGGGCTGCGCTGAACGCGCGCCCCGTCACAGAGCGCGCCATCGACGGATCATGCGGTACTGCACGTACACGATGGCGGCCGTCAACACGAACATGGTGAGCGTCATGGCGGACGCATAACCTAGCCGGAAATAACGGAAGGCTTGGCGATAGGCGTAGAGAGGCAAGTACGTTGTCGCGTACCTCGGCCCACCTTCGGTTACTAGAAGCGCGGGGACGAAGTTGATCTGGAACGACAGGATCACGTCGCGCAGCGCAAGCAGGCCCAGTATGGGAGCCATGAGCGGCAAGGTCAGCTTTCGGAAGGTGAACCACCTCGAGGCGCCGTCGACTGCGGCGGCCTCGTAAAGGCTCTCCGGGATGGTGCGTCGAGCCGCGAGAGCGACGATGAAGGCCTCTCCGATCTGAAAAGCGCCCATCACCGCCACTCCGATCCGAGCCCCCCATGGATCGGTGAGCACGTCGTCGACACCTACTGCACCGACGGCAAGCGCGAGGGGGCCGTACAAAGGATTCAGAAGCCAAAGCCACAGCAGCGCGTAGGCGACGTCGGGGATGACCGTCGGAAGATATGCCGCGATCCGACCCGAGGCCGCTCCGCGCGAGCGACGGTGCAGCAGGAGCGCAAACGCCACTGCAGCGCCGAGTCTCAGCGGAACCGAGAGGAGGACGAACACCAGAGAGTTCCCCAGCGATCTCCAGAAAGCCGAGTCCTCCCACAACCGGGTGAAGTTGTCGAAACCTACGTACTCGGGCGAGCCGATACCCGAGAACTCGGTGAATGCGAGCGCGATGGCCCCAACCAGAGGAAGCGCCACGAGCAGGAAGAGACCCGTCAAGTAGGGCCATCCGAGCGAGGACCTGGCGGGCCTACTCATCGAATGGCGGTTCCATCGTCGCGGAAGGCATGGACTCGGGCGTCGTCGAAAGCAAGACCGACCTCCTCGCCCGAGGTCGGCGCGGTCTCTCGCAGCACCTTGGCCGCGAGCCGCTCGCCGGCGACGTCCACGTGGACCACGGCGACGTCACCCAAGAGCTCGACCGCGGCCACGCGGCCGTCGATACGACCATCTGGGGGTCCCACCACGCGGACGTGCTCGGGCCGGACGCCCAGCAGTGGGGCGCCCTCGATCCCTCCCAGAAGGGCCGACGAGAAGAGGTTCATGGGCGGGCTGCCAAGGAACCGGGCCACGAAAGAGGTCTCGGGACGGTCGTACAACACCGTGGGCGGAGCGACCTGCTCCAGCCTGCCGGCGCGCAGAACCGCAACGCGATCCCCCATAGTCATGGCCTCGACCTGATCGTGCGTGACGTAGATCGCGGTGGTCCCGAGCCGGCGTTGCAATGCCCGGATCTCGGCCCTCGTCGTCGTGCGCAACTCGGCGTCGAGATTGGACAGAGGCTCGTCCAGCAAGAAGAGGGCGGGCTCCCGCACGATCGCGCGGGACAGCGCAACCCGCTGGCGCTCACCGCCCGACAACTCTCCCGGTCGTCGATCCCTCGTCGGTCCGAGACCCAGCAGCTCGGACGCGTCCTGTACCCGCCTCTCGATCTCGGACCGGTCCACGCGTGCCGCTTTCAAACCGAACGAGATGTTCTCCTCGACCGTCAGATGCGGATAGAGAGCGAAGTCCTGGAACACCATCGCCACGTCGCGTCTGCCCGGGGGCACGTGTGTGACGTCTCGTCCCCCCACCTCGATGCGACCTTCATCGGGTGGCTCGAGCCCCGCAACGCAGCGCAAGAGCGTCGTCTTGCCCGACCCCGACGGTCCGACGATAACTAGCAACTCGCCGTCCGCAGCGGTGAGGTCCACGCCGTCCAGGGCTGGGACGGGCGGTGTTTTCTTGCGTCCCGGATACGCCTTGCGTAATCCGGTTACGCGCGCGCTCACTCGATGTTGGCTTCGGCGAAGAGGTCCGTCGTCTCGGCCTCGATCTCCTCTATGGCCCGGTCGACCGTGTAACCCGGTTCATAGAAGGCGCGCGTCAGGATCTCCTCGGCCACGTCCTCGATCTCGGGCCATGTGGGGATCACGGGAGTCCGCCTGACCGTAGTCACGGCGTCCAAGAAGACCTGTGAGTTGCGCGGGGGCCGGCTGGGATCGAGGAATGCTCCTGAATTGGCCACTGCCTTCAGCGACGGAACGGTCCTGCCCCCGAGGGCCGTGATCGTCTGGCCGCGCTCGCCCACCGCAAACGCAACGAACTCGAGTGCCGCTTCGGCGTTGGGGGCCTCACGAGAGACGCAATACGCATCGGAGTGAAGGATCCCCGCGGGCTCGTCGGCAACGGGGAGGGACGCAACGTCCCATTTGAGACCGGCGACCTCGCGGAATTCCGGCGTGTCCCTCCTCGAGCTCAAGAGCATGCCGAGCTGGCCGTTCGCGAACATCGTCTCGAGGTCCTCGGCCGCGGCGACCTCCTCCTCCGTGGGGATGACCTGGTCTTCGCGCGCCAGGTCGACGAAGAACTGCAGCGCCTCTTTGGCCTCTGGGTTGTCGAGGGTGAAACGACTCGGCCTGTCCGGGTCGTCGACGATCTCGCCGCCGTTCGACCACACGAAAGGTGCGAGCCTGATGATGCTCGGCTCAATCCCGGCTCCCCTCACCTCACCTTTGGTCAGCTCGAGCGCGGTCGAGCGGAAATCCTCCCACGACCACCCCGCCTCCGGTGGGGCCAGGCCCGCGCGCTTGAAGAGCTTCTGGTTGTAGTAGACGACGAGCGACGAGATGTTCTGAGGCATGCACTGCAGCTCTCCCTGGTACGTGAAGGCCTCGACCGGCTGCTCGTAGTAATCGTCCACCGAGACGCCCACGTCCTCGAGGTGTGGCTCGACGGGCTCGAGCGCCCCCCTTACGACGAACTGCGAGTACTCCCTGAAGTTCACGAGGAAGACGTCGGGCGGGTTGCCACCGCTGAAGGAGGTCGTGAGCTTCGCGAGGTGATCGTCCTTGTCCGCAATCGGGATCATGTCGACCTCGATTTTCGGATTCTCGTTCTCGAACGATTTCACGAGTGACTCGTAGACGACGATCTCCTCGGGGTCCCCGGCGAGCTGGAACTTGATCTCCCCCTCGGGGGCCGACCCGTCTCCCCCGCCCTCTCCAGAGGAACAGGCCCCCGCGACGAGCAAGGCCACGGCCAAGAGAGCCATCCTTCTCACGTCACACCTCCAGGGTCCGGGCAAAGAATGCGCGCTGGGCCGCCAAGAACGCGATGACCGGCGGAGCGGCTGCTATGACCGATCCCGCGAGCAGCACAGGATACAAGCGAGGCTCGAGCGCCCCGAGACTCCGAAGACCCATGGGAAGCGTGTACTTCTCCGGCGAGGACAGGTAGATCAGGGGATCGAAGAAGTTCGACCAATGCCATGCAAAGGCAAGGACGGCAACCGCGAACACCGCGGGCTTGCCGAGCGGGAACGCAACCCGTCGCCAGATGGCCAGAGGGGATAAACCGTCGAGCTCCGCCGCCTCGAATAGAGATCGGGGGATGCGTGCGTAGACGAGCGCGAACAACAAGACATAAAAGGGAGTCGTCGCCATGAGCGCCGGAGCCACCAGCGGCCAGGGTGTGTCGACGAGACCCAGCCACCTGAACATAACGAAGCGAGGGATCCACAACAGCGTCGCCGGAACCATGAGGGCGAGGAGCGAGATGACCACGAGCCGGCGCCTCCTCGCTCCCTCTGCCCGGGCGATGGCGAAACCCGCCCACGAAGCGATAAGGACCGTGAGCGGAACGGCGATGGCCACCACGAACGCCGAGTTGCGCATGAAGGTCCCCAACGGCGCGAAGGCAAAGACGTCCTCATAGTTGGAGAAGTACAAGAACTCCGGGATGAGGTCGAAACCCCGCTTCGGCAAGACGGTCGGATCCCGCAGCGAGCCCAACACCATGAAAACGAAGGGCAGGAGGAAGATGGTGCTCAGCAAGGCGATGCCGAGCGCTCTTCTCCCCGATCCCGCGCGCGCGTCGCTCACCCGCCGCCTCCCTGGGGCGCGCCCTTGGCGGCCCCGTAGATCAGTTTCACCGTGACCTGACCCTTACACGGCCCCTCGCGCAACAAAAAGGTGCCCGTGTTGCGACCCTTCTGGAAGAACAGCTCGGCCTCGAAGCCTTCGTTCTCGCCGCTGATCGTCTCGTAGCCGCCGCCCTCCACGGCCCGCGATATGACGGGGTAGAGCTCGACGATCTTCATCTCGCTAACGAGTTCGGCCCCCACGAAACCGGCGCGCTCGGTGACCTTGGTGACGATGCCCCACTTCTGCAGCGAGAGGGCCTGAGGCAGCTTGTGGAGCTCGGCGCCGGTGATCGGTGCATCCGTGGCGCAGACCTGGGCGCCCTTCGCCGGCTTGTCGCTTGCGGCGGGATCGCTGCAGGCACCGAGGGCCAGGAGGAGGCACAGCGAGGCGCCCACCCGCAGCGTCCGGGCCGGCGGAGACAAGAGCGACGAGAGCAGGGTCCGAAGCGGCATGGTTGGCAAGGGTATTCCGGCCACTCCCCTTCGGAAAGAAGCGCGAGGGGGACGGGGGTCGGGCGCTACGCCTTAGCGAGGCGAGCTGCCGCACTCCTGTACTGCTTGCCGGCGTGATAGCTGCTTCGCACCAGGGGACCCGACTCGACCCACGCGAAACCAAGCTCCTCTTCGCCGTAGCTCTTGAAACGCGCGAACTCATCGGGATGGACCCATCTGTCGACCGGAAGGTGCCACGAGACGGACGGCTGGAGGTACTGGCCGATGGTGAGCACATCGCAACCCACTGCTCGCAGATCGCGCATCGCTTCGAAGACCTCTTCTTCGCGCTCGCCCATGCCCACGATGATGTTCGACTTCGTCACCTGATCGTCTCGTAGCTCCTTGGACCACCGCAGGAGCTCGAGGGTCTGCTCGTACCCGAAACCCGGTCTGATCTTGGGGTGGAGTCGCGGGACGGTCTCGAGGTTGTGCGCCAGGACATCGGGGCGAGCATCGATGACGCGCTCCAATGACGCGCGAGGGTGCTCCTTGCGGCCTTTGAAGTCCGGGATCAGCACCTCGATCCCACAATCGGGCATGGCCGACCGAACGGCTCGCACCGTGGCTGCCCAGTGGGCGGAGGCCGCATCGTCGAGATCGTCTCGCGCCACACCCGTGATCACCGCGAACCTCAAGCCCATGAGCCTTACGGCCTCGGCGATCTTGTGAGGTTCCTCCGGGTCGAGGGCCTGCGGCTTGGCCGTCATGACATCGCAGAAGCCGCAACGCCTCGTGCAGAGGTCGCCACACAACAAGAACGTCGCCTCGCGTGCTTCCCAGCACTCGTAGATGTTGGGGCAGGAAGCCTCTTCGCAAACCGTGTGCAGACCCCGCTCGCGCATGATGTTGCGCAGCTCGGTGAAGTTCTCACCCTGCTGGACCCTCACCTTCAGCCAATCCGGACGCCTCTGGGGGCGAGGGGCCTCGGGTCCCGGCGCATCGCGCAACGGCGCGCCGCGACGCAGATCGCGCTCGATCTGCTCGCGGCTCTTGATGGTCGGGATGAGGACCTGGGCCATGGCTCTAGTACTCGGCCAGCTTCCGCATCTCCTGCTCGATGCCGTCTACGTCGGGAAGGAACCACTTCTCGAGCCCGGAGGAGTAGGGCATCGCAGGTACGTGGGGCCCCGCGATCCGGGTGACCGGTGCGTCGAGGTCGAACAGGGCGTTCTCGGCGATCTGCGCGGCAACCTCGGCCCCCACGCCGAGGAACTTGTTGTCCTCGTAGACCACCATCGCCTTGCCCGTCTTTCCGATCGACTCGAGCACGGTGTCCATGTCGAGCGGGTAGATGCTTCGCAAGTCGATGACCTCGACCTCGATCCCATCGCTCTTCAACCGCTCGGCGGCCTCGACACAGTAATGGTGCATCAAGCCGTACGAGACACAGGTCAGGTCGTCTCCCTCTCGTCGCACCTCGGCCTTGCCGAACTCGATCGTGTAGCGGTCGTCGGGGACGTCGCCCTTGATCAGGCGGTAGGTCTTCTTGTGCTCGAAGAACAGGACGGGATCGGGGTCGTCGATAGCCTGCAGCAACATGCCCTTGGTGTCGTGTGGCGTCGATGGGACCACGACCTTCAACCCCGGCACGTGAGCGAAGAACGCCTCGACCGACTGCGAGTGATACAGCGCGCCGTGCACGCCGCCGCCGTAGGGCGCTCTGATGACCAGCGGGACCTCGAAGTCGCCGTTCGAGCGGTAGCGGATCTTGGCCGCCTCGGACACGATCTGATTGAAGGCGGGCATGATGAAGTCTGCAAACTGCATCTCGGCGACGGGCCGGAGGCCGTCTATTGCCATCCCGATCGCGGCCCCCGCAATGAGATTCTCGTCGAGCGGGGTGTCCAGAACCCGGTCGGGCCCGAACTCCTCGAGGAAGTTCATGGTGGCTCTGAAGACGCCCCCACGAGCTCCCACGTCCTCGCCGAGCACGAGCACTCGCTCGTCCCGCTTCATCTCGTCGAAGAGAGTGTCGTGAACCGTCTGAACGATGTTCTTCTCGGTCATGAGGTCACCTCGATGTCTGCGTAGACGTGCTTGCCTGCGTCGGAGGGATCGGGGAAGTCGGCGGCCTCGGCTTGCTTGGCCCCGTCCACCACGTCCTGTTTCGCCTCTTCGCGCATCTGCTTGATCTTGGCATCGTCGATCAGGTCGACCGACTTCAAGTAATCCTCGAATTTCGGTATCGGATCCTTCTTGCGCCACTCCTCGACCTCGTCGCGCGATCTGTACGTGCGGTCGTCGTCGTCGGAGGTGTGCGAGTAGAAGCGGTAGGTGCGGAGCTCGACGAGAGAAGGGCCCTCGCCGGCACGAGCGCGATCGACGGCCTCCTTCGTCACCCGGAACGACTCGAGGACGTCGTTGCCGTCGGCTTCGATGCCCGGGAACCCATAGCCTTCGGCACGCTTGAAGACCCGTCCGGCAACCTGCTTCGACTCGTGGACGCTGATGGCGTACTGGTTGTTCTCGCAGACGAAGACCAGGGGGAGCTGGTGGATGCCGGCGAAGTTCATGGCTCCGTGCCAATCGCCCTCCGACGTGCCGCCCTCGCCGAACCAGGTGCCCACGACGGCGTCCTCTCTCTTGATCTTCTTCGAGTACGCGATCCCGGCCGCGTGCAGCACCTGCGTCGAGATCGGAGACGACCCGGTGATGATGTTGAGCCTGCGGGCCCCCCAGTGGGCCGGCATCTGTCGTCCTCCGGACGACGGGTCGTCTGCTTTTCCGAAGAGACCCAAAAAGACGTCGGTCGGAGTGAAGCCGGCGACCAGCACCAGTGCCATGTCACGGTAGTAGGGGCAGAAGACGTCCTTGCCCTTTTCGAAGGCCCATCCGGACCCGACCTGGGCGGCCTCGTGCCCCGACACGGGGACGACGAATGGAGCCTTGCCCTGCCGGTTGAACCCCCACTGCCGCTCGTCGCAGAAACGGGCGAGCAACATCGTCCGGTACATCTCGGTGAGGTCCTCTTCCTTGAGCCCCAGCTCCGTGTGCCGGTCCTTGCCTTTTGCCATCGTTGCTTCTCCTCCTCGAGTCCTAGAAGGGCACCGGTCTTGGCGCCGTTGCCGTCGAGCAGTCGTGCGTGATCTCATCGGAGCCTTCGTCGGATGCTGCGGCCGGGCGATTGCCGGCGACGAAGAGGGTCCGGGGGTGCGCCCATGCGACGGGGCGCCCAAAGACGTCTCCTACATGGTTCGCCGCGAGGTTCGCGACCTCCTTTACCGGAGGCGCACTGCCGGTCTCGGCCAGCACGGACGTTACCCACCGTCCCTGGATCCCACAGGGGACGATCCCTTCGAACATCGAGAGGTCGGTGGCGACGTTGAACGCAAACCCATGCATGGTTATCCCTCTGGTGATCTTCACGCCGATCGCGCCGATCTTGTTGGATCCAACCCAGACACCGGTGTGGTCGGGGTCCTGTTCGGCTTCGACGCCGAGGTCGGAGGCAGTTCGGATCAGGACCTCCTCGAGCTTGCGGAGATAGGCGATGACGTCATAGCGCTCGCCCAACTGGAGGATCGGGTAACCGACTAGCTGTCCCGGCCCGTGGTAGGTGGCGCGGCCCCCGCGATCGACCTTGAACAAAGAGATGCCCCGACCGAGGCGCTGCGTCTCGTCGAATACGAGGTCCTCTTCCAGCGCGCGCTTGCCGAGCGTGTAGGTCGGAGGGTGCTCGAGCAACATCAACGAGTCGCCTACTTCGCCGTCGAGCCGGGCCAGGAAGAGCTCGCGCTGCCTGGCCCACGCGGCCGGGTACTCGACCCGGCCGAACCACGACGCGGTGAGCACGTCGGTCCCGATGGTTGGCTTCGGCTCCTTGCGATGTTCGGTCAACTCTTGCGCTCTCCTAGAGGTACTGGGTTAACTCTGACGAGAAGTCGGTCGTCTCGATGCGCTCCGCCAGTCGTGAGAGGAACCTCGCGGCCTCGGCGCCGTCGATGACGCGGTGGTCCCAAGAGAGCGAGAGGAAACCGGTGCTGCGGATTGCGATCGCGTCGTCATCGGTGACGACCACTCCCTTGCGAATGGCCTCGAAGCCGAGGATCGCGGCCTGGCCCATGGGGATGATCGGAACGGAGATCACCGAGCCGAACGGGCCCGGATTCGTGATCGTGAAGCTGCCGCCGGAGAGATCGTCGGGCGAGAGCTTCTTCGACCGCGCCCGCTGCGCAACGTCGTTGATGTCGCGCGCAAGACCGGCGAGGTTCTTACCGTCGGCTCCCTTGATCACGGGCACGATGAGACCCCCGCCCTCGAGGGCGACGGCGATCCCGAGGTTCACGTAGTGCTTGATGCGATTGGCCTTGTTGGCCTCGTCGAAGCTCGCGTTGACCTCGGGCATCTCGAGCAACGTGTCGCAGATGACCCGGGCGAGAAAGGGCATGTAGGTCAGGTCGAAGCCTTCGCGCTTCTTGAATTCCTCTTTCGCCTGCGTTCGCAGCCTGACGATGTTGGTCCAGTCCGCCTCGACCGCGTTCCAGGCCCTGGCCGTCTCGCGCGCAGAGGCCACCATGTGCTCGGCCGTGCGACGACGGATGTTGGTCCAGGGAACGAGCTCCTCGCGCTCGGCCACCTGAGCGGCGGAGGGCTCGGGACTCGGTTGTGCTGCCGGCCGGGGCTCTTCCTCGGGGGCCGGCTCTTCCGACGCCGCCGCTTTCGCAGCGGGCTTGGATTTCCCCGTCTCGACGTACTTGAGGACGTCTTGCTTGCGGATCCTTCCGCCGGTTCCGGTGCCCTGGACGTCGTCGAGGCTGACCCCGTGCTCGTCGGCCAGTCTTCGCACGAGAGGGGAGATGATCCCGCGCTTGGAGGTGTCGCCGGAGTCTCCGTCGGCCGATTCTGTCGCCCCCGCCGCCACGGGCCGCCCGCCCGGGTCCCCGGTGTCCGCCGCCGCCGCAGGCTCTTCATCCGCCTCGCCGGGTTGGGGGGTCTCCTCGGACTTCTCGGGGCTGCCTTCCTTCTCGGCCTCGCCCGACCCCGTCTCGGCCATCGGAGAGCTTTCCTCTGCCTCGGCCTGGGCCGCGTCGCCGGCTTCGGCTGCGGGCTGCTCGGAACCGTTGCTGGAGGGCTGCTCGGCCTCTTCGGACTGGGCGTCGCCGCTCGTATCCGCCGCCTGTCCGTTCGAGCCGGCATCGCCGCTTTCGGCCGCGCCTTCGCCGACGAGAGCGATCGGGGTACCGACCTTCACGGTCTCGCCCTCGGGAACGAGGATCTTCTGCAGGGTCCCGGCCGCCGATGAGGGGACCTCGGAGTCGACCTTGTCGGTGGAGACCTCGACGAGGAGCTCGTCCTCGCCGATCTCCTCACCCTCCTGCTTGAGCCATTTGGTGATGGTGCCTTCGACGACGGACTCGCCGAGTTGCGGCATCTTGATCTCAGTGGCCATGCAGCCGACCCTCCCCTTGTGGACCGAGCGGTCTCTTCTGTCGAGTGAGTTCTGGTGTTGGAGTCGCCCTTGAGAGTACCGCCCGGGCGGGCTTCGCCCCTCTCCGGAGGCGGCGCAGCTTCTGGCAGCAAGAGCGGTCCGGAGCCCGCTTTTGCTGCTATCGCCGGGTCAGGCGCGAACGACTCGCATGAAGTCCGTTGCTCCGGCCCTGATGCCGGGACTCCCGGCGACCACGACGACCAGGTCTCCCGGCCCGACGAAGCCTGTTTCGGCGGCCAGGCGCACGACCTGATCTGCGAACGAGCGGACTTCCGTGTCCGACGGCAACTCGGGAACCTGCAACGGCTGGACCCCCCACACCAGAGCGAGCGGTCCTAAACAGTCATCGGACGGCGAGAGGGCACCGACCGGTCTTCCGGGGCGATATGCGGCGACGCGTCGAGGCGTTGATCCCGCGCGCGTCACCGAGAGGATCGCCGCAGCCCCGAGATCCTCGGCCGCTTCAACGGCTGCATGGGCAACGGCCCACGCGACGCGATCCTCATCCCCCGCCCCGAGGCCGAGCTCGATGTTCTTGCGCCTGCGCCGAGTCTCGGCGCTCTCCGCCACTTTTGCCATGGTCTCGACCGCCTCGATGGGATAACGCCCGACCGCCGTCTCCTCCGAGAGCATCAGAGCGTCGGTCCCATCGAAAACGGCGTTCGCCACGTCGGTGACCTCCGCGCGGCTCGGCAATGGCTCCTCTGTCATCGACTCGAGCATCTCGGTAGCGGTGATGACGGGCTTCCCGATCCGGTTGCATGCGCGGATGATCTGCTTTTGCAGGAGGGGGACACGCTCGAGTGGTGTCTGGATGCCGAGGTCCCCGCGGGCCACCATCACGGCAT
Organism: Actinomycetota bacterium; assembly: GCA_030863485.1. The sequence continues at coordinate 14,479 of JALZBR010000025.1, forward strand.
CCGCAGCGGCGACCACGGCGTTGAGGTTCTCTACCGCCGAAGCCGTCTCGATCTTCGCAACCAGGTGCGGCCTGATCGCGTTCCCTGGAAGAGCGGCCCGCGCCTTTGCGAGATCACGCTCATCCCGGATGAACGAGAGCCCGACGAGATCGACCTCCATCTCTAGGGCGATGTCGAGGGCCCGGCGGTCATCCTCGGTGAATGCCTCGAGCCGCAGTTCGGCGGCTGGCAGATGAAGACCCTTGCGAGAACGCACCCTGCCGCCTCTCACCACCTCCGTGGCAACGTCGCCACCCTCGATGCCCGTGACCCGCAGGACGACCTCTCCGTCGGCAAGGTAGACCTCATCGCCGACGGAGACCACCCCAGGCAGGTCGTCGACGGTCGTCGACACGCGCTCGGCATCCCCCGGTACCTGCTGCGACGCGAGAGTGAACGTGGCGCCCGTCGCAAGCTCCACGGATTCGGTTGCAAAGGCGCCCGTGCGCATCTTCGGACCGGGGAGGTCGGCGAGGATGCCGACGGTGCGGCCCTCGGCGAGAGCCGCCTCGCGGACCCGGCGCGCGGTTTCGGCGTGCTCGGCGGGCTCGCCGTGCGCGAAGTTGAGCCGCGCCACATCCATTCCCGCGCGCACCATCGCGCGCAAGACCTCGGGGTCGCGCGACGCCGGGCCGATCGTGGCGACGATCTTGGTTCGTCGCACCTGGGCCCTAGCCGTGGAGAGGTTTTCCCGCGAGTTCCAGGAACGTCTCGCCGATCGCCTCCGAAAGAGTCGGGTGAGCGTGCATGAGCTCGGCCAGCTCGTCGGGATATGCCTCCCACGATGTGACGAGCTGAGCCTCCGTGATGAGGTCCGATGCGCGGGGGCCGATTATGTGCACCCCGACCACGGCCCCGTCCTTGTCGGCAACCGTCTTCACGAACCCCTGTCCCCCTCCCAACATCAGGGCGCGGGCGTTGGCCGAGAAGGGGTAGCGCTTGGTCGCCACGTCGATGCCTGCCTCTTTCGCCTTGGCCTCCGTGAGGCCCACCGCCGCAACCTCGGGCTGGCAGTAGATGACGTGCGGGACGTTCTTGTAATCGACCGGCGTCGGGTGATCTCCGGCGACGAGCTCCGCTACCTTCTGTCCCTCCGCGAAAGCGACGTGCGCGAGTTGCGGGTGGGGCCAGTTCGCGTCCGGGATGTGGATCGCGTCGCCGATCGCGAAGACCCCCTCGACGCTCGTCTTGAACAGTTGATCCGTGACGATAAAACCTCGATCGGTCTTGACGCCGACCTCGTCGAGACCGATGTCGTCGGTTCTCGGCGCCCGTCCGATGGCGACGAACATCCTGTCGCCGCTCAGCGTTTCGCCCGACCCGTCCTTTTCGATCTTGACCTCCACGCCCGAGTCGGTCGTCGTTGCCTCCTTGACCTCCACGCCGAGATGGAACTTGATGCCGCGCTTTTGCAGGAGCTTGAGGAGGGCCTCGGAGATGTCGTCGTCCTCCGCCGGCGCGATCTTCGGCAGCATCTCGACCACGTGCACCTCCGCTCCGAAAGAGCGGTACACGCTGGCGAACTCGAGCCCGATGTAGTTCCCGCCGACCACGACCACGGACGACGGGATGTCGGACGCCACGAGCCCGTGGTTCGAGTTGTGGACCTTGTCGCCGTCCGCCTTGATGAAAGGCAGATCGCGCGGATAGGCACCGGGGGCGAGAACGATCCCCTTGTCGGCGGTCAGCGTCCGTTCGCCGTCGTTGGTGGTGACGACTACGGTCTTGTTGTCCTGGAGGCGCCCTTTGCCCTCGACGAGCTCGACGTTCTTCTTGCGCTTCACCAGCGTCGACAAGCCCTTGTACATCCGGCCCACGACAGAGTCCTTGAAGTTGAGGACCTTCCCCCAATCGACCTGTGGCTCGGCCTCGACCAGGATCCCGAAGTCTCCTGCGTGACCGATCTCGTCGACGAGGTCCGCCGCGTGCAGCAGGGCCTTGGTCGGGATGCAGCCGCGGTGAAGACACGTGCCACCGACCTTGTCCCCCTCGACGAGGGCGACCGACAACCCGAGGGCTTCGGCCCTGAATGCGGTTGCGTAACCCGCGTTCCCCCCACCGAGGATCACCAGATCAAAGGAGTCGGAACCTTCTGCCACCACGCCCTCCAGCCTCTCGAGATCGTTGACCAAGAGCGTCGTTCACCGCACCGCGGGCGACGTTCTCATCTGCGAAAACGACGATACACGGCCCCCGATCCCCCCGAAGCGAACGCCCGCCGGGGTGGACCCACGCAACCGCGTCACAGGCGCGGCGTACGATGGCGCCATGAAGGGTGATCGGGTCGAAGTGGTCGTCGACGTAGGCGACACGACCAAGACCTACGAGATCGTCGCGACGAAGGCCGGTCGCAGGGTCGAGATCTCAAACGTGCGGGGAACCATCGAGGTATCCGAGATGACCCGCACCGGAGTCGAGGTCCGCACCGCCCGCTTCATGGCCGCTCGGGTGGTGGCCGTGATCGAGCACCCCGCGGACGATCCCGAAAGCGACGGTCGGGCCCGCAAGAAGCCGGACAATCAGGGCTCGCTCATCTAAGCCACCCCGCGCTCTGGCCCTTTAGAGCTGCGCCCCGCAATGCTTGCAGTAGGGGGCGTGGGGAGAGACCAGGCCCCCACACTCGCGGCAGTGGTGTGGTTCGACGGCCCCGCTGCGCGCCTTGCGAGCGACCGACACCGCGAGGAGCCCGAGGACCAGGATGAAGGCCAGGATGACGAGCGCGGTCGAGTCGAACCCGGCCGCCAGACCCAGGGCAACGACGACGGCTATCCCGCCAACGACGAGCACGGTCACCGCCGCCGTCATCGGATCGTGCGCTCGAGCCACTCCATCACGATCGTCACGGCTCGATCGTCGCGCCTGAGCTGATGGGCGGCTCCCTCGATGATCTCTAGCTGCGCGTTCCGAGCCCGTTCCGCGATGCGGCCGGCGTGATCCACCGGGACGACATCGTCGGCGGTTCCGTGCACGACGAGCGTCGGGACCTTGACGTCGACGATCGAGGCCTCGGTCACCACGGTCTCGAACTCTGCCGCCCACGCCCTCGGATCGGCCAGCGTCTCCTCCGACAGGGGCATGCCCGCCTCCTCGGTGATGCGACGAACCGCCGCCGCCGGGTCCCTCGCGAACGAAACCCAGGCTGCGGGGGCCGCGAGCAGCGCGAGAGCATGAACCGGCGCTCCCCGCTTCACTGCTTCGACGGAGACCGCCCCGCCTGCAGAGGAGCCGACGAGCGCCAGACGAAGACCTTGGGCTCCCTCGAGAGTGCGGGCGGCATCGACGATGGCCCGGGCATCCCGGACCCAACCCTCGATCGAGAAGTGCCCCTGTGACTTGCGGACCCCGCGCATCTCGGCCCACGCCGCGGCCCAACCTCGCTCTGCGAAACGGCGGGCAAGTCCGGGATAGCCCTCGTCGCCCGGCTCCGGCGGGGCGCTCGAGGGGATCCCGTGCAGCAAGACGACGATCCCTCGGGGGTCTTCCGGTACATAGGCGCCGCCGGCGAGCCTCAGTCCATCGCAGACGATCGAAAGTCGTTTCTCTTCGCTCACTCCTCGACCACGAGCTCGCCCACCATGCCGTGATCCTCGTGGGGGATGCAGAAATAGCCGTAGGTACCGGGCTTGTCGAGCGTGACGGAGTAGGTCTCCCCCGGGGCCACGAGCGCCTGGGACACCGACGACCGCGCCCGTTGCTCGTCGGGCAGATCGCCGCTCGAGAAGTACTCGCCTTCGGGGACCTCCTGGGCGTAGGCGGTGACCGTGTGGGGCTCATCGCCATCGTTTGTCCACGTCACCTCGGTTCCCGGGGCCACCGAGAGGGTGTCGGGATCGAAGAAGTGGTCCGAGGTCATGGAGATCTCCACCGGCCCCCCTCCTTCAGACGAGCACGCCGACAACAGCGCGAAGAAAACAACGATGAAGAGCCGGCGTCTCATTCGGCGAGCAGACTATGCGGTGAGAACACAAGTTGTGTACATGAACAACAAAGATCCCAACGTGGCAATGGCCGCGATGCCCTCAAGGTTGAGCACGGCGAACCCGAGGACGAAGAAGGTGTTGAGAGCGACCTCGCCGCAGGCAAGCGCTGCACTCACCAGTTGACACATGGTTACGGTAAGGAGTGCCGGGCGCCTGTCGGGGCGGCGCTCGGAGACCTAGGCTGGAGCGGCGATGACCCCGACTCGGCACGATCCCCAGCGCACGGCGCTGCTCGCGCTCGGCATCACCTGCCTGCTGACGCTGGCCAAGCTGGCCGTGTGGATCTCGACATCGAGCCTGGCGGTGCTCTCTCAGGCCCTTGACTCCGCCCTGGACATCGTCGCCCTGGGCCTGGTCTTCTTCGGAGTCAGGATCGCCGCCAAGCCGGCCGACGACTCCCATCACTACGGGCACGGCAAGGCCGAGAACCTGGTGGCGTTCACGCAGACGCTGTTCCTGGCCGCGGTGGTGGTCGGAGTCGCGTTCGAGGCCGTCGCAAGGCTTCGGCGGCCGAGCGAGCCCATCGAAGTGCCGTGGTTCGCGCTCGCTCTCCTCGCGACCTCCGCGCTCGTGGACGTGGTGCGCGTGGTCTGGCTCCTACGGGCCGCTCGCCGGGAGGGATCGGATGCGCTGGGGGCCGGGGCCTTGAACATCGCGACCGACGTCGGCACCGCGGCGGTCGCGCTCGTCAGTCTCGTGGCCGTGAGGGCCGGGATCGAGGACGCCGACGCGATCGGGGGCCTCGTGGTGGCGGCGGCCGTTGCCGTGGCCGCCACGCGCCTGGGGCGGAGGTCCGTCGACGTGCTCATGGACAGGGCTCCCGGCGGGCCGGTCAGGGCGATCGAGGACGCGGCCGGATCCGCCCCGGGGGTCGCCGAGGCGCGACGCGTCCGCGTGCGAGCCAGTGGGCAGCAACTGTTTGCCGACGTCACCGTCGCCGCGGCCAGGACGGCGTCGCTCGAACGGGCGCACGACATCGCCGAGCGGGTCGAGCGGGAGATCGAGGCCGTCGCCCCGGGGGCAGATGTCGTCGTCCACGTCGAACCGGCCTCGGAGACGAGCGGGCTCGTCGAACGTGTCCAGGCGGCGGCGAGCCGGGTGGACGGGGTCCACGAGGTCCACAACGTCCTCGTGCACGCCTTCGACGAGAACGGCAAGACGAGGCTCCAGGTCTCGCTGCACGCCAAGGTCGGCCGGGGCGTGTCGCTGGCTGATGCGCACGATCTGTCGGAGGAGATCGAAGAGACCGTGTCCCGGGAGATCGGTCCCGACGCGCGCGTGGACACGCACATCGAGCCTCTGGAAAGCACCACGTTGGGAAAAGATGTGACGGAAGACAGAGGCGACATCGTCGACGACGTGATCGAGGCTGCGCTGCAGGAAACCGACGTGCAGGATTGTCACGAGGTACTCGTTACGTCGGCGGGCGAGGGGCTCTCCATAGTCGCCCACGTCAGGGGCAGGCGGGATCTACCTCTCGAGCGGATCCACGACGCCTCCGAGAGGATCGAGAACCGCATTCGCTCCGCTCACGTGGAGGTGGGCTCGGTCCTTATCCACTTCGAACCCGTCTGAAGCTCGAGCGGCTCCGGCCGCCGGGTTCGATGGCAGATCGCCGCAACTACTGCCTTTCGCAGCGACCTTTTTGATCGGCCCCCGGCCCGCCACTGCAGAAGTCGGAAGACCCGCCGCCATAGAGACCGTCGTTCCCCTTGTTGCCGTAGAGCGCGTCCGAGCTCACACCCCCTCGCAGAGTGTCCTGACCATCGCGGCCCTTGAGGGTGTCCCCGCCGCGCTTGCCCCGAAGGACGTCATCGCCGCGGCCCCCTAACAGACGGTCGGTGACCAGCCCGCCGCACATCCTGTCGTCGTCCGCCCCGCCGATGAAGACCCAGCCGATCAAGCTCGCGCGGCCCGTGCCTCGGCCCCCGCTCGAGCAAGCGCGGTCGTTGCCCGATTGCAACGTCGCAAAACCGAAATCCGGAAGGCGCGCGAACTCGATCTCCGCCCGGGTGTCCTTTTGAAGATTGCCCTTTTGCACGCCGAACGTGAAGTGGTCGTGCTCGCCTCCCGCGATCACGCCGAACACATCCAGAGGTCCGGGGCCGAGATCGATGTCGATGGGGATCTCGTCTCCGCCGTCGGCGAAGTGGCCGTTGCGTAGGTCGAGGATGATCCCCGTGCTGCCGTCACGGGTCGCGTCGCTGCGTTGATTGTCGCTTCGGTCCTCCACGACGATGCGATCGGTCGTCAACGTCGTCGCCCCCGTCCCACAAGGCTGAGCTGTAGGGCTGTCCTCGTCCTTGTACAAGATGATCGTTCCGGTGTCGTCGAGCTGCAAAGTCCCCGATGAGCCGTCGTTGTGAAAGATCACGGTGACTTTGCCGTCCTCGAAGGTGCAGGTGCTGGAACTACCCGCCCGCGCCGGGACGACGGAAGCCAGGGTGAGGGCAAGGACGACAAGGAGCAGACAGCCCCCCGCTCTACCCCCACCGATGAATCGCTCTCGCATGTGCGAATCCCTCCTACCCGCTTATTGGTGAAGTGACCCCCCAGGACACCATTGTCCACGGTAGAGAACCCGGTCGAGACGGTCAACGGGGTTTGGCGCGGACACTTACCAACCGCGGTCGATCCACTCCTGAAGGTGGGGTTTCTCGTTCCCGATCGTCGTATCGGCACCGTGTCCGGGATGGACCTCGGTGTCGTCCGGCAGAGTGAAGAGCTTCGTTCGGATCGATTCGATGATCTGCGCAAAGGCCTTCGGGTCCCCCTGGGTGTTGCCCGGCCCGCCCGGGAATAGCGTGTCACCGGAGATCAGGTGCCCACCAACCAACAGACAGATACCACCCTGTGTGTGTCCCGGTGTGTGCAGCACGCGGGCCTCGAGCTTGCCGAACGAGACGAGGTCACCGTCCTCGAGAAAGCGATCGACCGGGACCGGATAGTCGTCACCGGCATGCGCGAAGACGGGCGCATCCAGCGCTTCCTTGATCTCCCCCAAGGCCTGGACGTGGTCGAAGTGGCCGTGGGTCTGCACGATCCCGACCACCTTCGTCCCCTCGGCCGCTTCCAAAATCTTCGGCGCTTCGAAGCAGCCATCGACGACGAGGGCTTCGTGCGTCTTTGCATCCTCGAGGACGTAGGTGTTGTTCTCCATCGGCCCGACTTCGACCTTGCGAACGACCACGTCCGAGCTCGTGTGATGCATCTGAGGTGTTGCTCCCTTCGGTTGGCTCAGGAGACGACGCGGGCGGAATAGGCCCCGGCCCTGACCTCGGTCCCCTCCTCCAGCGTGTGCTTGACGAGCGCCAGAGCACGACCATCGGCCGAGCTGGTGATGGTGCCCACCTTTTGATCCTCGGCAAACAGATCGGTGCCCGGCACCAGTGCACCGCCGCTCGTCAGTCGTGCGAGCCGACGGTTGACCTTCCCGCGGAAATGGATCTTCGCCATCGCCTCCTGGCCGAGGTAGCACCCCTTTTGGTAGTGGACCGCCAGTGAATCGACGCCGGCCTCCTGGGGGAACGTCTTCGCGTTCATATCCCGGCCCCAGCGCGGGACACCGTTCCCGATCCGGATCGCTTCGAGCTCCTGCTCGTTTGTCTCCGTCACGCCCTCGCTCCGAAGTGCTTTGACGAAAGCACCCACCCTCGTGCGCTGCATCCATAGATATCCGGCCTCGGCCCCAAGGGACTTCGTCTCATGTGGTGTTGCCTCCGCGTCGAGAGCCGCGAGTTCTCGCCATCCTGGACCGACCACGAGCACGAGCCCCATCTCTTCGGTGACGTCATCCAGGGTGACGCGGGTCGCGAAGACGTATTTGGCAAGCGTCTCGGGCACGAGGGTCCGTAACTCGGGCTCGTAATGAAGGAGCACCGAGTCGTCGGTCGCCACGGCCTCCATGTAGGCCTGCATGCGTCCGTGAACGGTGATCAGGGCCGTGTCCCGGGCCTCCCCGGGTTCCATATCCCCGAACGACTGGGTCAGGAGCTGATCGAGGAACCACAAGCGCTGCTCGTCGCCCACACGGAGCTTGGCGCGCTCGGACCGATCGGCAAAGAGAAGGTCGCTCACCGTCACATGATCCACCCTCGCGCCTGGGGCGGGGACACTAGGATCGCGCTCCATGGATTTCGAGCTCAATGAAGACCAACACATGATCCGAGAAGCGGCCCGGCGGTTCGCCGAAAAGGAGATATCTCCTCACGTCCGCGAATGGGATCGCAACGAGAGCATGGATCGGTCGGTGGTCGACGGTCTGGCGGAGATGGGGTGGCTGGGCGCCGCCCTCCCGGAGACCTACGGGGGAATGGGGCTCGACACGCTCTCGTACTGCCTCATCATCGAGGAGCTCGGTAAAGCGGACAGCTCGGTCCGGGGTGTCGTCTCGGTGAACGTCGGCTTGGTGGGCAAGACGCTGCTCAAGTGGGGGAGCGAGGACCAGAAGAACGAGTGGCTGCCCCCCCTTTGCTCCGGCGAGAAGCTCGGCTGCTACGGCCTGACGGAGCCGGGCTCGGGATCCGATGCCGGAAGTCTGCAAACGAGGGCAGAGCGTGACGGAGACGACTGGGTCCTGAACGGTTCGAAGATGTTCATAACGAACGGGACCTGGGCCGGGGTCGCCCTCGTTTTCGCCCGCACCGGCGAAGAGGGCCCTAGGGGCATCACCTGTTTCATCGTCCCCACCGACTCCCCCGGCTTCAGCTCGAGCCACATCGACGGCAAGCTCGGCCTGCGTGCGCAAGACACCGCCGAGATCGTGCTGCAAGACGTGCGGGTGCCGGACGCCAACAGGCTCGGCGAAGTCGGCAAGGGCTTCTCCGTTGCGATGTCGGCTCTGGACAACGGTCGGATCTCGCTCGCCGCCGGATGCGTGGGCATCGCCCAGGGCGCGCTCGACGTCAGCGTGCGCTACGCGCAGGAACGCGAGCAGTTCGGTCGTCCCATCGCTCGCTTCCAGCTCGTCCAGGAGCTACTGGCGGATATGGCCGTCGAGACGCATGCGGCCCGTTTGATGACCTGGCGCGCGGCGACGCTCTCCGACGCCGGCGCCAAGCACACGGTCGAGTCGTCGATGGCCAAGTACTTCGCGAGCGAGGTGGCCGTGCGAGCCGCGAACGCTGCGGTCCAGGTGCACGGCGGTTACGGATACGTCGACGAGTACGCCGTCGGCAAGTACCTGCGCGATGCGCGCGTCACGACGCTCTACGAGGGGACGAGCCAGATCCAGAAGCTGATCATCGGGCGCGCCCTCACCGGCCAGAGCGCTTTCTTCTAGGAGATCAGACCGCTGTGGCCCGCCTGGTGGCCTGAGCGAAGAACTTCGTCATCTGATCCACGGTTCGCTCGGGGTGCTCCAGCTGCGGCACGTGCCCGCAGTCGTCCCAGACCTGGACCTTGGCCGAGGGGAGATGTTGGCGGATGCGGCCACTGAAGTTGTGACTGATCAAGACGTCGCGCCGACCGTAGATGAACAGCGACGGCATCTTCACATCCGAGAGTCGAGCCCAGAAACCCGCCTCGCCGTCCGGCTCGTCAAGGTAGATGTTGCGAAGAGCGGCGAAGAACGCCAGACGTCCGCGCACCGTCTTGAAGCGCGCGAGGAAGTCATCGATGGCCGCGTCGTACCAGTCCTCGTGGATGCGTGTGGGATCGCAGAAGAGCTCCTTCAGCTGATCCCTTATATAGGTGCGAGGGAGACGCGCCACGACAAAACCCATCTCGGGTCGCAAGAGACGAACGATAGGAAGACCGGGTCGATAGGAGAACGCCGAGGCGGGACACAGGCAGGCGATGCCCCGCACGCGATGGGGTTCCATCATCGCCATCTCCATCGTCACGCGGCCCCCGAGCGAGTTCCCAGCGACGAAGGCCGAGTCCAGCCCCACCATGTCCATGAAGCGGAATACGTGCTCGGCCAGCCAGGGCGCCGTGTACTTGCCTCGCGGTTTGGAAGAGGACCCGAAGCCCGGGAGGTCGATCGCATAGACACGATGGGTCTTGGCCAGGGCGGGCACCACGGGAAGCCATGACGCCTTGCTCGCTCCGAGGCCGTGGATCAAGACAAGAGGAGGGGCCTCCTCGTCGCCGGCGACCAGAGCGGAGATCGCCCTTCCCCCGAGACTGACTCGCTCGAGCCGGTACCGGAAACCGCCCGCATCGGGCCAGTCGAACAAGGCTTCGAACAGCAGCGACTTGTCGATGCTGCCGCGGATGACGATGTTGCCCCCGGCGAATGCTTCGATCCCGGAGAGTTGACCGGCGTAGATCCTGCGCCAGGTCTTGGGATCGGTCTGTATCTCGACGTCGAAGCGTCCACTCGCCTCTTCGACCTTGCAACCCGAAGGATCGACTACCACGTCGCGGGACTCGTCACCGACCACGATGTGGAAGCGCGTCGGCTTGATCTTCGTGAAGTAGGGGTTGTAGCGCTGCGGCAGGCTCTCGATAAGCTCTCCCGGTCCCGGCCTGCGCATCAAGAAAGGATACGGCCTGGCCCGAGCATCTTTGTGCCTTTGCGCGCGGGGGACTAAGAACCCAGCAGCGAGGCAGCTACTGCGGCGCGCTGAACGTAGCCGTAACCGTGGAACGAATCGAGCCACTGGGCCCGCTTGTAGAGACGGTGGAGAATGTGCTCCCAGGTGAAACCGATCCCCCCGTGCACCTGGATCGAGCGCTCGCACGCGCGCACCGCAGACTCCGTTGCCGCCGATTTGGCTGCCGGCACCGCGACGTTCACCTTCTCGTCGTTCTCGGCGACGCACCACGCGGCCCAGTAGGCAAGGGATCGACTCAACTCGACGTCCATGTAGGTGTCCGCCACCTGGTGCGACACCGCTTGGTAGCTCCCGATGGGCTTGCCGAATTGCTCGCGGGTCTTCGTGTGCTGAAGAGCCAGGTCGAGGGCCTTCTGGGCGATGCCGACTGCCTCGAGGGCAGCCGCGGCCCCCGCTCGAAGCGCGATGCGGCCGAGAACGCCCCCCGCGCCTCCGGGCTCGATCAACGTCCGCGCCCCCGCGCCCGACAGGGTCAGCCTCCCAAGTCGCCGGGTTGCGTCCATAGTCCCAAGCGTCTTGCTCGCAACACCGTCGTCCGCCGTTGACACGAGCCACAGACCCTCTCCATCGGCGTGAGACGCCGCAACAACGACGGCGTTGCAGATCCCGAGGTCCGGGACGAGATCGGCGGTTCCATCCAAAGTGACGCCGTCGCCGCTTCCCGAAGCCCTGAGGTCACCCGAGGGGGCCAGGGTGACTGCGAGGTCTCCGGACGAGAGCTGGTCGAGAACCTCCCCATGGTCCGCGAGGGCCGGTAGAGCGAGGCCGACACTCGAGAAATACGGGCCCGGAAACAGAGCTCGGCCCAGCTCCTCGAAGAGGACCGCCTCGTCGAG
>JALZBR010000036.1 GCA_030863485.1 Actinomycetota bacterium
CTCCTCAGCCGAGGGCCGGTCACCTGCCATATAGACAAGTTCGCGACCACGGCGCGCGATTCCTGCTTACACGGATGAAATTTCTTCAGGCCGCTCGGTGAGGAGCTAAGGGAAGCTGAACACTTACGAAGGACCTCAGCGAGAAGTGCGAGCGGTCCGGTCCAGGAGGATAGGAATCGACGCTGGAACCGGTGGGACGCGAACGACAAAGACGAGACCAGAGAAAGAGAAAGAGCAGCCCGAAGCTCTACCTCCACGGGCTCACTCGCCGCGCGGTTCCTGGCACTTTGCGGGAGCTGTGGCTACAAATGAGTAGTCACAGCTCGGAGGATGCATGAGGCGCCGCAGCAGCGCCGGGGAGGGTTGTCCCAAGCTTGTCATGGCGCTGGCCAACTGCTCGCCGGCGGGGAACGCGGTTGCTGACGTACCCGGCGATGCCCGCCTTCACGAGCCGTCGTTCCACGCGGGTGCCGAGCAGGATGTTGCGAGCCGCGATCACGACGAAGTTGGCTGATGACACAGCCGCCGCGTCGCGCGCCCCCTGGATGCCGTGGTCGACCGAGCGGGTGGCCGCGCCAAGGTCGGACGGCCAGGAGAACGCCGCGTCCTCGATCTCCTTCAGGTCCGTGGGGTGGTGGCGGAACACGACGGCTGCCGGCTCGTACCGACCGTGCGCCCCCGAGGCCACCAGTCGGTGCCAGAGGTCCGAGCGAGCGAGACGCTCCAGCTGGTGCAGCGCCGTGAAGCCGGTGGCCGCATGGATGGCATGCAACCAATCGGTGCGCACGGCGAGGTTCGCGGAGGTGCCCAGTCGCCGAGGACGCTGAGGTCCTAGCGCGGACCTTCTACCCCTCAGCCATCGATGGTTGTAAGTGGCCGGCTGGAACCCTAGGTGGGCGCCGCCGAGGAGGCGCTCGAAGGCGACCTGAGCTTCCGTCTCGAGCTCGGCGGGCAGCACGAGGCCGCTCACGGCTCCCAGCGCTCGGTCGCGAAACGCGGCGGCCAGAGCCTGCAGCCAGGCGGGGTGGGGGGTGCAGCGGTCGTCGGTGAAGGCGACGATGTCCCCCTCGACCTTCGTGGCCCAACCCGCGCCAGGGTCCCCCGGCGCGTCGACTCGATCCCCGAAGGAGTCAACGACCGCCTGGGTCTGATCGTGCTGGGAGCCGATGTCGACGACCATGACCTGGCGCGGGCGTGGCGTGAGGTGCTGGAGCGCTCGCAAGCACCTGGCGAGATCTCCGGGGCGGTTTCGAGTCATGACGGCAACCGTGACCCGCAGGTTCCCCGTCGCCTGCCGGCTTTCGTGACGGGCACGGAGGCGGGCCAAGGCGTCAGCGGCGGCGGCCGCGGCCCCATAGCTGACCGCGGTACCCCGCGGAGAGCTGGGCTGAGCGGGCGAGGGGGGCTGGCTCCCTTCGAAGAGGTGCGCGGCAACGGCGAGGGTCACGCAGTCAGCAGCGACCATCGCCAGGTCTCGGGGCCCGATCGGCAGCTCCTCCGGATCGAAGTATTCGTGGCCCAGGGGGAGGTCGCCGAGCCAGAAGACGGCGTACACGCCGCGAGCGCCGTCGGAAGCAAGGGTGCGGAGGCGCTCGGCGAGCTGCACGTGGACGACGGTACGAGGGGAAAGGTGGTTCATGGGGCAGCGTGCTGTCGGGCGATGCGCGCCACACGCCAGCGGGAGAGGGGGTACATCCAGGGAAACGTGAGAAGCCCTCCCGCGAGCTGAGCCAGCGCCAGCTCAGGAGTCACCACCTCGTTCCCAGAGAAGCTTCGGGCGGTCTGGGCCAGGTTGCCCCACAGCCAGGTGACGGCGGCGCGACGCACCCTCGGCCGCATCTCGGGATCCTGCCGGTACGTCTTGTGCACGAACGCCATCAAGCTTGTCCCCCACGTCCAGTACTGGTGCCGGAGCGCCTTCAACTCGCGACGGTGGCGGTGGAAGACGAGCGCCCCGGGCTCGTAGACGAGTGAGTACCCAGCGCGGATGACCCGATAGAAGATGTCGAGATCGCCCCCTCCGGGCAGAGCAGGACCGGTATCAAGTGCCTCGTCGAACCCGCCGAGCCGCCGAAGGCCATCGACGCGGAACGCCATGTTGCAACCGGTCCCGAACATCCCGGGCAGGATCGGGTAGCGGGGGCTGCGGTCACGGGTCTGGCCGGCGAACCGAACCGTCTGGAAGCCTCTCCGGAAGCCGCCGGACTCTTCGAAGATCACCTGCGCGTCCGTGGCCAGCTCGAGAGGCAACACCTGCCCGGTGATGGCGACAGCCTGAGGATCGTGGGCCCAGGCAGCTTCCAAGCCGGACAACCAGCCGCGATCGAGGACAGCATCGTCGTCGATGAACGCGATCATCTCGGTACGCACTTCCCGCAGGGCCCGGTTGCGAGCGAAATCCAGACCGGGCCGCGGCTCGAGGATGTAGCGAACGTCATCCATGCTCGCCGCCACGTCGAACGTGTCGCGAGTCGAAGAAGCGTTGTCGATCACGAGCACCTCGAACCGGCGGGGTCCCTGTACCCGAAGGCGGAGAAGCGACGTGAGACAGGTTCGCAGCAACTCAGGCCTGTCGCGCGTGCAGATGGCGACTGTGAGGTCGATCGGGGAAGGGGTAGCTTCCCCACGAAGCAGCTCGTCCTCGATGTGGCGGCGGAGCAGCTCGGGCCCGAGATGGGCGGCGATGAGATCGCCGAGAGCAGCGGGCTCGATCTCCGCGCCGGCGGGGAGCGGTGCCAGGAAGAAGCCCGCGGGCCTCATTCCCTTCCGCGCCAACACCCCGATCCCCGTCTCGTCGGGGGCCAGCTGGAGTGGCGGCAAGGGGCGCTCGAGATCTATGTCGACGAGGGCGTAGGGCACCGCGAGTCCCGTTCTCCTTGCATCACGCGTCGAGGGCTTGGCCTCATGGTGAATGGCGGGGCGGGCAGGGCTCCTCGTGCAAGGAGCGGAGTGGGCCGAGCCATGCTTCGACGTGCTCGTGCCAGAGCGGAGGCATGCGGTTGCCTGACGCGGTGTCGCGGACCGCCTGCAGTCGAGGCCAGACGAGCCCCAGGGCCACCAGGGGCCAGCGGCGAGGCTGCCGGTGGGACGACGCCAGGCGGGCGTGTAACCGAGCGGCGGCGAGGCGGCGGCCAGCCCGGAGGTGAAGCTGCCCGAAGTACCAAAGCCAGAAGGCATCGTCGACGTCGACGCCCCGTTCGCTCCGCTCCAGCCGGTACTTGTCCCTGATCCTCTCAAGCTCTGCCTGCGAGCCGTCGACGTCGTGGGCCATCCCGCCGGGATGCACGACGTAGGCGACGAGGGTCTGCGGTGCGGAGGCGCAGGGAGAGCGAAGGCCGAGGCGGATCCAGAGGTCCCAGTCCGCCAGTCGGGAGAGGCCAAGGTCAAATCCGCCAACCTCCCTGAGCAGATCCGCGGCGGCCAGGACGCCGGACGCCCCGCCGGGAATGACGTTGCGGGCCAGGAGCAGGTCGCCGACGTCGGACTGGGTCGGGACCGGTTGCGGCCCGAGGACCCTGAGGTCGAGGTCGACGAGGACGGCTCCCGTGCAGGCCCACCTGGCCGCTGGGGTGCTCTCCAAGGCCTTCAGCTGGGCGTGCAGCTTCGCCGGGGCCCACACATCGTCGTCATCGATGAACGCCACCCAGTGTGCCGATGCCGCGGCGATGCCGGCGTTGCGGGCGGCCGTCACGCCAAGCGATTCCTCGTGCCGGACGAGCGCAACGCGCCGGTCCGCCAGGCTGTCGACGTAGTCGGCGGTCCCGTCGGTGGATCCGTCGTCGACCACGATGACCTCCTGCTCAATGCCTTGCTGGGCTAGCACTGAGCGGAGAGCGCGGCCGAGAAGCGAGCGCCGGTTACGGGTCGGGATGACGACCGAGACGGATCGCCAAGAAGTCATGCCAGTCCGTCCCGATCCCTCCTTCGTCGATGTTTGGGACGATCCGACGATACAACCGGGCCGACCAAAGGGTATGGTGAAGGAGCGAAACCCAATCGCTCACATCACCGCGACGGGTGTCCCTCAAGGTGTCAGCGCAGGCGGGAGCAGCGGTTACGTGGAGCTGACGTTCTCGGACACTTAAGCGGTGCGGGCCTTTCCTCGAGGAAGCGGGGGCGATGGAACGGGTGCTGGTAACAGGAAGCAGCGGTCTCATCGGCTCCGAGGCCGTCGAGCATTACAGCGCCCAGGGACGCGAGGTGCACGGCGTCGACAACAACATGCGGCGATGGTTCTTTGGCCCTCTGGGTGACACCACCTGGAACCTGGAGCGGCTTCGCCGCATCACCCCTCGTTTTCACCACCACGATCTCGATATCCGCTACCGCGATGGCGTCATCGCCCTCTTTCAGCGACACCGTTTCGATCTGGTCGTGCACTGCGCCGCGCAGCCCTCCCACGACCGGGCCGCCGCGATCCCCCTGGTCGACTTTGACGTCAACGCAACAGGGACAATCAACCTGCTCGAAGCGACGCGACTACACGCACCTGACGCCGTGTTCATCCACGTCAGCACCAACAAGGTGTACGGCGATGCTCCCAACGAGCTCCCGCTCGTCGAGCTCGAGACGCGGTGGGACTACGCGCGGCCGGCCGATTACAACGGCATCTCAGAGCAGCTCCGCGTCGACCAGACCACGCACTCTCTCTTCGGCGCCTCGAAGCTCGCGGGCGACATCGTCGCCCAAGAGTACGGGCGGTACTACGGGATGAAGACCGGGATCTTCCGGGGAGGATGCCTCACCGGCCAGAACCACTCCGGTGTCGAACTGCACGGCTTCCTGAGCTACCTGGTGAAGACCGCGGTGCGCGACGAGGAGTACACGGTTTTCGGTCACAAGGGGAAGCAGGTTCGCGATCAGATCCACAGTTCAGATGTCATCGCCGCGTTCGATGCCTTCGCGGCCGACCCCCGTCCGGGCGAGGTCTATAACATCGGGGGCGGCCGGGAGAACGCAGTCTCCATCTTGGAGTGCTTCGCGCTCCTAGAGGCCCGCCTCGACCGACCGGTGCGATGGCGCTACGACCAGACGCCTCGCCGCGCCGACCACATCTGCTACATCTCGGACTTGCACAAGCTGACCAGCCACTACCCGAGCTGGCGCATCACGAGGACGGTCGACACCATCTTCGACGAGCTGATCCAGACGCAGACGGGCGCCGCCAGGCAGCGGTGAGCACGATGCGGCCGTGTTCTGGCAGCGGGGGTGAGTTCAGTCGGGGGCGCTGATCGTGCGTCACACGGAAGCTGACGCGTCCCGGTCATCGCATCCCCGAAATAGGTAGGGTGACACCCAAGATGCGTAAGACGCCGAGAACGCGACGCGCGGCAGCGGGACGCGCGGAGGTTGACGCTCTTTAACGCCGGTTTCGTCGGGGAGTTGAGCAAAGGGCCCAATCCCCGCTTCCTGGAGCATCCCGATGCTTGCTTTCAGGCGCTCGACATCCCAGTGGAGGAGGAAGGCGCGGTGTCGTTCGGCCAGCTCGGAGCGCGGAACCCCGGCCTCCACGTCCTGCAGGACGCGGTCCATCCCGTCGAGGTACCAGTCCCTCCACTCGAGACCGGACCGGATGTTGAGCGGGAGGAGCAGGAGGACGATAGCCAGGAGCCCGCCCTGTAGCGTGCGGCGGTGGGTGCGCGAGGCGTAGAGCTCGGCGGCAAAGTAGGCAGTCAAGAGGGCAGGAAGCGCCAGAAGGACGTAGCGGATCGGGATGTGCGCGTCAGGAACTGCACCCCGTCCACGCCCGATCCCGATGGCCATGACTCCGACGCTGGCAAGGACGAGCAAGAGCCCGATCGCCCGGCTCCGTTTCGCCGGCTGCGATCGGATGACGGTGAGCAGCAAGATGGCCGTATACCCGATGGCAACGGTTACCGTTATCGTGCAGACTGCCCACCACTGGGCGGCAGCGGGGCCGAGACCGATGGCGAGGAACTTGAGGCTGGTCTTGGCGAATTGGACGTTGAGCCTACTGGTCGGGTACCAGGCGGGTGACTCATACCCGAGGAAATAGAGGGCGGTAACGATCAGAGCGACGACCGGGAAAGCCAGCAGCATCAGCGTGGGCCATCGGGAGGTCTCCGGCGTCCGTTCACGCCACTGGCGGAACCCCTGCCAGAGCAGGTACAGGGCCAGTGCCGGCACGAAGACGAGACCACTCGCGCCGGTCAGGGGCAAGAGCACCAGCGCGGAGCCGGCCAGGACGGTCGCTCCGAGAGGTACCGGGGTCGAGTGGGTCAGGACGAAGTAAAGGAGCCCGCAGATCAACACCACGGACGTGACGAACGTGAGCTGCCAGCTCCAGAACAGATTTTCCCAGTTGCCGAGATGCAGGAACGCGATCGGCAGGAACGCGTCGGTGTAGCGGATTCGGCCGCCGCGAAGGCGCCGTGCCACGAGAATGGCCATCGCGGCAAGGGCCACCAGGCAGAGGACGCTGACGGCGCCGCCGGCCCGGAAGTCTCCGCCCGTCAGTGTGAGGGCGCCCAGAAGCATCAGCCTTGGAACCGGTACTCGGTGCTCGTTATTCTGCGACCAGAGCCACCCGAGAACATCGGGCTGGTTCCCGGTCAGCGCGGGGACCAGCGTCCAGTCCTCTGAAAGGGGGACGTTTCGGGTGTAGAGCGCGAGGCAGGCGAGCGCAACCAGTGAGAGAGCGGCCCACACACCCCACACGAAGATGGGGCCCCGTCGGTGCTTCCGTACGACGCGGAGCACGGTGGTTCTCCGGGCCCTCCCTGGGTAGTAGGAAAGCGTGTATGGGGACTCTACCGTGCGGTGAAAAGACGAGGGCGCGGCCCGAGCGGAGCGAACCGCGCCTGCGCGAGGGTGAGATCACGGCCGAGGCGGCGAGTCTCGAGGACAACCTAGCCGCTATGGAACGGAGCCGCGAGTCGTACTGGCTGCGCCACCCGAGCACGGCGCCGCTGAAGCTCCGCTGGCGCGCCACGACCGTGCGCCACTCGTTCCATGTCTTGCCAGGAGAGTCGATCCTTGAGATCGGCGCCGGAAGCGGGTTGTGGACCGAGCACCTCAGCACGGTGTTGAGAGGTGAGAATGTCATCACGGCGGGGGTGTTCAACGACGACTTCGCGAACGAGGCCAAGGCGAAACGGATCCCGAACACCAACGTCGTCCTTATCAGGAGCCTCGAGCGCGACCTGGAGCCGGAGAGCTTCGACTATGTGGTCGGGACCGCGGTGCTGTGCCACGATCGCTACGAGGAGAACCTGAGGGCGCTGTGGCGCCTTCTCAAGCCTGGGGGGCAGCTGCTCTTCTTCGAGGCAAACTACTGGAACCCGCAGGTGCTGGTGAAGGTCACGGTTCCGGCGATTGGCCGCTGGGCCGGGCATCCGCGGTGCCAGATCGGGCTGCGCAAGTACCGGCTGTTGCAGGTGGCATCCCGTCAGGGCTTCGTGGAGATCGAGATCATTCCGTACGACATCCTGCATCCGGCGACGCCACGCCGCATGGTTCCGATGGTGCAATCGCTGGCGTTCCTGCTTGAGCACGTCCCTGGTGTCCGCGAGTTCTGCGGCACGCTGTACGTCTGGGGGAAGAAGCCGGGCGAGCGGAAGGACGACTCACGGCGGGTCGATCTCGCTACCGAACGTCGGCTCTTCGGCTCGACCTCTGTGGTCGTCCCCTGCCGGAACGAGGCGCGAAACGTCGAGCTCCTCATTCATGCGCTCGTGCGGCACTATGACCCCTATATCAAAGAGATCCTCATCGTCGACGACAACAGCGACGACGACACGGCCGAGATCGTCCGGAGGATGGCGGTCGCCGAACCGAGGGTGCGGCTGGTTCAGCGTCGTCCGCCGCCCGGGGTGGGGCGGGCCTTGCGGGAAGGCTTCGCAGCAGCGAGATCCACGTACATCCTGTCGACGGACTGCGACTTCTTCGGCTTGGTTCCCGAGATACGAGATCTCTTCGACGTCGTCGCCGCCGGCCATGACGGCGCGATCGGAAGCCGGTTCTCCTACGACTCGGTCTTGCTGAACTACCCGCTGCCCAAGATCATCGGCAACCGCATGTTCCACCTTGCCGTAAGGCTGGTGCTGCGACTCCCGGTGCGGGACATCTCGAACAACCTGAAGCTGTACCGGTCCGAAATCCTGAAGGAAACCGTGATCGAAGAGGACGGGTTCGCCGCGAACGCGGAGACCGGGCTGAAGCCGTTGCTCGCGGGGTATGACCTGCGCGAGGTTCCCGTTTCGTGGGTAGGGAGGACGGCGGCGATGGGCCACTCGAGCTTCAAGACGCTTTCCGTCGCCCCCGGGTACTGGAGGGTCCTCGCCAAGCTGGTTCGCAGAATGCTCAGCGGGGAAGCAACCGTGGCACCCGCTCGATCGAGATCACAATAGCTGCTTTGTCGCCTCGAGGTAGAGGTGCCATCCGACGAGCCGCTCAAGGCGCTTGCCGAGCCGACTCCTTGCTAGCCGATCCCCTCCCGGGTAGAGGCGCGTGTTGAGGTAGCGCACATCGGTGTGGATGCGGGAGAATCCTCGCGGCAGGAGGTTTGTCAGCTCGCGGCGGGAGTAGACCTTCGACAGCGGGTTGCCAGGGCCGTCAGTGTTGTTGGAGAGAAAGAGCTGGCGTTCGAAGATGTAGCGGAGGCCGTGCTCGCGCAAGAGCTCGCGGTGGCCTTCCAGGATCTCTTCCGGCTCTCCCGTGATCTTGGATACGAGCGCCGCCGCTCGCGGAAGCAAGAGAAGACCGACAAAGAGCCGGCGCACGAGCAGGATCGTGAAGTAGTAGTTCAAGGAGCGGCGGTTGTAGACCATCACGAGCAGGGTGCCCCCTGGGCGCAGGACCCGATGGAACTCGCGAAGCGCAGCTTCGGTGCCGTGGACGTGGTGAATGACGCCGTGCGAAAAGACTAGGTCGAACCTGTCGTCCGGGAACGGCAGCTCGGTGACTGAACCATTGACAAAGTGGCCTCGTGCCCCTTCGAGTTCGAAGCGGCGGCGAGCCAGCGCGAGCGCGCCGGGGGTCACGTCGAGCCCGGTATAGTGAGCGGCCGCGGCAGCGAACTGGGCGCCGTCAGTCCCGATCCCGCACCCCGCCTCCAGCACGTCACAACCGGCCCAACGGTGGAAACGGACGACGAGGGGGATGTGAGGTTCGAGCTCGTACCGCTGGGCGGTGACTTCGTCGAAGAACTCCCGCGTCCCCGGCGGGTGGTGGGCGAAGCGGAACCCGGGCTGGTAGCTGGACCAGAAGGGTTCGTTCCTGGTGGCAACGGGCGTCGAAGCACTCTTGTCTGGGGACACGACGGGATTCGGCGGCTGGGCTGGTAGGAGGTGCAGGCTATCCCGTCAAGGTGCTACCGACGTCTTGATCGCAAGGTGCTACCGACGTCTTGATCGTAAGGGGGGCTCTGCCATGCCGAGAGCGTGAGCAGGTGCGCTGTGCTGAAAGGAGTGAAGCGCCACTCTCCGGCGTACCGGTTGTTGCGGAAGCGGTTGTTCTGATGGAAGGTGATCGCTTCCTGGATCTTGGGACCTTTGTACGGAGACCAGTCGGGGTAAGTGCCCCAGTTGGAGAAGACCGCCTGCACGCCGCAGGACCGCGTCGTCGTACTGCAGCCGATGGCCGAGCGGTCGAGGTGGAAGTCGTTGTCGGTCACGAGCACGTTCTGGGTCTTCCATCGGCAGCCCGAATAGTACGGCTCATGGTTGATCGTCCCTTCGACGCAGGTCTCCAGGGTGGCGAGGCCTCCCTCTGTGCAGTACCGGCTGCTCGTGTTGGCGGGTGAGCCGCAGAATCGATCGGCGTTCTCCCACAACACCACGCCGCTCCAGTTGTCCTTGAAGTAATTACCAGTGATCTCGAACGTGGAGTAGACGCCGCCGTAGACATCCGGGTGACCGCCGGACTCGGAAACGTAGATCGCGCCGACCGGGAAGCTCGAGGCGCGGGAAGCGAAGGCCTCTCCCTTCACGAGCGCGTTCCGCACGAAGGTGTTGTTGCGGATCAGGGCGTTGTAGCTGATCTCGTAGAAGATGCCATGCGCGTCGTTGTCGTTGATGTAGTTCCCCTCGAAGCGGAACCCTTGGTTGTTGGTGTCCGCCCAGAGGCCGGTCCCCTTGTTGTGATGCACCCAGTTGTTCGTCACCGCCGCGCCGTTCACGGCCCAGAACTTGGCGCCCCCCGTACAGCCGCAGCCGGGCACCTTCGCCTCCCAGTCGTCGGTGTTGTTGCCGGCGATCTCGTTGTGGTCGAGAGTGATGTTGCGCACGCCGCCCGACTTGTAGCCCTGGAGGCCGTACTGGCCGTTGCTTTGGAGGCAGTTGTACCGGGCGACGTTGTCGTCGCCGAGGAACAGGCCCGCCCCGCCGTTGGACTGGATCGTGTTGTGCTCGATCGTCCAGCCCGAACCGCTGTCGTGGTTGACGGTTCCCTCGTCGCGTGGAGTGACGAAGTTCTGAATGGTCAAGTAGCGGATGGAGACGTTGGCGGCGCGTTGCGTGAAGGCGTACCGATTGATCTTCTGGCCGTCGAGGACCGCGCCGGGACCCCCGACATAGACGTTGGCGTCTTTGGGAACGACCTGACCGAACTCCGTGGCCGAGAGAGTGTGGGTGCCGGGTGCTAGCCAGAACGTGGTTCCCGGCGGGTTGGCCAGCGTCAGGTCGTTCAGGTTGCTTCCCGGATCGACTCGTACCGATCCGCGCGGCGGCACCGCGGGCCCGGTCAAGAAGTCGGGGTTGCCGCAGAGCTGGACCGGCGGAGCGGTGGGATAGGCAACTCCGGCGGCAGGGGCAAGCAGCGTCTCCGTCCCCGACCTGTTCGCCCCGGCTGCCAGGCGCGAAGCGCCGGACGCCTCGTCGCCGATGGATCCCGAGGCGCACGCCGAGGCCAGCACGGATACGGCCAGCAACACGCAGTGGAGCCCCGCCCCACCCGTCCAACCCAAAACTCCACCTCCCCCGCCGACGATGTCTCGGACAGTATAGGAAGCGGATCAGCGACGAGATCGCGCTCGGTGCAGAGCGGCAGGCGGGGTCGTGGCGCCGTCGGGGCGGTTCAGCGGAGAGCATCGCCGTCAGCTTGGTCAAGGCTTCGGTTCTCCGCTCCTACTTCCCCGAGGGCAGCGAGCAGCCGGCGAGCGACCGCCTCCGGCGAGCAGCGGCTCTCCCACCACGCGAGGGCCGCCCTGTGCCTGGCTTCAAGGCGCGCCCGGTCAGCAAGGACCTCGTCCAGGAGCGCAGGTAACTCGGACCACCGCCGCACCGACAGCGCCGGAGAGCCCGTGTAGAAGTCGCGAGGTGGGAGCCGCTCGGTGACGGGGATGGACCCGGAGCGGAGCGCCTCGAAAAACCGATAGGTCTCGAGCGAGCCGCCGCGGGGGCACAAGACGACTCGGCTGTCCATCAACAATGCGGAGTAGAGCGTGCTGTGGGCAGGCGCCTCTTGAAAGGTGTTGATGATGTGCGTGCCCACCCGCCACTCCCGGCGGTCCGCCGCCACGGAGCGGAGGAGGGCCTCCAGATCGTGCCGGGACCGCGCCTTGCGCGTGGGAACCCGCCGGTAGGCCTCCTCGGGCTTGTTCAGGCGGCTCCCGGCATACGAGACGTCGAACCGGCGCTCCTCGAAGCGGACGAAGGGGAGATCTTCGAGCAGGTAGGTGCCGAGGGGGACGTCGACCACGGCCGGACGCTTGCCAGACACGACGGTTCGCATCCCCGAACGAACCATTGCCGGCAGGCGGCGGGCGTGGACGATCCCTTCCTGCATGGCGGTCGCGCCCAGCTGAAGGGGTGAGCCCGGAACCGTTCTCGAGAAGTCGGGCCGCCGCTGCACCCCGTAGGTCTTGGCCAGCAGACGGATGCTGTGGGCGTACGCGGGCATCCGGCACAGCTCGTCACGGATGCAGATCACGACGACGTCGTCGCCTGTAAGCGGGAGGAGGCCGTCCACGCGATCGGTGACGACGAACTGCAGCCCGAGGTGGGGAGTCGCCTGGTCGATCGCCAGCAGCACCTTTCGGAAATACCTGCAGTCCGGCCACGGCAGCTCCGCTTCCGAGTCGAGTATCCAGGGCTTGAGCTCGTCGTTGAAGATGTAGAAGCGGTTAGGAGCCAACACCGACCTCCGGGCAGGCTCCGCCGTCCTCCCAGGAAGCGTTCACGACCCTCATCACGTCCCGTCTGACGGACGGCGCCAGCAGATGGCAACACCGGCGAAAGCCACGCGCACGCGCAACATGGCCGCCGGAAAGACTGGTCCCGGCTCCATGCGCTCGTGCCCACCGAAGCCCAAAGCGCAGATCAGCGACGGCTCATCTCGAGACCGGACACAAAGAGTATGCGCCCCAACGCGATCGTCCCCGCAACACTGCGCCTATAGCTCGCTTTCCCAGTCGGTAGATACTATGCGTTGCGCCAGCCATAGCCACGGCTGTTGCGGGCGCTGCTCCCCGGCCGTGATGGCGCTCCGCCCTGTCCCTCCGTTCGGCCCAGGCCGGCGACCGCAGCGTCGACTCGGGGGCGGACGTCCCATGGGAGCCGCAGCTGCACGACCCGGTCGGGACGGCCGTTGACCCCTCCTTCGAGATGGAGTGAAAGCGCCTCCTCGACCCAGGCGAACGTCTCGAAGTTGGTGCCGACCCACACACCGACCACGTAGTCGCCAGCGTTGAGGAGCGACGGGATCGCCAGCCGGGCGACGTACTCACCGGGCGGGAAGAGCGTCGACGGAGAGTGGTCGGACAGTGCCTCGTCGAGCACGCGGAGGCCTCTCAGCGTCTGGATGGATACGGCGACGTTCAAGTCGTTCACCGGTTGTCGCACGACGAACGACACCTCGATGACGAACGGCTCGTCCCGGCGGAGCACCGACGAGCACTCGCCCTGGGCATTCATCACACCGACCGAACGGAGGCTGACGAGCGCGTCGGGGTCGCCCTCGAAGGTCTGGCGGTCGAGCCGCTGGACCCCAGCCGACAGGTACCGGTCGACGACCTCAGCGGCGGGGCCGAGCGCCACGATGGACCCTTGGTCGAGCCAAAGGCAGGCAGGGCAGAGGCGGACGACGGCGTCGAGGTTGTGGCTCACGAACACGACGGTTCGGCCCTCGCGCTCCACCGACGCCATGCGGCCAAGGCACTTCCGCTGGAACTCCGCGTCCCCCACCGCTAGCACTTCGTCCACGAGCAGGATCTCGGCGTCGAGGTGCGCTGCCACCGCGAAGGCGAGCCGCAGGTACATCCCAGAGGAATAGCG
Source organism: Actinomycetota bacterium (assembly GCA_030863485.1). The sequence continues at coordinate 13,233 of JALZBR010000036.1, forward strand.
CTTGACGGGTGTGTCCAGGAACTCGTGCACCCCCGCAAAATCGACGATCTCGTCGAAGGTGCGCTCGATGGCGCGTCGGCCCATGCCGAGGATCGCACCGTTCAAGAAGACGTTCTCGCGGCCCGTGAGCTCCGGATGGAACCCCGTCCCCACCTCGAGCAGCGACCCCACGCGGCCGCGCGTGCGGGCGACGCCCTCGGTCGGCTCGGTGATGCGGGACAGGATCTTCAGCAGTGTGCTCTTGCCGGCACCGTTCCGCCCGATTACGCCGAAGGCCTCCCCCTCCGGGACCTCGAACGTGACGTCTCGGAGGGACCACACTTCGGCTCGCGCTGCACGCGTCCGGGCTCCGCGGCGCAGGCCGGCCATGAGCGTCTCGCGGAGGTTGCGAACGCCCACGTGGTCTTCACCGAGGAAGTACCGCTTGCTGAGGCCTTCGACCTCGATGGCGTGCTGCCCCATCAGATGACGTCCGCGAACTTCCGCTCGGTGCGTTGGAACACCTGGAGGCCCACGACGAGGAGGAGGGCGGTGACGATCAGAGTGAGGAGCAGCTCGGGCGCCCGCAGCGGTCCACCGAGGAGTGACCAGCGCCACCCTTCCATCACTCCGACCATCGGGTTCAGGTGGTACACCCACCGCCACTGACCCGTGACCAGGCTGCTCGGGTAGACAACCGGCGTGGCAAAGAACCACAGCTGGATCAGGAAGCCGAAAACCTGCTCCACGTCTCGGTACTGTACGGTCAGGGCAGCTAGCAACGTGCCCGTGCCGAACGCCACGCACACCGCGCCAGCCAGGAACACCGGGGCGGCGATGATGGCAATGCCAGCGGTCAAACCTGCCCACACCATCATCATCGCCAACACAGCGAGAGCCACCAGGAGGTCAATCAGACCGGGAAGCACGCTGGCCAGAGGTGCCGCCAAGCGGGGGAAGTACACCTTCGTCACAAGCGCCGAGTTCTTGACGAGGCTGCCACGGGCGGCGTTGACCGCCGTCGAAACGTAGGTCCAGAGCGAGAAGCTGGCGAAGGCGAAGACGAGGTACGGGATGCCGTCGCTTGGGACCCGCGCCAACCGTCCGAAGACGGCGGCAAAGATGGCAGCACCGGCCAGGGGCTGGAGGACCGCCCACGCCCCGCCGAACACCGCCTGCTTGTATCGAACTTTGACGTCGCGAAGGGCGAGAAATGCGACGAGTTCCCTGTACGTCCACAGCTCGCCAAGACGAAGCGCGCGGCGTCCATGGGTCGGGCGATTCTCCGTCCATTGTTCACAGTCGCTGCGCTGAGGCGGCATGAGACCTCTTGCCCAACGGTAATCTGCTCACCTTGACTCGGGCAGCAACGGGGTCGGCGAGGCTCCTCGGTCGTCGGGCGCTGTACGGAGCACGGGCGCGCTGTGTACGTGCCTTGCTCCAGCTCGAACACGTGCAGGAGCACCTCGATCGCACGGCGGCCAACGTGGCCCTCACCTTCGACGACGGCCCCGATCCCGACCACACGCCGGCGATCCTCGACGAGCTGGCACGGCTGAGCATCGCCGCCACGTTCTTCCTGGTGGGGCGGCGGGCCCAGGCTCACCCGAGGATCGTGCAGCGGATCCTGGCTGAGGGGCACGAGGTGGGCTCGCACTCGAGCTCGCACCCGGAGCCCTGGGCGGTCTCTCTGGCGACGCTTGTCGGGGAGTACCGCCGCGGGCGGGCGCAGGTCGAGCACGCAGCCGAACGCGCAGTCCCCCTGTTCCGGCCACCCAAGGGCTACGTGAACGGGACGGGCGCGCTGGCGATGCTGGCGGCTCGGGTGCGCCCGTGGCTCTGGACGATCGATCCGGGCGACTGGACGCCCGAAGTCCGCCCTGAAGAGATCGTCGCTGGTGTCGCCGACCTGCAGGCCGGTGACGTCGTGCTCCTCCATGACGCCATCGAAGGCCCCCTGGCGCCGTCGGCCCTCGACCGCCGGGCGACAGCGGCTGCGCTCGAGGGCATCGCCGAGGTGGCCGCGGGGCGGGGACTGCACTTCACGAAGCTGGCCTGACTCGCCGCGGCCGGATCCCTCAGCGCCGGGCACCAGAAGGTTCGGCCCTGCAGCAGGCGATCACCCACCCGCGGGGGTTGATGGCGTTGGCACGATTGCGCGCTTCCACGCGGTCGAGGATTGGAAAGACGTCGTTGACGCGCCTCCACAGGATCCGGTCGCCCGCATGCCGCCACATCGAGATGATCACGATCGCGTCGGGTTCGAGCAGGGAGCGGAGGTTGGTAAGGAACGAGGAAGCGTCGGCCTCGTAGTAGAGCACCTCGTTCAGCACGGCGACGTCGAAGCGGCCGAGATCGAGCGTGGGGATCTCGCCGACCACGAAACGCGACCGCGGCAGCCCTCGCGCGCTGGCGGCCTGGATGGCGACGTGGCTCACGTCCACGCCCACGTACTCCGCGAACGTCTCGCCGTCGAGGCGCTCGCGCAGGAGCCCTGTGCCGCAGCCGACATCGATGACCCTCGGGCGGCTCCCCCGGCGAGCGGCGGCGAACCACCCGACGTAGCCCGCGATGATGCTGTACCGAGGCAGCTCGTCGAGCTGCCCGTAATAGTCGAGCGAGCCCTCGCCGTACGCTGCGTCCCAACGGTCGGTTGTCCACCGCTCCGGCTGGTAGGGCAGGACTCCCAGTTGTCGCCCACGCGCGCCCAACCAGTGCGCCGCAGCTCGCAATCGCCGACGCCAGCGTGACATCGATGAGCGACGCAGTGCCGTCAAGAGCTGGAGAAATATATTCGATGCCGGGCATGACCAGCATGACCATCGCCATCGCTTCGTATCAGCGACGCGGGCCGCTCCTGCGCCTTCTCCGGACCCTCGACCAGCAGCTCGCTGGCTCAGAGCAGCTCCGGCGCGATCTCGACGTGGTGGTGGTGCTCGACGGTTCGACCGACGGCTCACGGCAGGCGGCGACCACCGCCGTCAGCACCGTTCCCGTCCGCGTCTACTGGCAGCCGAACCGCGGCCTCGCCGCGGCCCGCAACGTTGGCCTGGAAGCGGCCAAAGGCAGGATCGTGTGGTTCCTCGACGACGACCTCGTGCCCTCCCCCGGCCTGGTCGCCCGCCACCGCCACGCTCACGACCAAAGCTCCGCGCAGGTCATGGTCGGCCCCTGCCGGGTCCCGCCGGACGCCGGCGCGCCGGACCCGTTGCTGGACTGGTGGGACTCCTTTTACCAGGAGTTGGCTGCGGCAGGGACGATCGACCGGTTCGACCGGTTCACCACCGCGAACGCAAGCGGGCCGCCCGAACTGTTCACCGCGGTCGGTGGATTCGACGAGGATTTCTCCACCTATGGCCTTGAGGACTACGAGCTCGCGGTCCGCCTCCTCCGCGCTGGCACCAGGATCCGCTTTGATCCCGACGCCGTCGCGTGGCACCCCGACGTGCCTCCGATTTCGGTGCTCGTGCGGCGCGAGCGCAGCCTCGGTTTCAACGCGGTCCGCATGGCGCGTCTGCACCCCGACACCGTCGACGTGCTGTTCCCTCTCGGCACGGCAACGCGCCACCGGCGTCTCCTCCGGCTGCTCCACCTGCGGACGCCCGCCTCCCTCATGGCGCTGTCCCGCCTCGCCTTCGCGGTGTCGCGGCTCGCCCGCCCTCTGCATAGCGGGGCGGCACGGCGGGCCGAGCACCTCTCCCGGGTGGCGGCCCATACCTCCGGCGTCGCCGCAGCCGACCCTGGCGGCCCGTTCCTCGACCGCGTGCTCGGCTACCCCGTCGACGCCGGCGCTCGGTAGGTACGAGCGCCCGCGCCGAGGCGGCGTTCCTCCTGCCATCCCCGGACCAGGCCGACCAGCAGCTCCACGACCATCTCGCGGTACGGGTCCTGCCACCTGGGCTCACGCCGCCAGGTGCCGCGCAGCACCGTGCGGATCCCTTGCCGCAGGTCACACCGCAGCAGGCGCAGCACGCGGAGGTCGCCGGCATGGAGGTGCTTGGCGTAGAAGCCCCCCTGCGCCCGGGCATAGGCCTTGTAGGTACCCACCAGTTGTTCTGGTGTTCGCCAGTCGTGGTGCCACACGACCAGATCGGGTTCGTAGCGGAAGGTGCGCCCCTCGGCTAGCCACCGGTAGCAGAGGTCGTTGTCCTCCGCCACCACGAGGCTCGGGCGCTCGTCGAACCCGCCGATCGCTTGAATGAGGCGCCGGTTCGCCACCATGTTCGCCGGGTACAGCACGCCGCTGGTCACGGTGCCGGTGAAGTCGTGGGGCTCAGGGTCGGTCTTGACGGACGGCACGTAGCAGGCGCCGCCGGGCGGCAGGACGCGTCCGGTGACGATCCCGTCCGGGTGGGCACCGGCGTGGGCCGCTCCCACTCCGACCCAATCGGGTGCCACCGTGCAGTCGTCGTGCGTCACGAGAACCGTGTCGTGGCGGGTGGCAGCCAGGCCCCGGTTCATCGCTCGGGCAGTTCCGCGACCATCGCACTCGATCGACCGCACCGAGCGCGACCGGAGGTGCTCCACCAGGTCCTGAACCTCTGGGCCCTGGCTCTGGTCGACCACAAGTACCTCCTCGGCGGGAGGATCGCAGGCCAGAACTGAGCGGAGGCAGGGTTCGAGCAGTGCTGGTCGCCCGATGGTGGGGACGATGACCGAGACGGGGAGCGCTGCGGTCACGTGTCGCTAGACGGCCCGGTGAGGAAGGCACGGAGCTGCGCGCCCACGGCTTCGAGCGAGAAGTGATCGCGCACTCGCTGCTCGGCCCGTGTGGCAAGCGCCGCCCTCAGCTGGTCGTCGTCGAGGACGAGCCGGAGCGCGGCCGCGAGACCCTGGGCGTCCTCGTGAGGCACGACGAGTCCGCCGGCGGCTTCGCCGTTCCCGACGACTGCGCGGACGCCGGGTGCGTCCGTCGCCACCACCGGCAAGCCGGCCGCCATGGCCTCCACCGGCGCCACCGGGAACCCCTCCTGCCGTGATGGTAGAACGAAGACGTCGGCTGCCGACAAATACGTTCCCACGACGTCCCGGTCGAGCACGTACTCGTTCCGCCAGTGCACGTCGTCCAGCGCCAGGTCGCTGATCCGCCGTTGCAGCCAGCTGGCCCCGGAGCCCGTGCCGAGCAGCAGCAGAATTGGGGGACCGGAGCAGCTCCGGCGGACTTGGCACCATGCCTCGATCAGCGTGTCGATCCCCTTGGGGTTGATGTCGACGCGCCCGTGCCAGATAGCGACACGGGTCTCGGGCCGTATGCCCAGCTGGAGGCGAGCCTGCTGGCGGGGGATGCGGCGGACAGTGGACGGGTCGAGCGGGTTGGGAATCCGAGCTATCGCCTGCCGGGGTATCCGGTAGCGTTCGCAGAGGCGGTCGACCTCGCGCTCGGCGGCCACGATGAGCCCTGCCGCGGCGCGGACGGTGCGCGGTCGAACGCACCGCTCCAGTCTCGTACGGGTGTGGTCTCCTCCCTGGAAGGTGGCGAAGACGGGGAGTCGCAGGAGCCGCCCGAGGGCCACGCAGAGATCGAAGCGGCCTTCCTCGTACTCCTGGCAGAGGACGGACGCGCACGCTTCTTCCCTGAGCACCCTGGCGAGAGCGACCGGCGTGGCGGTCAGGTACGGCGCGACGACGCGAGCCACGACGCGGAGCGCGCCCGGCCGGCGCCCGGTTCCTCCGACCGCAGCGCGCAGGTTCCAGGCGTACGGGTCGGCGAGTCGCGATCGGGCCGCCTCGTAGGCGCGGGACGGCGGGAGGATCCAGAGCCAGGCACCTGTTGGGACGTGGACTCGGCGGGTGGGTCGAGCGACGCTCCGCGACCAGCAGACGATCACCGTTTCGACAGCGGTGCGAGCGAGCGCCTCCGTGAACCCGAAGAGCCATCCCCCCGACAGCCGCTCGGAGTAGTCGTCGAGGGACATCGAGAGGGGACCGGTGTAGTCCTCGAGCAGGTCTCCCCACGGCAGGATGGCCACCGTCGGGTTGCCGTGAGCAAGACGGCGCCGGCGCGATGTGCGCTTCGATCGCGGGTACGTCCCTAGCAGGCCGGCCACGCCCCCGCGCAGCTCGGCGAGTGCCGCCTCTCGCGCCGCGACGTTCGACGCCATCACGGCACGGATCACCTCGCGCGTCTGAGCGGCGAAGAACCATCCGATCAGTCGACGCAGCTTCGGGCGCCCGTCCGGGTCCCGCACATACGTCTTGGCCGCGAACGCCATCAGGGAACGGCCCCACGAGTCGTACTGGCGGAGCAAGGCCTCCCGGTCTCGGCGATGGCGGTGGAACACCACGGCTCGAGGCTCGTACACGAGCGGGAACCCAGCGCGGACGACGCGGTGCATCAGGTCGATGTCGCCGCCGCCGGGCAGCGGTGGTCCCGTGTCCAGCGCCTCGTCGAACGCACCCAGGCGCAGCGCCATCTGCCTGGAGAATGACATATTCGCTCCTGCCCCGAACATCCCCGGGCCGTAGGGGTAAATCGGGTTCCCTTCGAGGTGCTGGCCCGCGTAACGAACCTGCTGGTTGCCGCCTCGAAAACCACCCCGCCTCTCGAAGGCGACTTGCGCGTCCGTCTCTAGCTCCAACGGAAGGATCTGGCCCGTGACGGCTCCGGCGTCGGGGTGCTGCCGCCAGGCGCCGAGGACGCTGGCGAACCAGTGGCGGTCTGGCACTACGTCGTCGTCAATGAACGCCACGACACTACTTCGGGCCCGGCGGAGCGCCCGGTTGCGGGCGAAGTCGAGCCCCGGGCACGGTTCGACCTCGTAGCGGAGGCCAAGACGGGTGACGAGCTCGCGCGTGCGCCCGTCCGAGGGCGCGTTGTCGACGACGAGTACCTCATCGGGATGAGGGTGCAGCCGCGTCAGGGCGGCGAGGCACTGCTCGAGCTGGTCGGTGCGATCCCTCGTGCACACCGCCACGGTGATCGTAGGCCTGGGGCCGGGGGCAGGGTCGAGGACTGCGGGTTGGACGGGATCAGGGTCGAGGAGCGCCTCGAGGTCGGCAGGCTGCAAGACGCTCCCCGGCACCGCCTCGTGCATGGCGAACCCGACGACGTGCCCGTCCCGACGGGAGACGATGGCGACTCCGACCTCGTCGTCAGCGAGCTGGACCGCGGGCAGGGCCTCGCTCAGCTCGACGTCGACGAGCGCGTAGGGCATAGCGGCGCACCTGTGACCTGATCCGGAGAACGAGGCCGGTCGCCTCCGAAGAACTGGCAGCGGCCCGCCGCGAGCAGCACGGCCACCCTGGCCATTCCCTGCCAGCGGCCCCACTCGTAACTGATCGCGAGCATGGCGTCCTGGCGGCTCTCGCCGGCCGCGACGAGCGACCTCATGCGGCGGAGCACGGTGAGGGCGGAAGCAGCCAGGTCTCGCGCAACCGCTCGCGCCCATGCCCGGCGCGGAGCCCGCCACGTCAGCGCATGGGCCAAGCTGTGCGACACACCAAGGCTGCGGGTCATGCGGAGAAGGTAGGGCATCGACGTGCGATGCCCAGCGATGAGATGGCGCAGCGAGCAGGTGGGGGTGTACCACAGCGGGCGACCAGTGCCGGCGAGGCGAAGGGCGATCTCCACGTCCCCTCCTGACACCAGCTTCTTGCCCACCCGGTCCGCGAAGAACGGCCCCGCGGTCCAACCCGACTCCTGCAGCGCGGCCCGGCGGACGACCATCCCCGCGCCGACGAGGCAATCCACCTGGACCGGCTCATCGCCGAGGTCCTGCTCGGCAAACGCCCAACCGTACCGGGCGAGCACCGGCGGTGCCGCCTCGATGTACGTGGGCACGACCCGGCCGCCGAAGCCGGCGCAGTCGGGGTGCGAGGCCGCGAAATCGATGGCTGCCGCCACCCATCCCTGATCCAGGACGCAATCGTCATCCACGAAGGCGATCCACGGGGCAGTCGTGCTCTCGACCCCCCGGAGCCGCGCCGGGGTGAGGCCCTGCGTCGTCTCTCGCACCTGGCGAAGGTCAGCGATGGTCCGGGCCTCCATGTGGCGTGAGACAACGTCCTGCGTCTCGTCGTCGCTGTTGTTGTCGACGACCAGCGCGCCCCACTCGCCAGCTGCCGGTCGCTGGGCGGCGAGCGCGGCCAAGACACGGTCAAGCATGGCCGCGTTGTTGAAGGTGCAGATGACGACGTCCAGGCTGGCTCGCCCTCTCATCGTGCCGGCAACGGGGTGGCCGACCACCGCGTCTGCCAGGGGCAGTCGGGGGGACGGGTCAAGCGGAGGGTGCGACGGCTCGAGGACGGATACCGCAGCGGTCGTCACACCGGGCCGCTCGGTCAGCGCTCGCCCCGCTCGCGTCTTGCGGTCTCTGCGATCGTCGACGACCGCCGCCAAGAGCCAGACCACAACGAGGCTCATCACAACCATCTCGCCGCCGTCCTCGATGGTCCCGACGATCGGGGCGGCAGGTCCGGTGAGGATGATCTGCACGGCGTCGAGGACCACAGCGAGCACGACCAGGATGGCGACCAGGAGGGCCAAACCCTTCGAGAGCCGCTTGGAGCCAGCGTCGCTCCGGGGACGCCAGGCGAGAAGGAGAGCGAGGAGGGGGCCGGCGAGAAGGCCCCAGATGACTAGTTCGCCCAGATGTTCGGCATCGATCACGACGTCGGGAAGGCCCAGGGACTCGGCGAGGCCGATCCCTCCGCGCTCGTGGAGCGCGAGCGCATCGTCGAGCGCGATCACGAGGAACGTCGCGGCCCACGCCAGCTCGATAGGCTGCCGGCGCCGCCGGTAGAGGACCAAGAGGAGCACGACCGCGAGGGCGCTCTTCGCGTAGCCGCTCCACTCCGCGTAGCCGCCCTCCTGCCCGAGCCACCACTCGCGGCGGAAGATGACTCGCTCCGCCCAGGCCGGGAGCCTATGGATCGCATCGGTGAGGTCGATGACCTGGGGGATGTGCAGCAGCAGGAAGAAGGCGTCGACGAGGAGGAGGCCAACGAGCACCGCGGGCAGACGCCCCATCCTGACCTTGAACTGCGAGGAGAGGCCCGTGGCGAGCGGGCCGGTCGGTCGCGGGGGCGGTACCTCGCGCAGCCCACGTGTGAGGGGCGGGTGTGCCGTCACCGCCTACTCCCATTGGGGCAGGCCGGGTGGTCGATGGCGAACCGGTAGATATCGAGCAGCTGGCTCACGTTGCGCTCTTCCGTGAACCGTCGCTCGAACGTCACACGTGCAGCGCGGCCGAGAGCCCGGAAACGCTCGCGGTCCTGCTCGAGGTCCTGGAATATGCCCCCCAGGGCGGACGCGTCACCAGCGGGGAAGAGTACGCCGTCGACACCATCGGAGATCAGCTCCGGGAACGACCCATGGGCGGCCGCGATGGGAGGCACACCGGCGGCCATCGCCTCGACGGCAATGAGCCCGAAGGTCTCCTGCCACTGCGAGGGCACGACGGCCGCTCTCGCTCTCGCCATGAGCTCGGCGCATTCGGCGCGCGTCAGCATGCCCAGCCACACAACCGATGGGTGCACTCGCGCCCACGCTGTGACTTCGTTCTGGAGAGGCCCGCCCCCGGCAAGCACGAGCCGGAGCCGGGGTTCGGGGACCGACTTGAGGTACTGCTCCCACGCGCTCATGAGCAGGGGAAGGCCCTTCGCTTCCGTGAGGCGACCGGCGTAGACGACGATGTCGTCGGGTTCGGCCTCGGCCGTGGTCGGCCGGGGGACAAAGTTCGGCTTGACGAACAGCCGGTCGGGGGGAAGGCCTGCGCCGGCGAGGACATCTCTCTGGGCCTGTGACAGGAAGATGTACGCCGACACCAGCCTTCGCCAGGCGCGGCCATGAACAACCACCGCGGCGGCAACTGGAAGCGTCGCGGCCGGACCTCCCCCGTAGCACCCATGGCGAACAGCGCTCACGGGCAGCGTTCCCACGCAGTCGTGGCAGACGGAACCATCGCGGAACAAGGTCCCGCTGGCGCATACCAGGCGGTAGTGGTGAAAGGTGGCGACGACAGGGATTCGTTGGGTGCGGCACGCGTACAGGACCGAGGGGCTCATGAGTGGGAACGTGTTGTGGACGTGCACCACATCGGGGCGGAAGACCTGAAGGGTTCGAGCGAGCGATCGCCGGGTGGCATCGCTCCACAGCACCTGGGCGGGAAGTACTGCTTTCCTCGCGATCCGCCAGTCCGCGATCTCGTCGTTGCGACGCTCGAAGCGCTCGACGGTGTGACCATCAGCCGACAGCGCAGCAGCCTCCTGATCCACGACTCGGTCCTCGCCCCCAGGTGACGTGGACCGGTAGCGGTTGTGCACGAGGAGGATGTTCACCGGACTGGCACCTCTGCGGCCCGGCGCCGTGCTGAGGCGGTCGGGGCAAGCAACGAGGCGGCGACGGCGATGTGGAGTAGGAACGGTGAGACGTCGCCCAGGCCGATTTCGGTGTAGCTCGACACGAGAGCGAACACCACCAAGAAGAGGGCGATCGCTCGCTCCGGCACAGAAGGATGGAGGAGGGCAGTCAACAGGACCGAGAGGAGGATGGCGGCCACGAGCGCGACGCCGACGAGCCCTTCCTCGTGGTAGACGGCCAACCACGCGTTGTCGATCGCGTGGCCGCCGAACGATTTGTCGGAAAGCCCGATGCCGAACCACTGCACGAACTCCGAGCGCGGTTCTTCTCGGAGCCGCTCCCACACGTACGTCCGTCCGGTGAGCGAGGCCAGCTGCTCACTGCTCTGGTTCCGCTGATACCAGGTCGACAACGCCGGTGCCAGAGTGACCAGGGCCAGCGGCACGAGGAGTACCGAGATCAAGACGAACCGGCGGGCCCTCCGGCGGGACAAGAGGAGGGACGCGGTCGCGAAGAACAGCCCGGCAACGAGGCCCACGAAGGCCGTACGGGTCTGGGTCAACAGCAAGAGCACCGTTCCCCCGCCTGCGAAGAGGACGGTGAGGCCGCCGGTGATCCGTCTCGTGAGCCACAACAGGAAGGTGATCCCTGCCAAGACCGCGGCATACTGGGCCACCTGCGGCGCCGGAATCGGCCACAAGGCGCCGACCAACCGGCCGTCGGAGCCGGCCAAGGCGACGGAAGGGGCGATCACGAGGCCGGCGACCACCGTGCCGGAAACCCCCGCGAGGACCCAAATGTGACACTTCGCCACCAGCAGGTCACGCCGGTGCCACCACGGAGTCAGCAGCCAGAGCACGGTGAGGAAGAGCGCGTACCGGCCGCAGCGGAAGAGTGCTCCGACGCCGGCCGTGCCGCGTGCGCTGCTCGCCACCGCGATGATGGCGAGCACGGTCAGAAGGCCCAGCACGAGGTTGGGCTTGAATTGGAAGCGGCGGTTGAGGGTGACGGCGAGTAGAGCTGCGAGCAGGAGGGCCGTGATGCCGGCCAGCCGCGCGACGACCGGAGGGATCTCGACGATCGTGCTGACGCGGACCGCGGGGATGGCGTCGAAGAACAGAAGCGCCCAGATGATGCCGATTCGCCGCTCGGCGAAGCGTTCTGAGGCGGGTCCGAACTGCTCGCGATGACCGGAATGATTTTCGAGCAGTACGCGTGCCAGCGACGTCAAGGCCGTATCACGAGAGACAGCTCAGGGAGGTCCTGCCACTCCCCTTCCGTTGGCAGCACGCCCGCGCTGTCGTCGTCGGCATCGGCATCGAACAGAAGCGCGGCGTAGAGCTCGACGCCGGCGGCATGGAGGAGCTGGGCGGTCGAGCGGAGCAAGCGGGACGTCGAGCGACCAGCGGTGACGATGGCCGTCGCCCTCCTGGCCCACGACCGGACGTGCCACGCCCCGGTGGCGGGGTCAGCGGACGCGAGCACGAGAACGACATCTGCTGCTGCCTGGAGGTCCAGTATCCGCTCGTCGTCCTTCACGTCGGGGAGCACGACGGTGACCGATGACGGCCGGCCGGGGATCTCGAGGGTGGTGGGCTCGTCGGGCCGGACGTCCAGCGTGTGGGCGAGGGCTGAACGGCGAGAGAGGTCAACGGCGAGGACGGTCCTCCCATCGTTGCAGTAGTCGGCGGAGAGCAGAGCCACGACCAGGGCGGCGAACTCCTCACTTTCGACCGAGACGATCGCCATGCTCACCTGCGCCCCTGCCTTCTCGTCGGCGAGGTGCCGGACCGTCCGAACCATCTGGGCGAGGTCGCGCCGCGGCGCCGACAGCTGCTCCTTGAACAGCCGCCGCTGGCCACGAAGCGAGGTCCGCAGCCGCCCGACGCTTGCTACAACCGGCACTCCGAGGGCGCGCGACACATCCTCCCGCTTCCGTACCCGGCCTGAGGTGAGGGCGTGAACCACAACACCCATGGCGGTGACGCCGAAGCCGAGCAAGAGGCCGGCCATCCCGTTGCGGGCGAACGCCATCAGGGCGGAGTCCAAGTTCTCAGCGGCGGGGTCGACGATGACGCTCCTGGCGTTGACGCTCTCGGCGTCTCGAATGGTGGAGCTGATCAGCCGGCGGAGATCGTCGATGTCCTTGTTGATCCTCGCCTGCCGGCTGAGCAGCTCGCCGAACGCCCTGACCGCGCTCTCGCTTCTGTCTGTGCTCCGGACGAACGCGCCTATCTCCTCGTTCACGGGCGCGAGCTCAGCGGTGAGCGCCCGTATCCGTCGCTCGATCGTCTCGACGGCAACTCGTGCCTGCCGATCGGTCTCGTTCTGTCGGAACTCGAGGAACTCTCTCGCGATGGCATCGACTCGCCGAACTGCCTCCCGCCCCGACGCGCCCGTCGCGGTGATCCGGATGAGATCATCCGTGATCGGTGTGACTCCGTACTGGGGGAGCAGCTCCTCGGGCGACATATCGGCACGAAGCCGTTCGATGGCGCCGACCGCCACGACCCGGGTCTTCGCCAGCTCCGCCTGCGTTTGGATGGCCCGGGGGGGGTTGCTGCCCGCAGGATGGCCGAGCAGCAAGGTCGCCGAGGCCGAGGAGACGGGTGGAAACACGAGTGACAGCACCATGGCGACGACCAGCCCGGCCGCTCCTCCCGCGAACAGCAGCCGCCACCGCCGGACAAGCACCGCGATGAGCGACGACATGGGCACGAACGAGATCGGCGGGGGCATGGCCCCGTCGTGGCCCTGGTTCCGCTCAGGTTGTTCGTTCACGGGCGACGCCCCCATCAGGAGTCGCGAGCCTCCAGGTCGTGAGCTGAGTCACCACCGCCAGAGCCATTCACTGACCCCGCCTCGCGCCGAGCGGGGGCCGGGATCCGCTCGATCGGGCCGAGCACCAGGGGCACCGTGAAGCGGGAAAGGTGGTTCGGGATCCGCCCAGTCGTTCGGTCATAGGCGATTGGGTTGGCAACGAAGACGCCGCGGACGCGCTGCCCGGCGTTCTCGGCTGCGAGGGTGGCGGATGCGAACTGGTCGTCGGTCGCGAACCCGGCCGACACCGCCAGCGCGACCACCGTGCGCCGGTCCCACGTGGGGATGGCCAACTCAAGGTTGTCGCTCGCCACGAGAGCCGTCACCGTTACCTCTGCGTCCCGGTGCGGCCCCTCCCCATCGAAGTCACCGGTGTGCTCGTGGGCAGAGAAGTCCGATGCGGGCGATCGCTCGTCGTCAACGTTGACCGCCGCGCTCAATCGCCTCAGCGTCCTGTCGCGAGAGGCGGCGACGTAGGCAACGGATGCACCCCCTGACGACAAGAAGACGGCCAGCGCGAGACCGACCGACGCCGCCGCCCAATCCTTGGCAAAGGTTAGCAGCACCAGGTTGACAGGTGGCTCGTCGTCAACCAGCCCGAGGTCTGTCACCGCGTGGGAGAGAGCCGCGCTCTCGGCGACGCTTGGTCTCCAGCGGTGGCGGATCCTCCGGCATGCTCTCCTGCGCTTTGCCGGTGGAACCGCGAGCGATGCGACGACAGGCGCACCGACTGCCCTCGCGATGTCATCCCGGTAGCGGAGGCGGTGGTCGCGGGCGTGGAGCAGGAGGGCCAGAGCGAGGCCGGCGGCGAGCCCCATGGTGCCCCCAACGACAACAGGGGACACCAGCTGGCGAACGTAGGACAGGTTCGACGGCGCCAGTACGCCCAGGACCTGCGTGCCTCGGCGGGTCAGGTCCGCCTGCAACCGCGCCTCGGCGATCCTCGTCTGGATGAGCGAGAGCTCCCTGGACGCCGCGATCTGGTCGGCGCGCAAGAGGTCGATCGCCGGGCTGACGCCCTCGGCCGTGACCGGCACGGCAGTCGGAACGCCGGCCGAATACGCAGCGATTCGGCTGTTGAGCTGCTGGATCTGCTGATCCAGCTCCCGGGCCCGCTCGTTCAGCGCCGAGATTGTCAACGACGCCTCCTCCGAGACCGAGGCTCTGGCGTATTCGATGTACTCGTCCACCACCGCATTCGCCAGCTCCAGGGCCTCTCGGGCCGTGACGCCCCTGACTCGCAGCTCCAGCACGTTGTCGCTGAGCGTCACCACGTCGATCCGTTCTCGCAACGAAGCGGCGTCAGTCGGCAGCTTCAAGCGGGCGGCGGCCGGGGTGACGACAACGGCACTCTTCAGAATCTCTGCCTGCGTCAGAATCTGCGCCTGTCTCCGGGCCTCCGGAGACTGGGACGACTCGCTCTCACCAGGGCGAGCGGGAACGAGGACCGTGGCGCGGGCGGTGAAGGAGGGCCCTTGGAGGATCCCGACGAGCAGGCCGGTCGCGATGCCGAGCGCGGCAACAGCGACGGTTGCACTGAGATGCCGACGGACCGCGTACGCAACCCGTCTTAGGCTGATGTGCTCTTCTGCCATGTCGGTTTCACGTTGTTCAGCCGCGTCTCCCTTTTTCTCCTTCGGTCAGCGCGCCTGCCGCGGCTTACGCGACGAGCTCGCGCCAGGGCGGGTGGCCACAGCCCCAGCTACACGCACGCAGCTGCCCTTCACGTGCCCGCGCGTCGCCCCCGGTCGGGGTCATCCCACCTGCCGACTCGCCGACCTGGGTCGCCAGCGACACGGGATGGGCCCCCGAGAGCCGCTCCGCGCCGTCATCTTTGTCCTCGTCCTCCCCCAGCCTCAACCTCAATGCGACCCTATGTGTGGGAGGCTCGAGCTGCCAGCCGGTGCCAGGCTCGCCGCGACAAGGGATCAGATGGTTGCTCCGGCGGTTGTCCCTCACGACCATCCCGCGCACAATCCAGCGCTCGGAGACACGTCGCCTCCCATCGATCTACAGTCAACAATGGCCGGCTGAAGAAGTGCTGAAGACCTCCCGATTCTGTGGGGTGTGGAGGAGCACGGCGAGTAATTTCACTTGGTGGAATGCGGACACGCGGAGACCGCGTCACCCGGGCGGGGGCGGCGGTCAGGGAGCACTGCTACAACGGGAGCGGACTGTTGGGGACGTTCGGCAGTGGATTGACGGTCGGTATGTCAGCTCACTTCTTGCACCCTTGCCGTAAGCGGGGCACGCCACCGCGGAGCTTGCGAGCCTCCTTCCCTCGCTGGGGTTCGCTTACGGCGTCCTACAGGGCGGGAGTGCGATCTGGGCCGGTGCGGGTGACATGAGGGTCGCCGTCTTCGGGCTGGGGTACGTGGGAACGGTGACCGCGGGCTGCCTCGCGACCAACGGTCACTCCGTATGTGGCGTGGATCCCGAATCCGCCAAGGTTGAGATGGTGTCCACGGGGGTCAGCCCCGTCGTCGAGCCCGGTCTCGGCCGGCTGATCTCGCACGCCGTCGGCGCCGGCGCCCTGTGGGCCACGACCGACGCCGCTGTTGCCGTCGACGGCGCCGACGTTTCCCTCGTTTGCGTCGGCACGCCCACCTCACCTCAGGGCAGCACCGACCTCTCCTACGTCATGCGAGCGGCGAAGGAGATCGCGCAGGCGTTGGTTTCGCGCTGGGATGACGCGCGCTTCCACGCCATCGTCATCCGGAGCACCGTTCCGCCCGGCACCGTGGAGGGGATGGTAGCGCCGGCCATCGAGACGGAGCTCGGCCGTCCGCTGGGTGACGGGTTTGGCGTCGCCATGTGCCCAGAGTTCCTCCGGGAGGGAAGTGGCGTGGCTGACTTCTTCGACCCTCCCTTCACCGTCGTGGGGACGAGCGACCCCCGGATAGTCGAGACGATGAAGGAGCTGTTCGGGTTCCTCGCACGGCCCCTGCGAGCGGTACCGGTTGCAACGGCGGAGGCGCTCAAGTACGCGTGCAACGCCTTCCACGCCACCAAGGTCTCCTTCGCCAACGAGCTGGCCCGGCTCTACCGCCAAATGGGCGTCGACACCCGGCAGGTGATGGATCTCTTCTGCGAGGACGACCGCCTCAATATCTCGCCCAAGTACCTCCGACCGGGGTTCGCCTTCGGCGGCTCCTGCCTGCCCAAGGACCTGCGGTCCCTCCTCTACCTGGCCCGCATGAACAGCGTGGACCTCCCGCTGCTCGTCGGGACGGCGACGTCCAACGAGCTCACGATCCGCGAGATCGCCCAGAGGGTCCTCGCCATGGAAAACCGGCGAGTCACCTTGTTGGGTCTCAGCTTCAAGACGCACACCGACGACCTGCGCGAGAGCCCGAACGTCGAGCTGGCCGAGACGTTGCTGGGCAAGGGCTGCGACCTCCGGATCTACGACCCCATCGTCGAACCGACCCTGTTGTTCGGCACCAACCTCCGCTACGTCCAGTCGAAGCTTCCGCACCTCCAGCGGCTCCTGGCGACGTCGGCCGAGGAAGCCCTGGAGGGAGCTGATGTGGCCATTGCCGCGTCCAACACGGGCGGCATCCCGGAGGCGCTCGTCGCTGCCCGACCGCCGGTCGTGATCGACTTGAGCGGGTCGCTCGGTCCCGAGGTCGAGGTGCTGCCCGGGTACCAGGGCGCTGGATGGTGAAGGCGTGACGGCCCGGACCACCGACGCGCGCCACGTCCTCATCATCATCCAGAACCTCCCCGTGCCCCTGGACCGGCGGGTGTGGCTCGAGTGCCAGGCGCTCAGGGACGCCGGATACGAGGTGTCGGTGGTGTGCCCGAAGGGCCGAGCAGACCCGAGCCACGAGGTGATCGACGGGATCGACGTGCGCAAGTACGAGCCGTACCCGCCGACGCAGCGCATGGTCGGCTTCCTCGTCGAGCACGCCTACGCCTTCACGATGACTCTCCTGCTCGCACTCAAGGTGTGGCGTCGGAAGCGCTTTCACGCGCTCCAGGCGTGTAACCCCTCGGACATCTTCTGGCCGCTGGCATGGCTTTTCCGCCTACTGCGAGGCACGAAGTTCGTCTTCGACCAGCACGACCTCTGCCCGGAGCTCTACGAGTCACGCTTCCCGGAGGCGACCCGCCTCCCCTACTGGGGCCTTCGGGCGCTCGAGTGGTGCACCTACCGCTCAGCCGATCACGTGATCGCCACCAACGACTCCTACCGGCGCACCGCCCTTGGCCGGGGAGGAAAGCGCCCTGACGAGGTCACGGTGGTGCGCTCCGCTCCGGACGCCAACCGGCTGCGGCGAGGGGAGCCTGATCCGGCGCTACGGCGGGGCCGGCGGTTCCTGGCCTGCTACCTCGGCGTGATGGGGCCCCAAGACGGGGTGGACATCGTGCTGCGGGCCGCCGACTTCATCGTGCACGACCTGGGCCGCAAGGACATCAGCTTCATGCTGATCGGCACCGGCGATTGCTTCGAGGAGCTCGTCGCCCTCCGAGACGGGCTCGGGCTGGGCCCGTACGTGGAGTTCACCGGCCGAGCGCCCGACGAGCTCGTGTTCAAGGCCTTCTCGACGGCCGACGTCGGCCTCTCGCCCGATCCGAAGAACCCCCTCAACGACGTCTCGACCATGAACAAGACGATGGAGTACATGGCCTTCGAGCTTCCCGTCGTGGCCTTCGATCTCCGCGAGACCCGCGTATCCGCCGGCGATGCCGGCGCGTACGTGGAGCCGAACGACGTCAAGCTGTACGCGCAGGCCATCGTGGACCTGCTGGACGACGAGCCGAGGCGCAAGTCGATGGGCGCGATCGGGCGGGGCCGCATCGAGGGTGAGCTGGCGTGGAGCCGCCAGCGCGACGCTTACGTCGGTGTGTACGACGCGCTCCTGAGAGGGGCGAGCAAAGGGGCCGATTCCTCGGCCGCCCGAGACGCTCTCGGCCGAAGGATCTGAACCGGAATGTGCGGGATCGCCGGCTGTTACCAGCAGCCGGACGGTGAGAGGCGGGCGTCCCTGATGAGCGGGATGCTGGCCCATCGAGGGCCGGACGACGAGGGGATGTTCTGCTTCGAGGACGATCGGGTTCGGGTTCAGCTCGCCCACCGGCGGCTGTCGATCATCGACCTCTCGCCGGCCGGTCGCCAGCCCTTCTCGAAGTCCGGCCTCACCCTCTCGTACAACGGGGAGCTGTACAACTACCGCGAGCTGCGGGCCGAGCTCGAGGGGTGCGGAGTGAAGTTTCGCTCCTCGACAGATACGGAGGTCGTGCTCGAGGCCTGGCGGCAATGGGGCCCGGCGGCGCTGGAGCGGTTCAGAGGGATGTTCGCCTTCGCCTTGTTCGACGACCGCAGCGGCCACCTGGTGCTGGCCCGCGACCATCTGGGCATCAAACCGCTGTTCGTCATGCCGCGTGATCGGGGGGTCGCGTTCGCCTCGGAGCTGAAGGCGATCGTCGCCGCTTTCGGCTCCCAGCTGCAGGTCGACGCCAGTGCGCTGGTGGCCTCGATGCTCTACTACTGGGTCCCAGAGCAGCGCTGTGCCGTGCGGGGCGTGCAGAAGCTCCCTCCGGGGACGTGGGCCGTGATTCGCCCGGACGGGCGGATGACGCTTCGGCACTACTGGCGGCTACCGGAGGCCGCGGCGGAAGCGGCGGCGGGCCCAACCCTCGACCTGGGGGCGGTCGTCGAGGACTCCATCGGGGCACACCTCGTGGCCGACGTGCCGGTCTCCACGTTTCTGAGTGGCGGGCTCGACTCCAGCATCGTCACCGTCCTCGCCAAGCGGGCCAACCCGACGATTGACGCGTACACGATCACCTTCCGGCCCGAGGACCAGCGCCTGGAGGCAATGCCTGACGACGCCACGTACGCCCGCAACGTGGCGAACCGGTTCGGCATCGATCTCCACGAGATCGAGATCGCCCCCGATGTGGTCGACCTGCTCCCCCGGATGGTGAGCGTGCTCGACGAACCGATCGGCGACCCGGCCGCCATCAACACGCTGCTGATCTGCCAGGCAGCTCGCAACGCGGGGGTAAAGGTACTCCTGTCGGGCATGGGGGCTGACGAACTGTTCGGCGGCTACCGGAAGCACTACGCCTGCCTTCTGGCCGCCCGCTACCGGAGGCTGCCGGAGCCTTTCCGCACCAGGCTCGTCCGACCCGTCGTCGACCGGGTTCCAGTCAGTGTGGCCGGCCATGGCCTGCGTACCGCCCGGTGGGCCAAGCGCTTCCTCTCGTTCGCGGAGCTGCCTGAGGAGCCTGGCTTCCGCCGTAGCTACACGCTCTACAGCCCCGAGGAGTTAGTGGGCCTGCTCGATCCGAGCCTCGCGCCCCACGTGGGCGAGCTCATCGAGGAACACGCCCAGGTCTACCACGACACCACGCTCGACGACCACGTCAACCGAATGTGCCTGGCTGACGGTCGTCTCTTCCTCCCGGGTCTCAACCTGGCCTACACCGACCGCGCGAGCATGGCCGCGTCGACTGAGGTGCGGGTCCCCTATGTCGACGTCGAGGTGGTGCGGGCCGCGTTCTCGCTGCCGGGGTCGGCCAAGATCGTCGGGAGGCAGAGCAAGGCCGTGCTCAAGGAAGCAGCCGAACGATGGCTGCCGCGAGAGATCGTCCACCGCCCCAAGGGCCTCTTCAGCGCTCCCCTCCGGGCGTGGGTGCGGCGCGACCTTCGCCCGCTGGTCGACGAGGTCCTCCTCGGCGGGGAGCTCGTCGACTCTGGCTTCCTCCAGCGGGCGGCGGTCGACCGGCTCGTGAACGGCGACAGGACGGGGCGGGAAGACCGGTCCAAGCAGATTTGGCAGCTGCTCACCCTCGAGCTGTGGTCGCGGCAGATCCAGAGCCTGGGAGTGAAGGTGACATGAAACAGGTCGTGCAGAACTACCGGTCGGGCGAGCTAAGCGTCCTCGACGTGCCGATGCCCGCGTGCAAGCCCGGCGGGGTGCTCGTCCGCTCCCGGTACTCCCTCATATCCACCGGCACGGAGCTGATGAAGGTCGCCGAGGCTAGGCTGTCGCTGATCGGCAAGGCTCGTGCTCGGCCTGACCAGGTCCGCAAGGTGGTTGACAGCGCAGCTCAGCTCGGCCCGGCTGCCGCGTACAAGAAGGCGATGGCCCGGCTCGACTCCTACACGCCACTGGGCTACTCGCTGTCCGGCATCGTGACCGAGGTTGGTCGGGGAGCGGAGGAGTTTCACGCCGGGCAGCTCGTCGCCTGTGCCGGCAACGAGCACGCCCTTCACGCCGAGGTGAACTGGGTCCCGACCAACCTCTGCGTCCCTGTGCCGGAGGGCGTCGACGCCCACCTGGCGGCCTTCGCCACGGTCGGCGCGATCGCCATGCATGGCGTGCGCCGAGCCGAGGTGCAGGTGGGTGAGTTCGCCTGCGTCATCGGCCTGGGCCTGATCGGGCAGCTGGTCGTGCAAGTGTTGAACGCCGCCGGCGTGCGCGTGGTTGGTTTCGACCCGGTCGAGGAGCGGTGCCGCGTGGGTGAGGCAGCCGGCGCGCTGGTCTGCGCCCCGCCGACGGAGGAAGGCATTGCTCGGGTCGAGCAGGCGCTGTCAGCCGGGACCGCGGGGCTGGGCGCCGACCACGTCTTCCTGGCGGCCGGAGGCTCGTCAAACGACCCGGTCCATCTCGCCGCCCGCATCGCCCGCGACCGCGCCCGAGTCGTGGACATCGGCAAGACGCGGCTCGACTTGCCCTGGAACGAATACTACGAGAAGGAGCTGGAGGTTCGGTTCTCCCGCTCCTACGGCCCTGGGCGGTATGACGACCGCTACGAGATCCAGGGCGTCGATTACCCGGCTGGGTACGTCCGTTGGACGGAGCGCCGCAACCTCGCGTGCTTCCTCGACCTCCTGGCTCGAGGCGAGCTGAACCTCGAGCCCCTGGTAACCGAAGTCTTCCCCGTCGAGAACGCGGTCGAGGTCTACGGCCGCCTCGACGCCGGTGAGCTCCGAGGCGTCGGCTTTCTCTTCGAGTACCGCTACGAGGGGGGGCCGCAGGCGGAGAAGGCGCCGCCCCCCGCTGCCCGCCCAGTCCCCGCTCTCCGTCCACCTCTTGAGCGCGGCCTGCGTCTCGGGTTCATCGGCGCCGGCAACTACGCCTCCTCGATGCTGCTGCCGCACCTTGCGAGCCGTGAGGACGTCGAGCTGGCGCACCTGGTGACCGCGACATCGGTGTCGGCGGTGAACGGGCAACGCAGGTTTGGCTTCGTTCGGGCTTCGACCGACGTCGCTGACGTCATCGATGACTGTTCCATCGACGCCGTTTTCGTGGTGACCCGTCACAACTCCCACGCCGACCTCACGTGTAGGGCTCTTCAAGCAGGCAGGGCGGTGTTCGTGGAAAAGCCTCTTGCCCTGACTGACGCCGAACTCGACCGGGTGCTGGAGGTGATCGCCGCCACCGGCAACGACCGTCTCATGGTGGGGTTCAACCGGCGGTTCGCGCCTCTGTTCGTCGAGCTGAAGTCCCGATTCCGAGCCGAGGGCGCACCGGGAGTTGTCCGCTACCTTGTCAACGCTGGGCCCCTTCCGAAGAAGAGCTGGTACAGCGACGCCGAGACGGAAGGCTCGCGCTTCACGGGCGAGGGCGGGCACTTCATCGACACCGTCAGCTGGTGGTTCGAATCGCTGCCCCAGGAGGTGCACGCCGTCGCCGCCTCCGGTGCCGAAGACCTCGTCGCCACCCTCCGGTTCCACGGAGGCTCGGTTGCGTCGATCGTCTATACGGGCAGCGGCAACCCGCGCTACCCCAAGGAGATGTTCGAGGCCTCTGCCGGCAGCCGGACCGCCCGCCTGGACAACTTCCGGCGCGCCGCGGTGTGGGTCGGCCGCCGCCGGCACGCGCGGCGATCGATCGCCATCGACAAGGGCCAGCGCCCGCAGCTGGAGCGCTTCCTGCAGGCGGTCCGATCGGGCGGACCAATGCCGATCCCGCTGGAGTCCCTCGTCGCCACCACCAGGGCTACGCTGGCGGTGGACAGGAGCCAGGCGAGCGGGCTCCCGCAGACGGTGTGAACGCTGACCGGCTGACGTGGCACTGGCGGCGGCTGCGCGCCATGGCACCGATGGAGGTCGCCTGGCGCGTGCGCGACTACATCCGCCGGGTCGCGTGGCGGCGGAGGCACGTCGCGCCCGGAGGGGCTGGTGCGACGCCTCCCCTCGCGGTCACGTCGCGCCGGCAGCCACCGGCCGCCTTGCCCGATGCAGCCAGAGCAGCCGTCCCGCCCGGACCCAGAGCGGCGCTCCTCCGGGCGGCCGACGGCCTGCTGGAGGGCCAGTGGCAGCTTCTGGGAGTCCCCCGTCCCGACATCGCCATGCCCGACTGGTTCTTCGACGCCGCTACAGGGCGCCGGGCCCCACGCGACCGCTACGCCTTCGACATCAACCACCGGTGCGAGGATGAGACGGGCAACGTGAAGCAGCTCTGGGAGCTGTCGCGCCACCATCACCTCACCGTACTGTCAGCAGCCTGGTTCGTCAGCGGTGAGGAGCGGTACGCCGCCGCAGTCGCCCGGCAGCTGCAATCGTGGTGGAGCGAGAACCCCTTCCTGTCGGGTATCCACTGGACCAGCGGCATCGAGCTTGGGATCCGGCTCATCTCGTGGGTCTGGATCAGGCGGCTGCTGGACGGTTGGGAGGGGGTCGGGCAGCTATTCGAGGAGAACGAGCAGGCGGCGCGCCAGATCCGCTGGCACCAGGAGTACCTGGCGGCTTTCCGCAGCTTCGGCTCCTCCGCCAACAACCACATAATTGCCGAGGCGGCCGGGCAGCTCGCCGCCAGCTGCGCCTTTCCGTGGTTCGACAAGTCGCCGCGATGGCGGCGAAAGGCGGCCGAACTTCTCGAGCGGGAGCTGGCACGAAATACCTTCCCGAGCGGCGTCAACCGGGAGCTGGCCACCGACTACCACCGCTTCGCGGCCGAGCTGGGCCTCCTGGCAGCGGTGGAGGCGAACCTGGCCGGCCAGACGCTGGCCGACGCCACCTGGGCTCGGTTGTGCCGAATGGTCGACGCGGCCGCCGCGGTCGTCGACGAGCGGCTCAGACCTCCTAGGCAGGGAGACGGCGACGACGGGCGCTCGCTGGTCGTGGACGCCCCCGAGCAAGAGCCCTGGTGGTCATTTCTGGCTGCCGGGCGCGCAATCTTCGGTCCTCTCCCTTGGTGGCCAACGGATGCCAGAGGAGATGTTCGAAGCACGCTGTTCGCGGCGGCGATCGGGCGGCCGAAGTCCGTCGACGAGAGACCTGAGCGACGGCCCTCGCACTTCGCGGACGCGGGCCTGACGGTCCTGCGGACGTCGCACAAGCCCGAGCTCTGGTGCCGCTGCGATGGTGGGCCGCATGGCTACCTGTCCATTGCCGCGCACGCCCACGCTGACGCCCTCTCTGTGGAGGTGCGTCACGGCGCCGTGGAGGTGCTGGCCGACCCGGGCACCTACTGCTACCACGGGGAGCCCCAGTGGCGGGCGTACTTCCGCTCGACATTGGCCCACAACACGCTTGAGCTGGCGGGCGAGAACCAGTCCGAGGCGGGGGGCTCGTTCCTCTGGTCAAGGCACGCGACGACCCGGCTGCTCGACGTGTCCGTCGACGAGGGTGGAACCCAGTGGTGGTCAGGTGAGCACGACGGCTACCGACGGCTCGATCCACCAGCGGTGCACCGGCGAGCGGTGTGGCTCGACGGCCGGAGCGCTCGGTTGGAGATCGTCGATACCGTTGAAACGGCCGCTCCGCACCGCTGCCGCCTCGCGTTTCACCTGGGCCCTTTGGTCGAAGCGACGCTCGACGGTGCGGTGGCTGCGCTCGCCTGGGCAGATTGCGATGGCGTGGGCGCCGCCACGCTCCGCCTCCCCGAACGGCTGACGTGGACGGCACACCGAGGGGAAACCGACCCGATCCTCGGATGGTACTCACCGGCCTTTGGCCGCAAGCAGCCAGCGGTAACTCTGCTCGGCACCGGTTGGTACGGGCCGGACGACGCGGGCCTCAGGACAGTCCTCGAGTTCGGGAAGGGCGCCTTCAGCAGCCAAAGGCGACCGTTTGATGAGAAGTCGTGTCAACGGTCACCAGGAAGTCCTCTGTGGCGGAGAGCAATCCTCCCGGCTTAGAGTCCACGGGCGTGGTGCAGCAGGCCGGTCGACTCCCCAACGTCATCCGCCCATCGAGCCGTTGTCGACCCTTCTCTCTTCATCTCGATGTTCTTCAGCCCGTTTTCAGCGAAGCGTGGTTGACTCCTGCTCAAACAGGGCGAAAAGCGGTCCGCGGAGTGAATCGTCGGCGGGCGCGAAAGTGCGCGCAGGGCGAGCGGCGCCCCGCGGTCTCGGTCAAAGCCTGACCGTCGCCCGGTGCTTGAGGCCGCGATGGTTCGAACAGTTCACTTCAAGATTGAGGCTGGGACGGGGCAATGAAGGGCGCGGCACGGGAGTGCGTGGCGTGTCGTTGATCACAGGATGGTTGGGCACGCAGGCGAAGGCTCAAGAAGCCCGGACGGAATCACGAGTGCGCCGGGACAAGAGCCGCGCGGTCGCCGAAGGCGCTTTGGCCCGTCGATCCATGACCGCGCTGCGCGAGGTCGCACATTCCGATCGTCCACCTCGAAGGATCTTCGTGCGGTACCGCCGCGCTGCTGCTGCGCTTGCCCTCTCCGACGCGAACTGCCTCGCTATCGGCCTGCTCCTCGTCCACGTTCTGGGCGCCGTTGACCTGTCGGGACGAGGCTCTCGGCTGCTTCTCTTCATCGGCGCCCCGGTCATGTGGGGGACGGTCTTCGCAGCCTTCGGCCTCTACCGCGTGCAACGGCTCGCCACGGCCGACCACCTCCGCGACGTGCTGTTCGCCTCCACCGTCGGTTGTTCGTTTCTCGTCTTCCTTCTCTTCGATCCTCGCTCAAGCGCACGCTCCGCCTTCGTGCTCATGTGGACGTGCGTGCTCCTCCTTGAGGTAACCAGTCGCCACTTATGGAAGGCCAAGCTCCGGCGGATGCGCCGAGGAGGCGTCCTGGGCTTGCGGACCGTGGTCATCGGCACACACCACGAGGCTGACAGGCTTGTCCATTCGCTTATCGCGCCTGATTCCGGCTACAACGTCGTCGGGTACGTCTCCGTCGCCCGCACGGTCCGGGCGGCCAACACGCTTCCCGTCCTCGGCGACATGCAAGACCTCGCGGCCCTCGTGCGTCACCACGCCGCCGACTGCGTGTTCGTCGCGTCCTCGGAGGTGACGCCCGTCGAGCTGGCGGCTATCTCCCGAGTCGCTCGTCGACAGCAGTTGGAGGTAAGGATCTCTGCCGCGCTGCCCGAGGTCATTCCATCCCGTGTGACCGTCGAGCTCGCCAACGGCATCGCCGCGCTCTCGCTGACACCGGTGCGCCTGACACCTGCGAAGGCTGCGATCAAGCGGTTGTTCGACGTCGTCGTCGGCTCCGTCCTGCTCCTTGCCGCCCTCCCCGTCATGGTCGTCATCGCCGGCTTGGTTCGGCTCACCTCTCGCGGTCCCGTCATTTTTCGGCAGGATCGGGTGACGAAGGATGGTCGCATCTTCGAGATCTTCAAGTTCCGGACGATGTTCATCGACGACGACCTCGAGTCCCCTTCCCTAGGCTTGGACCCCACACGTACGTACTTCAAGCTGCAAGATGACCCCCGAGTGACGAAGCTTGGGAAAGCCCTTCGCCGCTTCAGCCTCGATGAGCTTCCGCAGCTCTGGAACGTCGTTCGGGGAGACCTCAGCCTCGTCGGTCCGCGGCCGCTCTGGGCGCTCCAAGTGGATCCCGCTCTGGACATGTTCAGACACCGTCACGAGGTTCGCGCCGGCCTCACCGGCTGGTGGCAGGTGAATGGTCGCAGCAGCATCGACGGCGAGGAAGCACTCAAGATGGACCTCTTCTACATCGAGAACTGGTCGCTCTGGCTTGACCTCTCCATCCTGCTTCGCACCATTCCCGTCGTGCTCACGTCCCGGGCCGCTTACTGAAGTTTTTCGCGGAGCCGTTCGCTTCGGCCTCTGAGCGAAGTCGGGTTGGTGCGCTACCGCACCTAACTCTCCATCCGGCTGGAATTGAATATCCTTCGACGACCTCCACGAAGCCTGACGACGAACGTGCCGTTCTCGTAGGAGAGGTCGCCGCCGTGGGCACGCGCCAGGGCCCTCGAGACGGTAAGACCCAGGCCGGATCCGCCGTGCCCATCCAGGCTGACGAACGCTTCGAACGCGTCAGGCGCCGCTTGGTGTGGCAGGCCCGGACCGTCGTCGCTCATTTCGAGCACGACATAGCCGTCGCTCTCCACCGCACATAGGTGGATGCTGCTGACGGCGTGTCGTCGAGCGTTCTCGAACAGGTTTCCCAAGATCTCGCGCACTGCCCCCGGGTCGACCTCGATCGACAGGAACTCGTCGCCTGTGACGCCGATGGCAAGATGAGGTGCCAACGAACGGGTTCGGTCCACCTCGTCGCGGCACAGCTCGATCACGTCTTGCCTCTCGAAAACAAGAGCCTCACCCTGATCAAGCCTAGCGGTCCGGAGCAGCCGATCAACCAGTCGGCTCAACCTCAAGGTTTCCCGAGCGATCTGAGACAGCAACGCTTCGCGACGAGTCGGGTCAGGTCCTCGCAGAAGCGCCTCGGTGCACGCCCGGATGCCAGCGACGGGGTTCCGCAGGTGGTGAGCGGCATCCGAGAGGAAGGCCTTGCTCCGAGCCTCACTCGCCTGAGCCTCATCGAGAGCAGATTTCAGCGCGCGAAGGGTCCGCTCCAAGTCGCGTGCCATCCGCTTCTGGGCAGTGATGTCTCTCGCGATGGTCGAACCTCGTACGACGGCTCCGGAACGATCGCGAATGGGAGAAATAGTCATCGAGACATCGATCGGCGACTTGTCCTTGCACAACCGCGTCGTCTCGAGGTTCCGCACCGACTCGCCTCGGCGAAGACCCTCAAGCAACTCTTGCACCTCTTCGACCCGGTCCGGCGGAACGATCGTGAAGATGCTCCGGCCGACGATCTCGCTCGCCGCGTAGCCATACATGCGCTCGGCGCCACGGTTCCAACTCAGGATGGTGCCGTTGAGATCTTTGCTTAGGATCGCGTCATCGGACGCTTCCACGATGGATGCCAGGCGGGCGAGCTCCTCCTCTGACCGCCGCTGTTCCGTGATGTCGACCACCTGGGTGAACAGGCACTCCGTGTCGCCCAGCCTGTTACGCAAGAGCGAGACACTGAGCAAGACCCAGACGAGCTGCCCGTCGGCACGCACGTAACGCTTGGCGAGTCGGAATGTGCGTGCGTCGTCACCGATGAGGTTCACCACCTCTTGTTGGCCGGGCTCCACGTCCTCTGGGTGGGTGATGCTTTGCCAGGTCATACCCAGCAGCTCTGCCTCCGGACGCCCGACTAGCTCGCAGAACGCCGGGTTGACGGCAAGGAAAGCGCCATCGAGTCCGACCAAAGCCATCCCGATCGCCGCCTCTTCGAAAGCGACGTCCGCATGCTGCTCGACCTTCTGCAGGCCGTTCCTTTGTAGACGAACTTTCCTCATGGCGACGCGGTGACCTGCTCTCGGACGACAACATTTGCGCCGCGGCCGGCAGCGGCACGGAAAGCGAGAGCGCAAGCACTCCTAGCGTCCGGACGGCCGGGCGGGAACGTCGTCCCGCTGACTGGGCGCGACTGAACGGCGGTCGAGCACGTGCATTCGCTCCGCCTTCGGCTCAACTTGCGATTCCCATCATCATCACAAGGGCCGCTCAAAGTCCCTGAAGCGTGCCTGAAGACAGGCTGAAGATCGGCCCGGCGGAGACGCGACAGCCCCTGGTAGACTCCGCCGGCTAACTTAGCGCGTTGGATCGCTCGAACGTGAGCTTCGCGCGTGGGATGTCGTCTCTGCAATGGCTGGGGGGTCGGCGCGGATCGTGGCTAGACAGAAGCCCCGGGTGCTGGTCGTCGAAGACGACCGGCCGGTCAGGACGTCGTTAGAAGTCGCTCTCCGTGAGGAGGGGTATGAGGTATGCCCTCGCGGCGATGCCTGCGAAATTGACCATGTCGCCAGTCAGTTCCGTCCTGATATGGCGATTCTCGATGTACGGCTCCCGCGGGGACCTGACGGCTACGCCGCCGCCCGCCTGTTACGGGCTCGCACCAATCTCCCGATTATTTTCCTGACGGCGGCGGATACCGTCCGGGAACGCTTGACCGGCTTCGAGAGCGGAGCCGACGATTATCTCGTCAAGCCGTTCTCGATGGCAGAGCTTCTCGCCCGCGTGCAGGCTTTGCTGCGTCGAGCCGGACGTCTGACCTCGGCGGTATGGCAGATCGGCGACGTCGTCATAGACGATGCCGCCCGTACCGTCCTTCGCGCTGGAGAACCGATTGATCTAACGCGGACGGAGTACGACCTTCTGGCGGTGATGGCCAAGCACCCCAGCCAGGTCCTATCGAAGGTGCAGTTGCTCACGCAGGTCTGGGGTTTCGACGCGTACGACGTCAACCTCGTGGAGGTCCACATGAGTTCGCTCCGCCGGAAGCTGGAGACGCGTGGTCCCCGCCTCCTTCAAACCGTGAGGGGAGTGGGCTACGTGCTGCGGCCATGATGCAGACGCCCTCCCTTGAGCGCCGGGTCGTTGGGCTCGGAGTGACCGTCGTTGTGGTCGTCGTTGCCGCCGTTGACATCCTGCTCTATCTGACGTTTCGCGCGCAACTGATGGAGAACCTACGAGAGCTCCTCAAGGTGCGGGCAGAGGTGGTAAGGACGGAGGCCGCGACGCATTCGGGGCGAGAGCTGGCAGCGCGTCTCTCCCAACTGGGCCTCCGAGCAACGGTGCGGACCCCAGATGGCGCCGTCTACCAGTCGCATCCACCGTCCCCCGTTCTCGGGCCCAACTTTGCGAGTCGCGCCGCCAAATCCGAGTCGCTCTGGGTCTCTCGGGAGGTGCCGCTCGCCAATGGAGCGACAGCGACCGTGTTCGCGCCCAGGACGGGCGTTGACGACGCCCTACGGAAGCTGCTGGTACTGGAAGCAGTCGGGCTCGTCGTGGCGACGCTCCTCGCGGCTCTGTTACTCCTCCGTACCTCGGGACGGGCGCTGCAGCCATTGCGGCAGATCGCCGCCTCCGCCCGCCGCACGTCAGCGGGTCAGCGCGGCGAACGACTTAGCCCCGACCGCCCCAACACGAGCCTGGGACAGCTCGCGACCGCGTACGACGACATGGTCGACAAGTTGGAGCAGGCAGTCCGAAGCGCGAACGAGGCGCACCTAGAAAGCGACCTCCTCTACCTGCAGCTACGGCAGACGATCGAGACAGCGAACGCCGCGTTCATCGCCATCGACGCGTCGGGAGCGATCACAGAATGGAACAACAGGGCCGAAGAAATCTTCGGTTGGTTGAGGAAGGAGGCCGTCGGTCGCGACCTGGCGCAACTCATCATCCCGCCAGCCCACCGTGCCGCCCACTACGCGGGCCTTACACGCTTTCTGGAGACAGGCGAGCACAGCGTGCTAGGCAAGACAGTTGAGTTCGAGGCCGTTCGCCGCGACGGAGAGACGTTCCCAGTCGAACTATCCCCGTGGGTCACGCACGTCGGTGACACGGTCACCTTCAACGGCTTCGTGCGGGACGTCACGGAGCGACGACGGGGTGAGGAGGCGATCGGGCGTCTTGCGGCGGTCGTGGCGTCCGCTCAAGAAGCCATTTTAAGCACGACGCTCGACGGCACGATCGTTACATGGAACAGCGGCGCCGAACGAGTCTATCAATACCCCCCTCTGGAAGCCATAGGCCGGTCCGTGTCGCTCATCGTGCCACCCGAAGACTCGGACTGTGACCGGCAGATGCGAGAACGGGCCATGCGCGGGGAAGCTGTCGGTCGATACGAGACCGTGCGAAGGCGGAAGGACGGAAGCCTCGTCGACGTCGCGGTGACACTCTCGCCGATCTTCGACAGAGAGGGAAGCGTCACGGGCATAGCCGCCGTCGCCCGTGACATCACCGATCAGCGTCGTATCGCAAGTGTGCTGGATGCCACGCTGACCGCCCTCGAGACCGCGCTCGAGGAAGCTCGTTACTCAGAGGAACGGAGTCGCCGCTTCCTCGCCGACGCCGCGCACCAACTCCGGAGTCCGCTGTCGGGGATTCGGGCGTGTGCCGAGACGCTCCTCCGGGGATGGTCGGAGACCCAAGGCGAGGAGTTGCTGGCAGACCTCGTACGAGAAACGGCACGCGCTGGACGAATCCTCACATCGCTCCTCCGTCTGGCCCGGCTCGACCAGGGCGCCATGGACCTGGCCGTCGAGGAATGCGACGTGGTTGCCTTGTGCCAATCAGAGATCGACCGGGCGCGGCTGCGGGCTCCGGAGATCGCGATTGCGCTCAACATCGGTCCTATTCGCCACGAGAAACCGAAGCTTGATCCTCGCGTCGTCGTCGAAGTCCTCTCGAATCTGCTCGATAACGCATGTCGCCATGCGACCAGCCGAATCGACGTTCGGCTCTGCGGCGACGCCGCCGCGATGCGTATCGTCGTAAGCGACGACGGACCCGGAGTTCCGCAAGCAGTCGCGGAACAGATCTTCGAGCGGTTTGTCAGCTTGGACGGCAAGGGCGGTTCCGGCCTGGGGCTCCCCATCGCCCGGGCTCTCGCCCAGGCGCATGGCGGTGATGTGACGTACGAAGGGAGAGCGTTTGTCCTCATGTTGCCCTGGCAGCCGTCCCCCGCCGAGGACTTCGTTTTCCGCAAGTAGCGCAATTAGGACTCGACTGGCGTGCCGTGGCGAGCCAAACGCCGAACGGCCCACTCAAAGTCGCGCAGATCCTCGTTGCCCACCAAGGCGGAGGCACCCGCCTTCACCGCCGCTTCTCGCAGGCTTTCAAAAGGCGATAGCAAGATCACCTGGCAGCAAGGAGCGGCGGACCGAAGGTCGGCTACGAACTTCAAGCCACGAGCAGCAGCGAGTGCCAGCTCGAAGACGACCACGTCCGGGGCCAGGCGGCGCAATTGCTCAAGCACGTCTTGCGCCGATCCTGCCGACACCGCCACGTGAAAGCCCGAGCGATCGAGTATCGCGGCGACGGCACGCCGACATCCAGCGTCGTCTTCGTAGACCACAGCGCTCCGCTTTCGCTCTTGTTTCACGACGACCCTGCACTTTCAGCCAAGGATACCAAAATGGTCATTGTAGACGAGTAGCAGGTGCGAGGTGCTTGACCGAACGCGGGTCCGGCCGTGGTGCCTTGAGCCGGTCGAACTGTCGCACCTCGATCTGAAGAAGCGCTGAGGAACCGCGGGGATGGAGTCCGCGACTGACCCACCCGTCGGGGACATCATCCTCGAGCCACCACAACCGCAGCACTTCACGATCTCGTGCACTCGAACCTCCCTGAAGCTCAGCGCCACCTGCCTGCGCCGCTGGTCGGTCAGGTGGCGCCTCCAACCTCAGCGGCCCCTGGTTGTCTTTTCGCTCTGGCCGATCTCGTCCTCGAGGGCGTCGACGCTCGGGCCCTGCCCCCCGTTCCTGCTGCGCTAGTGCGGCAGCAACAAAGGTCGCGCGTGTAATGGCGACATCCTTGTAATTCGCAGAGCCTTCCTTCATCATCTGCGCAGAGCGGTTCGCGGCGTGCGGAGGACGTGGATGCCTCGGCCCGCTGAGGTGTTCGTGCGCCGGTTGCGGAACAAGGAGCGCGTGTGGCTGCGGTCGCTGCGTCGGCGCGGAGCCCGTTTCGCCTCGGCGGTGACGTGTCGGCGGGCGCAGGTGGTGGTCATGAGCCGCCGTGGCTGGTCGGCGCCGGAGATCACCGAAGCGCTGGAGGCGACCGCCGACTGGGTGCGCGACTCCTTCGATCGGTTCTTTTCGCCGGCCCGGAGGCCACGAAGAAGGACTGCGGCGTACTCGTGGCGATGCTGCAGGGGCATAGTTGGTCACCTCCCCCGCCGACCGGATCATGGTGAACGTGGGAACCATCCCGGAGCCGCCCTCCCCGCCGTCCAGCCAGGACGGCGACGGGCAGGCCCACCGTCGGCTGTTGGCCTCGGGGTGGGGCGGAGTCCTCGTAGTAGTCCGAGCGTGGAAAGCCACGTACATGGCGAAGGAGGACAGCAGGCTCGCAGTTTTGGGACGGCAAGATCCGGAGGTCGCCGGTGAATATCGGCGCACCGTGCCCCGACTCCGTTGAGGCGTGGTGGCGGGTACGGAAGATGCAGACCAAGCTGCACCAATGGGCTCTCGACGACCCGAACCGTCGATTCAAGGACCTCTACAACCTGGTCTGTGACCCCGCTTTCCTGGTCGTCGCCTGGGAGCGGGTCAAGGGGAACCGAGGGGCACGCTCGGCCGGAGTCGATGGGGGAAGCCCCGCTCCATCGTTTTCGGCAGCAACGAGTTCCTCACCCGGCTTCGAGACGATCTCAAGGCCGGGCGCTTCGTGCCCCTCCCCGTGCGGGAACGGCTCATACCGAAGAAAGGAGTAAAGCTTCGGGGGCTAGGAGACCGCTGAGCAATCCGGGGTAGGTGCTCGCGATTTCGGCGGGCGCGTGTTCCAATGAGGAATGCAAGGATCCTCGCAGCCCGACCGCCAGCTCCTGGACGCGGCTGCGCTCTGCCAGCACCTGCTCGGCGAGGGCTCGGTGCACGCATTCCTGGCCGAACACCGTCGAGCCTCGTTCCCCGACGAGATGTTCGCCGACTTGTTCCCGAGCGGCCGCGGTCGGCCGTCGGTGCCGGCCGACGTGGTGGCGACGGTCATGGTGCTTCAGGCCCTCGAGGGGCTCTCGGACCGACAGGCGACACGGCGGCTGCAGACCGACATCGCGTGGAAGGCGGCGGCCGGCCTGGCCCTGACCGAGGAGGCGTTCCACCCCACGGTGCTGGTGCTGTGGCGCAACAAGCTGCGAGCCTCCCGCCACCCCGAGCGCATCTTCGATGCCGTGCGGGCGGTGATCACCGCCTCGGGCGCCATCGCCGGCAAGTCCCGCCGGGTGCCGACTCGACAGTCCTCGATGACGCCGTCGCCCGCCAGGACACCGTTACCATGCTCGTCACCCAGATCCGCCGGGTGCGCCGCCTGGTCCCCGAGCTGGCAGCCGTGTGGGTGCGGGAGCACAACGTGGAGCCGGGCGGGCCGCCGTGTGACTGGGAGGACGCCGCCGACGTCGAGCGGGTGGTGTCGGAACTGGTCGACGATGGCAATGAGCTGGTGTGGGCGGCCGAGGAGCTGGGGCTGAACGCCGAGCAGGCCGACGCCGTGGCCCTCCTGGCCCTGGTGGGGGGCCAGGACGTGGAACCCGGGGAGCGCCCGGGCCAGTGGCGCATCGCGCAGCGAACGGCGCCCGA
>JALZBR010000055.1 GCA_030863485.1 Actinomycetota bacterium
GAGGGCGTGGGGGAAACGATAGGAGAAGACAGCGCCCCCCTAGTGCTGGCGGCCGTCGACTACTACTTTCCTATCTATCGCACGGCAAACACCTATCCTTTTCTCTTGAAGGAAGGCATTCCCGGCAATCCCGAGGGCCGGCGACCGGAGGAGCTGCACGCCCAGGCGTGGAAGCTCGTGGAGCCTCTGTTCCGCGAGGAGCAAGAAACGGCCCTTGCGAGGTACCGTGAGATGGCCGGCACCGGTCGCACGAGCCAGGAGATCGAGGAGGTGGCCGATGCCGCCCGCTACGGGCGAGTCGACGTGTTGTTCTTGAGGGCAGACGTTGCGGGGGAGGACGTTCCGCCTCGTTCCGGGCCCCGCCCAGCTCCCGTCCCTCTGTTAGCGGCCGGCGACGGGGACAGCACCGGAAACCGTGAGACGACTTCCGCGCCGGCAGCACATTCCATTCCTGCGGCGCGGGTAGGCGACCTGACCTCGTTCGAAAGGGAAAGCCTGTTAGAGACGGCGGCTGCCGAGACGCTGCTTCGCGGGGGTTCCGTTTTCGCGCTCGATGCGCGCGAGCTTCCAGACGAATCCTCCCCGGTTGCGGCGATCTTGCGATTCTAGGCGTACCGACCTCGACTCGCAGAGAAGCGCTCAGCTGGCCATGGGAGCGATGTGAGCTGGATGACTCAGCTGTTACCGATAGGTGACGGACGCGTTGCTTTCGGCGCTCATGATCAGGAAAACGGTTCGGTTTCTGTAGCGGCTTGCGGGCACGAGACCCAGCAATGCCAAAGGAGGGAAGATGACTCTGATTTCATGGATCGTCATCGGGCTGATAGTGGGCGCTTTGGCGAGGTTGTTCATGCCCGGACGCGACCCGATCGGCATCCTCGCCACCTTGGTGCTCGGTATCGCGGGCGCCGCGGTCGGAGGCTGGATCTGGACCCTCCTCTTCGGAGAGCAACAGGGCGTTGCCTGGATAGGGTCGATCCTCACCGCGATGGCCCTCCTGTGGCTCTACCGCAGGACCATGTACCGACGCGAAGGCGCCGTTAGATAAGTTGCCATCTTTGCCCGCCGGACGAGGAACGCGGATCTCTGGGCTATCCAGAAGCACCCAGCACGCCCTATTCGCACCGTATCCGCCAACCGGTCCACCCACCCTTCGTCCGGCGGGCATCCCTCGGCACGCTGGCCTGCTCGCCGGGAGTGCTCCCGTTCACCCGCTTCACGCTCATCCTGGGGGTCACCCAGCTGGCGAGTTAGCTCAGCTCAACCCCTCTGAAGGGTGTATCCGACGCCTCGGACGGTTTGGATGATCCGAGGACGCGACGGGTCATCCTCTATCTTTTGGCGCAGCCGCTTGATCGCCATGTCGACCAGCCTCGAATCGCCAGAGTACTCATAGTTCCATACCCGCTCGAGCAAAACGTCACGCGTCAGCACTTGGCCACAATGCCTCGCCAGCTCGAGCAGCAGACGAAACTCAGTGGGCGTCAGTGCGAGCGAAGCTCCCTTTTTCAAGACCTTGAGCGCGCCCGGATCAATTTGGAGATCTCCAATCGAAAACGCCGGGCCGACGGGGTTCTCCAGCACGCGCCTGAGCACAGCGCGAATCCTTGCAAGCAGCTCCGGCATCTCAAAAGGCTTCGTAACGTAGTCATCGGCCCCTGCCTCGAGGCCGAGGACGACGTCAATCGTGTCGGTCTTCGCCGTCAGCATCACGATGGGCACCTCGCTCTCGCTCCGAATGCGCCGGCAAACTTCGAGTCCATCCAACGAAGGCAGCATGATGTCCAAAACGACGACCTCGAAGGGATTCTGCCGGAATCGAATCAAGGCTTGCCGACCATCGCTCTCGGTCGTGACACGGAAGCCAGAGCGTTCGAGGCCTTGGGCCACGATCTCTTTGATGTCCTTGTCGTCTTCTACCAGAAGCAGGCGCTCATCCATGGCAAAGAGATTAGCGCCGCCAGGAGAAGGGGCTAGCCCCCGTCTAGGTCGTGGAGGTAGGGGTGCGCGTCGCAGCAGAAGCATGAGCAAAACACCTTTTCTTCTTTTCCAACCCAAGGAGGGTTGTAGGCAGGGACCATTGACAAGACTGTTACGTAGCGGTCACCTACCTGTCGCAGCGCGCCTTCAAGATGGCTGCAATGACTGTGGTTAAGGGGACATCCGAAACCCGCGCAAGCGAACCCCGCGAGGCGCCGGCGCCCCTACCCGCGTCATGCCGCCAGTCGCATGCCGCCCCACGCCGCGCGCCGGCAGGATTGATGAGCCATCTTTCCGTCGCCGGGACGCAAGAGGCGGTGCAGGGCATCCGCGAGGCGAAGTGGGTCCTGAAGAATCTGGCTCCCCTACATGCAAGAGCTGAACTCGAAGATGCCGACGTTTCCGGTCTGGCCCGGTGCCTGCAGAGGTGGCGGCTGGAGCGCGGCACGGTGCTCTTCGCCGAAGGCAAGACGCCCGCCGGTGTTTGGATGATCATCGAGGGCGCCGTCGAGCTCGTGGTGAAGGCAGGGAGGGCTCGTCGCGTGATCCAGATCTATAGAGCGGGCGAAGCCGTGGGCGATGCTTATCTCCTGCTCGACGAAGCTTCCTCTTGCAATGCCCGAACCCTGGAACACACCACCTGCTTCTTTCTCCCGGCAAAGAGCTTTCTGCAACTTATCCACCACCATCCGTCTCTGAGGACGTTGTGGCTCTACAACCTCGCTACACGAGTGTTGCAGGGTCACACGAGGCTGGCGGAGGTGCTGGCGGGGAGCTTAGCTGAGAGGGTCGCGAGGGTCTTGATCGAAGAGGCCGACGAGGGCATTGTTCGTCTCCCCCAGAGGACGCTTGCCGAGATGCTAGGTGTCCAGCGGACGTCCGTGAACAAAGTGTTGAAGGACTTTGAATCCAAGGGACTCGTAGAGCTGATGTACGGGCAGACGCTGGTGAAGGGCCATGAGCAACTGATGAGCATTGCCAACAACGGCATAGCGCTGATGCCCGTTCTTCTTTATTCCAAGAACGAGAAGAAATCCAAGCGCTCTTACGCTCCGCCTCCCGTGCAGCACAGAGTTGAAGTTGTCGCCGGTGGAGCAGGCGCGGGACACGCTCGCAAAGACCTTCGAGGACACAAGGGTCGGGGTCGGCCGCTGCCGGCATAGAGCCGGAGGTCAGTGCTAGGCAACGAGGCGTTGCCGCCCTGCGCGATGGGTGAGTCGAGACTTCAGGCGCCGACCCTTCCCGCGCTCAACCCTCCGAGAGGTCTTCTTCCATGGCGACTCTCTCACCTCGTGAGATTCAAGAAGCTCACCCCCGTCGAGCAGCTGCCCTTTATCTCACTTCCCTGCGACGGCCGCTCGCGATCAAGGCCCACACAAGCCCTATGGCGCCGGCGATCATCAGGATGACTCCGACCGTGTTGAGATCGACGCCGGTCGGTTCGTAGCTCACCGCCCAGGCCAGTATGGCTCCGAGCGCAAACAGGAAAAGGCTCGCGCCGATGCCCACGTCTACACCTCCTCTTTGACGGTTCGACCTCTCATGCGTACCCAAAGACGGTCCCGCACCCAAGCGATTGTCGGTTTACGGACACTGCTGACCTGCCTTGAACGTCGCTTTCGTCGCGGCTCCTCTTCGGTCCACGCCGGAGTACGGCACCCGCGTGCGGCGGGCGTCATTTGTAACTCGCTTGTCGCGTCCTCGTGACTCAACGGTCAATACCCGGGGGGACGCGTTCAGCGACAGATCGAGCCTTGCCGCCGCGTTGAAGCGCGCTGGCCGGGGGGGAGAGCGGTGAAGACAAAAGAGGAGGCCAAGGAAATGGACCTCGTGGCGGCAGTGGTCCTAATTGCCTTCGCGTCGTTCGTCGCCGCGATGACAGGCGGGATGGACGCCGGAGGACTGGTAGCCGTCGCCGGGCTTGCAGTCCTTCTGCTGGCTCGAGGAGTGCTCGCGAGAACGGTGGGTATGCGAGACAGGCGCGCGGACAAAGCCAAGCCATCCTCGTCACCTAGCTCCTGTTCTTCCAACCCTGGTATTCGCGCAGCGTCTTCGCCGGGTGTTCGGTCGTGGCGAACGCCCGCACCCAGCACAGCCTCGCCCTCAGAGGCGCCCAGGCGCGGGCCCTGAGCGTCAGGTCTCGCCTCCGGAAGCGCCCCGGCCAAGCGCTCGCTTCCCCGAAGCTTGCAATCAGGGCCGGTACCAAGAACGACCGGACGAGAAAGCTGTCTATGAGGATGCCGGCCGCCATGGTGAAGGCGAACTGTCTGAACACGTCCAGGGGAACGACGGCGAGAACGCCAAAACTCATGGCCAGCGTGATGCCGGCAACGGCTATGGCTCCGCTCGCGGCCGGAGCCGCGAGCGCGATCGCGTGACGCAAGGGGGTCGTGCGCGCCTCATCCCAGATGCGCCCGACCAGGAAGATGTTGTAGTCCGAGCCGAGGGATACGAGAAGGACGGCGGCGGCAAATGGAACGAAAAAGCTCAGGGAGCTCTGCCCCAGCAGCTGAAAGACAAACACGGTGATGCCCATGCTCGCGACGAAACCGAGAACGCTTGCCGCGAGGAGATAGACGGGCGCGAGCAGTGCGCGCAGAAACACGGCCAGAAGCAGCAGGTGCAGGGACAGCACCGCAAGCGCAATACGCGTCAGGTCGCTGAGTGTCAGGGCGATCGTCTCGCTCGCAAGCGCCGTATCTCCGGCGAGACCAAACTGGGCGCCTTGCAAGCCGGACGCGTCGAGCAGCGCCGGCATGCGGGCTTGAATTCGGCGCAGGCTCTCGATCGCGGCGTCTCCCAAGGGCGGCTGTTCCAGCACGATCAGCATGCGGGCGGCGTCCGACCGTTCCGACACGAGGCCCCGCAGCAAGAGCCCTTCGAGATCCCGATTCGCGGCGAGTCGCTGAGCCTCCGGCACCTCCTCGGCGATCGCTGCAAGCCCAAGAACCTCGCGGGGCCCGACCACCCCCGCCACTCCTGGTTGCTGCTCCAGGAGCTGCTGGAGAACGACGAGCTTCCGGGAGTGTGCGCCCAATCCGCCTCCGGTCAGGACGAGGACGGTGGGCGAGAGGATTCCGGGAGCGAATCCGCGGGCGGCTGCTCGCGCGGCCTGGCGCGGCTCGCTGCCTGGAGGCAGCCCGCTGATGATGCTGAAACCGACGCCCATGTCCCGAGCCGGCACGGCCGCGAGCACGAGGAGCAAGCACATCCCCACTGCTATAGCGACAGCCACCGGACGGCGCGTCGCTCTGTAAGTGATCCTCTCCCGCCACGTTCGGATGCCGCGGTCGCTCTCCGCCTCTTCCGAAGCTGGGCGCGGAAGGCGCGGCCAGAAGAGGGCCTTGCCGAACACCGCCACCGACGCGGGGATGAAGGTTACGGAGACGGCGAGCCCGACCAGGACGGTAAGGGCGAGACCGGGTCCAAGGGCCTTGAAGACGTCCAGCGTTGCGACTACCAGTCCCGCCGCGCCCACGGCGACGGCAAGCCCGGCGGTGACGATGATCGGTGAGATACGGGAGGAGGTCGCCTCAGCAGCGAGAAGTCTTCCTCTTGACTCTCCAAGCCGCCCCTTGGCGTAGTTGAGGTAGAAGATCGAGTAGTCGGTGACTATGCCGAGCAACAGCACGACCAGAACGGGCTCGAGCTCGCCGGGCAGCGAGAGGCCCGTTCTTTCGACAGCCCAGGCGACTCCTCTTGTCGACAGCACGAAGGCCAGACCCGCCGCCATCAGCGTCATGATGGGAGCCCCGAGGGCGCGGAAATGCAAGCCCACGATGAGGACGATCAACGTGACCGTCAGAAGCTCCACGTGAGGCAACTTCGCTTTGATCAACCGGCCCTCCGCGATCCGGCCGGGTACGGGCCCGGTGATGCCGACGAGCGCATCTCCCGGCCCATCGATTCGTTGCGAGAAACGGCGGGCGAGCCGCTCCCGGTCGCTGAGGTCCTCGTCGGGCGGGAAGAACAGATAGGTGATCGCGGTCGTCGAGCGCTCCCGAGACGAAGGGAACAGCTCGAGCGTGTTGGTCACGGGCAGCGCGCCGGGGATATCCGTGAGTTCCGGATAGGCCCCTAGGTTCAGCAGGGCCCCCCTCAAAAAGACCCTGGCCTGGGCGCGCGCCGAGAGTCCTCGAGGGTCGCGCTGCACCACGGAGGTGCGGCTCAAGAGCGGAAATCCGAACAACCTGAAGGAGACGATCTCGGCGCGAATGGCTTCCGAGTGCTGGGGGACCAGCCCCTGAAGCCCGCCTCCCCTCGTGGGCTCGAGCGAAGGCAAATAGACGAGCGCAGCAATAGCTGCAGCAAGCCAAAAGACCAGAACGGGCACGCGGAGGCGAATCAGCCATCTCGAAAGAGGCGATCCGGTGGAGTGGCCTGCGGCGTCAGCCTCGGAAGCCGGAACGGCCCTTTTTCCTCTTGCTTGGCTTTTGCATCGACTCGACCCCCAGCCTCGCGAGCTCCGCTCTGGTCAGGCTCTCGAAACGCCCATCCCTGATGTCTCGCCAGGGATTCGGGCTGATGGTCCGAAGCTCGTGGTACGAGAGCCTTTGTGTCGCTCGGCGCGCCAGGAACTCATGAAACAAGGGGTCGTCCTCGAATTCCCGCAGCGCACCTTTGACCGACTCGACTTCCTTCAAGGATGCCTCTCGCAGCGGGAGGTACAGCGCGACCAACGGAACCGTGGGGACCAGCGCGATGGCCAACCCCAGAAGGACGCTGAGAACATCGATATTGCTCTGGCTCGATCGACCGCTCCTCAAAGCGCTCGCAGCCGTTTCTCTTACTTCTTCCTCGGCGCGCTCGGCCTCGTCTCCGACGAGGGGGAGCTCGGTGAAAGAACCCAAGACGTCGCCCGTCTCCTCCAGCACCCTGCTCGACGCGACCAGAGTCTCACTTAGCCTCTTCAGGTCCCTTATCTCGAGAAAGACGGCGATCGCCACTACGATCCACACGATCACCCACAGAGCCAGAGCAATATCGGTTATACGGAGGGCTCGTCTGCTCGAGAGCCTCGAATAAGCCAGCAGACCCCTCACCTCTTTCTACGCATGCTGAGGCAAAGGCGAGATCTGAACCTCCTCGCGGACGCCTCGCCCCACGACCTCTCCATGGGCTGCTCCCAGTTCCGGGCTACGGGCGACCGCCC
>JALZBR010000111.1 GCA_030863485.1 Actinomycetota bacterium
CCATTGGCAACGTCGACGACGAGCAAGAGCATTTCGCCGTGGACCGACTGGTAACCCACAGCCAGGGTGAACCGGGCGCCACCGGCTGACGCTGTACTGCCACCGGGGACCAGCCGGTCGCTGATCGGCTTGCCGTTGACCGTGAAGCTCGTCAGGAGGTTGGATCCCGGGGCCGCCGTGAAGTCCCCGAATGTCGTGCAGGGGTCGACTCCCGGCGGCGGCTCGCCGACTTGGCACAGCCGGATGGTGCCGCCATCTCGTTGCACCTCCGGCGGATCTGGCGGTGCTCCCTGATCGGCTTCGGCCTGAGACAGGGCGATCTGGAAGCGTGCGTATGTATGGGATGGGGAGTCCGGCACCGATAGGTCGAGCATTACCTGCATGGCCTGTGGGCGGTCCGTGGCGAAAGCGTCGAAGTAGCGAATCGCCACATCGCTTGCGTTAGCTGGTAGAGGGGTGGTTGACGTCTCACGTGTCGTAGTCGTAGCGGGGGCGTCGTCGACGCGGACGCCAGGACGATCCCCATCGCCACCAGCGCACGCTGCGATGACCGCCGCGGCTACCAAACTACCGAGATACGTTCTCATCGCCGCCATCCGCCGACCTTCAAAGCCCGCGCTTAACGCCGTAGTGATCTAAGTAGGAAGTCAACACGGCCGCCGTCACGAGCGCAGATGCCCGCTACTCCTGTACTCGTCGGCCGTCGAGGTACAGGAACTCGGAATCGCGGGCGATCCGATCCTTCGTCAATACGCGGCCACCAATCCACAGAACGCCGTTTCGCTTCTCAACGCGGTCAGTTCCAATGTAGGAGACCCCTCCCTCCCTGCGAACGTGAGACTCACCCACGTATTTGGCCCTCCAAATACGGTCCAGATCATTGCCGCTCACCCTGCCGAAGGAGCGAAGCCGCGACGCAGCCGTCCCTGAGCTACTCGACGACGCGAGGCCGAACAGAACCAGCAGTGTCCCGCCACAAACGAGGATAACGAGCGCGGCCTGCAGAGCAGGGACCACGACAAAGGGCAACGGCCCTAGAGCTACCACCGACTGAACCGCCTTTCGCTTCCTGCTGAACAGTGACCATCCACTACCGGCAGAGTGGCAAATCCATACGTACAGTAGGCCGAACGTCATCCAGAGGACTGAGGTAAGCAGGAACGTAGAGCGGCGCTCCTCATCCCAGTAGGTCAACAGGTAGAACGGAAGGGTCACAAAGGCTGCGGTGGCCACGATCCAAGATGAGATTCTGACCACCTTTTTAAGAACTCCATCCATGCTACTCCTCCATTGCGCTTTCCTTCGCGGCGACACTCCGCTTCATTCTTATATTGCGATCTCAAATAGCGGTGTGTTATCGTAAGTAGCGATCAAACGATTTCAAAAACGAATGCAAATTCCCCCATCCCTTCCAGAATCACCGGAGGCGCCTTCGGAAGAGCCGAATCAACGTAATGATATCGCAGAGGGCGCAACCCGACGCGGCCTCCTTGTTGGGTGTCTGGCCTTTTTCTTGCTTGCCGCACTCGTCGGCCTTCCCATAGAGATATATCTTGACTTCGAGTTCGGTGGCGCCACCCTCGGCGGATATGGGGCGGCTCCCCAGCCCGCTCACAGGAGCACCTCCGTGAGGGTGTTTTCACTTGCTCTTTGGCTGACCATCCTGCTGGTATCGGGAGTGATCGGAGCACAAGCGCGTCGTTGGACGTTGCGGGGAGCCCGGAAGGACAAGGATGACGCACTCTAGGAATCCGCCAACGTCCTGTTCACCACCCGCGCGTACGCCGCTTGCCCTGCGAGGTTGGGGTGGAAGGACTCGTCGTCCATTCGCACGAACGAACCTGGTTGAGGCAGCTTCGAGGTGAAGCTCGGCCCATTGATGTAGGGTCGCCGAGTGCAAACCTCATGCCCTCTGAACTCCTCATCAACGGAGGCAAAGTCAACGCCAGCGCTTGTTGCAGCTGCCGAAATGGTGTTGTTGAGCAGTGCACTCATGTCATTGAGGTAGTCGCCCTCACCTCGGAAAGCAACCAGGTCGCCGCCGCAGAGCTGGTCGAAGCTTCCGGTTTGGGGGAACAGCTTCGGATACCCCAGGACGATTAGGCGAGCATTGAATGTCTTGCTCCGGATGGCGCCATACACCTCGGCGA
>JALZBR010000121.1 GCA_030863485.1 Actinomycetota bacterium
CTTCGCTACATCGGACCTCAACGACCTCTACCGGCGTGTCATCAACCGCAACAACCGCCTCAAGAGGCTGCTGGACCTCGGTGCTCCCGAGATCATCGTGAACAACGAGAAGCGCATGCTCCAGGAGGCCGTCGACGCGCTGTTCGACAACGGTCGTCGTGGTCGTCCGGTGACGGGTCCGGGCAACCGGCCGCTGAAGTCGCTCTCCGACATGCTCAAGGGAAAGCAGGGTCGTTTCCGCCAGAACCTGCTCGGTAAGCGAGTCGACTACTCGGGCCGTTCTGTGATCGTCTCCGGGCCGAAGCTCCGCTTGCACCAGTGCGGTCTGCCCAAGCAGATGGCGCTCGAGCTCTTCAAGCCGTTTGTCATGAAGCGGCTGGTCGACCTGGGCCACGCTCAGAACATCAAGAGTGCCAAGCGAATGGTCGAGCGAAGCCGACCGCACGTCTGGGACGTGCTCGAGGAGATCATCCACGAGCACCCGGTATTGCTGAACCGCGCGCCGACGCTCCACCGTCTGGGGATCCAGGCTTTCGAACCGATCCTGGTCGAGGGCAAGGCGATCCAGATCCACCCCCTGGTATGCGTGGCCTTCAACGCCGACTTCGACGGAGACCAGATGGCCGTGCACGTGCCGCTGTCCGCCGAGGCACAGGCCGAGGCCCGCATCCTCATGCTGTCGGCGCACAACATCCTCTCGCCCGCTCACGGAGACCCGATCGTGGCCCCCACGCACGACATCGTCCTGGGCGCGTTCTACCTGACGGCAGAGAGGGACGGCGTCAAAGGCGAGGGACGCGTGTTCTCCTCGGGCGACGAGCTGTTCAAGGCGTATGACGCCAAGGTCGTGGACATCCACGCCAAGGTGAAGGTGCGCGGGCTCAAGCGTTTCGAAGAGGAGCCGCAGGAGGAGTTCGACGCGAACCCCATGCGCCTCAAGGAGACGACGGCCGGAAAGGTCATCTTCAACTCGGCTTTCCCGGACGACTTCCCCTATCAGAACTCGCTCGTGAAGAAGAAGGAGCTGACGGCGCTCGTCGACCGTTGTGCCCGCACCTACGACAAGAAGGACCTCGCGGACTTCCTCGACGCGTTGAAGGGAGTCGGTTTCACGTACGCCACGAAGGCGGGCGTGACGATCTCGCTCGCGGACGTCACCACACCCAAGGAGAAGCCGAAGATCCTCGCCGACCACGAGAAGCGTGCGGAGAAGATCGAAGGCCAGTTCCGCAAGGGTGTTATCACCGAAGAGGAGCGCCGCCAGGAGCTCATCGACGTGTGGACGGACGCCACGAACGAGGTCACGAAGAAGATGGAAGAGGGGTTCGACGAACTGAACCCCATCTGGATGATGGCTAACTCGGGTGCCCGAGGCAACATCATGCAGCTACGTCAGATCGCCGGTATGCGAGGCCTGGTGGCGAACCCACGAGGTGAGATCATTCCGAGGCCGATCCGCGCGAACTTCCGCGAGGGCTTGACGGTCCTCGAGTACTTCATCTCGACACACGGTGCTCGAAAGGGTCTCGCCGACACCGCCCTCAGGACCGCAGACTCCGGGTATCTGACCCGCCGACTCGTCGACGTGGCCCAGGAGGTCATGGTGCG
This sequence comes from Actinomycetota bacterium, assembly GCA_030863485.1. The sequence continues at coordinate 1,609 of JALZBR010000121.1, forward strand.
AGCCGAGGACTGCGGTACCGACCGAGGTATGCGGCTCGATATGAACAAAGAGCGTGCGTTCCTCAAGCAGAAGCTGCTTGGCCGAGTCCTTCTCGAGGACGCGGAGGCCGACGGCGAGGTGTTGGCGAAGGCCGGCGAGCAGATCACTCCGGAGATCTCCGCTCGCATCGGTGAGTCCAACGTCGAGGAAGTCGTAGTCCGCTCGGCCCTCATGTGTGACGCCCGGGTCGGTGTGTGCCAGAAGTGCTACGGCACCTCAATGGCAACCGGAAGGCTCGTCGAGATGGGCGAGGCGGTCGGTATCGTCGCCGCCCAGTCGATCGGTGAGCCGGGCACGCAGCTGACGATGCGTACGTTCCACACCGGTGGTGTCGCAGGTGAGGACATCACCCACGGTCTGCCACGTGTCGTGGAGTTGTTCGAGGCCCGCACTCCGAAGGGCAAGGCGGAGATCGCCAAGGCCTCGGGACGCATCCAGATCAACGAGGACGAGCGCACGCGCACCATCGACCTCATCCCCGACGACGGCAGCGAGACCATCACGTACAAGGTCGCTCGTCACTCGCGCCTCTTGGTGCGAAACGGTGACGAGGTGGCCGCCGGTGATTCTTTGACCCAGGGTTCTCGCGACCCCGATGAGGTGCTCGAGGTCATGGGCCAACGCCAGGTGCAGCTCTACCTCGTCAACGAGGTGCAGAGCGTGTATCGGTCGCAGGGTGTGCCTATCCACGACAAGCACATCGAGGTGATCGTGCGCCAGATGCTGCGCAAGGTGACCGTAGTGGAGCCGGGGGACACCGAGTTCCTGCCCGGCGAGCTCGTCGACGCACGGTCATTCGCGGACGCCAACGAGACCACCGTTGCCAACGGCGGCGAGGCGGCAACCGCCCGTCCGGTTCTGATGGGTATCACCAAGGCGTCGCTGGCCACCGAGTCTTGGCTCTCGGCCGCCTCCTTCCAGGAGACGACCAGGGTCCTGACCGAGGCGGCGATCCGAGGCAAGTCCGACCCCCTGCTCGGTCTCAAGGAGAACGTCATCATCGGGAAGCTGATCCCCGCCGGTACGGGCATGACCCGGTACCGCTCCACCAGGGTGGTCACGACCGGCGAGGGCGCCATCTCCGACGAGGAGGCCCGCGAGATGTTCGGTCTTCCCCCTCGACTCGAGGAGGAAGAGGCGGCGTCTGCGGCGCGCGAGCTGTTCGGGACCCCGGGCAGCGGCCTCCAGGCCGTCCCTTCGGGCGACGGAGCCTCGAGCGACGGCGACGGTCAGGTCGACGTCACCGACGAGGTGACCCAGGCCGCGGAGTAGCAACTGCAGTAGCAGCAAGAGCAAAAAAGGGGCCCCCGCAAGGGGGCCCTTCTGTTTCACCGCCCGAGGCTGCGTAAGGGCCCTCGACGACCCGTGTGGAACGAGGAGTCTGCTCGAGCTTTCGCGCTCTTAGCGCCATTTGACCAGGTCGCACGGGGTGTTTATCCTTGGCGGTCGCGTCCCTCGGGACGTGTGCCGCGCGCCGTTTGGCGCACCGGCTAGAGGAGCTACCCGAGTTCGGTGAGCTCCGGGAGGCCCGACGAAGACACGCTGGACCAGACCGTTTCGACGGTCAAGGAATGCGGTTCGCGTCCACAGTGGGGAACCATCGGAGTTGGGGTTCATCGCCGAACGCCAAGAGTTGGAAGGAAAATCCGACCGCGCTGTGCCGTCTGGCAGCCGCTCGGCCCCCTAGCTTCCAACCAAGCAGCACAAAAGGTCGGGACGAGGTATCGCCCGGCCCATAGAGGTGAGGCAACCGGCCTCGGGCCGGAACAAGCCGCCGTTGGTCTTGCAGGGCCGGCGTCGGACAGGAAGCGCTCGTTTCGACGATCGCTTGGGACAGGAAGCGAGACTGGTGCCGACAGTTCAGCAGTTGGTCCGACAGGGCCGGCAGACGAAAAAAGAGAAGTCGAAGTCTCCTGCGCTCCGGGGCTCACCGCAGCGGCGTGGCGTATGCACCCGTGTGTACACGACCACCCCCAAGAAGCCGAACTCGGCACTGCGCAAGGTCGCTCGTGTCCGCCTCACCTCTGGTATCGAAGTCACCGCTTACATCCCCGGCATCGGCCACAACCTCCAGGAGCACTCGATCGTGCTGGTCCGCGGGGGCCGAGTGAAGGACCTCCCGGGCGTCCGCTACAAGATCGTCCGCGCTGCCCTGGACACCGCCGGGGTCCGAGACCGAACGAAGTCACGCTCGAAGTACGGCTCGAAGAAGGGTGGTGGCTAGACATGCCTCGTAAGGGACCGCCCACCCGGCGTCAGCTCATCCCAGACCCCGTACACAACTCCACCCTCGTGACGCAGATCCAGAACCGGATCATGACGCGAGGCAAGAAGAGTCTCTCGGAGAGGATCGTGTACGACGCCCTGGCGAAGGTCGCGGAGCGCACCGGCAAGGACCCCCTTCCCGTCCTCAAGAAGGCCGTCGACAACATCAAGCCCTTGCTCGAGATCAAGTCCCGGCGGGTCGGTGGGGCCACCTACCAGGTCCCCGTGGAGGTCGACCAGCGACGCGGCACGACTCTCGCGATCCGTTGGCTCGTCACGTTCTCTCGCAACCGACGCGAGCCGAACATGTCGGACCGTCTGGCGGGGGAGATCCTCGACGCATCGGGCGGCACGGGCTCGGCGGTCAAGCGTCGGGAAGACATGCACAAGATGGCAGAGGCGAACAAGGCGTTCGCTCACTACCGCTGGTAAAGGAACGAAAAGGAATGGCTGAGACAGCACAGAAGCAAGGACAGAAGGAGAATGCGCCGCCTCTGCGGCAGGTGAAAGGCGGGGGGAACGTCGCGCTCCAGCGGGAGTATCCGCTTCATCACACGCGCAACATCGGGATCATGGCGCACATCGACGCCGGGAAGACGACGACCACCGAGCGGATCCTCTATTACACCGGTAAGACCTACAAGATCGGCGAGGTCCACGAGGGCGGCGCCGTCATGGACTGGATGGAGCAGGAGCAGGAGCGCGGGATCACGATCACGTCGGCCGCGACGACCGCTCACTGGAAGGGCTACTGGATCAACATCATCGACACGCCCGGCCACGTCGACTTCACCGTCGAGGTCGAGCGCAGCTTGCGCGTACTCGACGGAGCCGTCGCCGTGTTCGACGCCGTTGCAGGTGTCGAGCCTCAGTCCGAGACCGTCTGGCACCAGGCCGATCGTTACAAGGTCCCCCGCATCTGCTTCGTCAACAAGATGGACCGTACGGGAGCCGACTTCTTCCGCACGGTCTCGATGATCGAGGACCGCCTCAACGGCCGCCCCGTCGTGCTGCAGCTCCCAATCGGTAAGGAGGCCGACTTCCACGGCGTCGTCGACCTCGTATCGATGGTGGCGCACTACTGGCCCTCCGAGGGGATGGGCGAGGAGTGGGAAGACCGTCCGGTGCCCGAGGAGCTCAAGGAGCAGGCCGATCAGTACCGGCACGATCTCATCGAGGCGATCGCCGACTACGACGAAGAGATCATGGAGGCCTACGTCGGCGAGCAGGAGATCGAGCAGGACGCCATCAAGAAGGCGATCCGCAAGGCAACGCTCGCCGGTGACATCGCCCCGGTCTTGTGCGGCACCGCGTTCAAGAACAAGGCGGTTCAGCCTCTCCTCGACGCGATCTGCCGGTACCTGCCGAGCCCGGTGGACCTGCCCCCTTACGAGGGGACGCACCCGGTCACCAAAGAGCCCGTCACGCGTGCGCCGAGCGACCTCGAGCCGTTCTCGGCACTTGCTTTCAAGATCATGAGCGACCCCTATGTCGGTCGGCTCACCTACCTGCGGGTGTACTCCGGTTCACTCCGGAGCGGAGAGCCGATCCTGAACGCCTTCCGGGACCGCAAGGAGCGCGCGGGACGGATCCTCCAGATGCACGCGAACCACCGTGAGGACAAAGAGGCGGTGTTCACGGGCGACATCGTGGCGGTCGTGGGCCTGAAGCAGACCCTGACCGGTGACACGCTCACCGATCCCAAGCACCCCGTGCTTCTCGAGGAGATGACCTTCCCGGCTCCCGTTATAGACGTGGCCATCGAGCCGAAGTCCAAGGTGGACTCGGACAAACTCGGTCACGCGCTGCAGCGTCTGTCGGAGGAGGACCCGACCTTCCGAGTGCACACCGACGACGAGACCGGGCAGACGATCATCTCGGGGATGGGCGAGCTGCACCTCGAGGTGCTGGTCGATCGCCTCATCCGCGAGTTCAAGGTCGGAGCGAACGTGGGTCGTCCGCAGGTCGCCTATCGAGAGACCATCACCAAGCCGGCCGAGAAGGTCGACGTCAAGTACGTGAAGCAGACCGGTGGTAAAGGTCAGTACGCGCACGTCGTCTTCAATGTGGAGCCGACGGGTCCCGGTGGTGGCTACGAGTTCATCAACAAGATCACCGGTGGGCGCATCCCCACCGAATACATCCCGGCCGTCGACCAGGGCGTGCAGGAAGCAATGGCCTCCGGTGTGCTCGCCGGCTATCCCGTGGTCGACATGCGCGTGACGCTCAACGACGGTTCGTTCCACGACGTCGACTCCTCTGAGATGGCTTTCAAGATCGCCGGCTCCATGGCATTGAAGGAAGCTGCCAAGAAGGCGAAGCCGGCACTACTCGAGCCAGTCTTCGACGTCGAGGTCGTGACGCCAGAGGAGTACATGGGCGACGTCATCGGAGACCTGTCGGGTCGACGCGGCCAGATCGAGCAGATGGATCAACGCGGTTCCGACCGGATCGTCCGGGCGCAGGTACCGCTTGCGGAGATGTTCGGATACGCCACCGAGCTCCGGAGCCGCACCCAGGGCCGTGCTACGTACACGATGCAGTTCAACTCGTACAAAGAGATCCCTAAATCGATAGCAGACGAAGTGATTGCAACCGTCAGAGGCGAACCGGTCGGTAAGTAGGAGAAGGAGAGATAGATGTCTAAGCAGAAGTTCGAGCGGAACAAGCCGCACGTAAACATCGGCACGATGGGTCACATCGACCACGGGAAGACGACTCTTACTGCCGCCATTACCAAGGTTCTCGCCGAGGACAACCCGAACGTCGACTTCACGCCCTTCGACAAGATCGACAACGCTCCCGAGGAGCGCGAGCGAGGCATCACGATCGCCATTGCTCACGTGGAGTACGAGACCGAGAACCGCCACTACGCACACGTCGACATGCCGGGCCACGCCGACTACATCAAGAACATGATCACCGGCGCCGCGCAGGTGGACGGAGCGATCCTCGTGGTCTCTGCTGCCGACGGTCCCATGCCCCAGACCCGGGAGCACGTGCTGCTCGCTCGTCAGGTCAACGTCCCCTACATCGTCGTCGCCCTGAACAAGGTCGACATGGTGGACGACCCCGAGCTCCTCGACCTCGTCGAGCTCGAGGTCCGTGAGCTGCTCACCGAGTACGAGTTCCCCGGCGACGACGTGCCGGTCGTACGGGTGTCTGCCCTCAAGGCTCTCGATGGAGACGAGGAGGCAGCCGGCCAGATCAGGGAGCTGATGGCAGCCGCCGACGCTTCGATCCCCGAGCCCGAGCGTGACACCGCCAAGCCGTTCCTCATGCCGATCGAGGACGTGTTCACGATCACGGGTCGTGGGACGGTCGTCACCGGCCGTGTCGAACAGGGCGAGCTCCGTCTCGGCGAAGAGATCGAGATCGTCGGTATCGAGGAGCAGACGAAGAAGACCGTCGTCACGGGGATCGAGATGTTCCGCAAGATGCTCGACGAGGCCCAGGCCGGAGACAACGCCGGGATCCTTCTCCGAGGAACGAAGAAGGACGAGGTACGCCGGGGTCAGGTGCTCGCCAAGCCGGGCAGCGTGACGCCGCACACGAAGTTCCAGGCCCAGGTCTACATCCTGTCCAAGGACGAAGGCGGGCGTCACACGCCGTTCTTCAACAACTATCGCCCGCAGTTCTACTTCCGCACCACGGACGTGACCGGCTCGGTCCAGCTCCCCGGCGGTACGGAGATGGTCATGCCGGGGGACAACACCGAGATGTCCGTCGAGCTTGGTCAGCCCATCGCCATGGACGAGGGCCTTCGGTTCGCCATTCGTGAGGGTGGTCGCACGGTGGGCGCCGGCCGTGTCGTGAAGATCGTCGAGTAGCCAAAAAGCAAGAAAGCATCAAGAGGGGTCAGAGAAGGCCGGACACCTAGGGGATCGTCCAGACGATTCCCGGAAGGAACAGGAGCGACGAGTACTTGGCAAACGGGATGAAGATCCGAATAAGGCTGAAGGCGTACGACCACGAGGTCATCGACCAGTCGGCGAAGAAGATCGTCGAAACGGTCACGCGCACCGGCGCGAGCGTCAACGGCCCTATTCCGTTGCCAACCGAGCGATCGGTGTACACGGTGATCCGGTCGCCGTTCAAGGACAAGGATTCGCGCGAGCACTTCGAGATGCGCACCCACAAGAGGCTGCTCGACATCGTGAACCCGACGGCCAAGACGGTGGACTCGCTCCAACGACTCGACCTCCCCGCGGGAGTCGACATCGAGTTGAAGCTGTAACGACGTAAGGCGGAAGCACCAAGCAAGGCCCGAGCACCAACAGACAAACAGGAAGCGACGGAAACGGGAGCCGATCGTCTCGACGATCGGCGGAGAACAGGAAGCGACGGAAAATGGCTACTGAAGTCAAAGGGATCCTGGGTCGCAAGATCGGGATGACCCAGGTCTTCGACGAGGCGGGACGTGCCGTTCCCGTGACCGTCGTCGAGGCAGGTCCCTGTCGCATCGCACAAGTGAAGACGGTCGACACCGATGGCTACTCGGCGGTGCAGCTTGCCTTTGGTGACGCGCGCCGCGCCAGCAAGCCCGTTGCAGGTCACCACGCAAAGGCCGGGATAGAGCCCGGGCGGCATCTCGTCGAGCTCCGAGTGCCGGACACAGCCGATTACGCGCTCGGTGGGGAGATCAAAGCCGACGTCTTCGAAGAGGGCGAGACGGTTGACGTCATCGGAGTGACCAAGGGAAAGGGCTTCGCCGGGGGGATGAAGCGTCACAACTTCGGCGGTCTATCCGCGTCCCACGGAACCCAGAAGAAGCATCGCTCGCCCGGGTCCATCGGGGGGGCCTCGACCCCCGCACGCGTCTTCAAGGGCCAGCGGATGGCAGGCCACATGGGCCACGAGCGCGTCACCACGCTCAACCTCAAAGTGATCAAGGTCGATGCCGAGCGGAACCTGATGCTCATCCGGGGCGCCGTCCCCGGCCCCCGCGGCGGTCTGATCATGGTTCGCTCCGCAATGCGCTTGCGTCAGCGTTCGCAGGGGAGGGCCGCTTCATGACAGCCGCCAAGGCACTGAAGGCGACGGTTATCGACGGCGCCGGGGGATCCTCGGGGTCGGTGGACCTGCCCGCGTCGCTGTTCGGTGCAACGGTGAACGTCCCGGTGATGCACCAGGTCGTCACGGCACAGCTTGCGGCGGCACGAAGCGGGACCGCACACACCAAGACTCGCTCGGAGGTCCGAGGCGGCGGGGTGAAGCCCTGGCGCCAGAAGGGGACGGGCCGCGCCCGCCATGGGTCGATCCGGAGCCCCATCTGGACCGGCGGTGGCACCGTGTTCGGCCCCCGCAAAGATCGCAACTTCACCCTGCGCGTCAACAAGAAGATGCGCAAGGCGGCCCTTCGCTCGGCGCTTTCGGACAAGGCCGGCAGCGGCGCCGTCTGGGTGCTGGATGGCTTCGAAGAGACCAAGACGAAGGCGGCGGCCGCCTGTCTGGCGAAAGCCGAGATCGCCGGTCGCGTGTTGATCGTGCTGGATCCGACTGACGAGGTTTCGCGCGACGTAGACAGAGCTTTTCGCAACCTCTCGTCCGTTGCGTTCGCGCTCGTGGGCGCGCTGTCGACCTATGACGTCCTGGTGGCAGACAACTTGCTATTCACCCGCTCTGCCTACGACCGGTTGGTTGGGAACGGAGATGAAGGATGACATCCATCAAGCAGGATCCCCGTGACGTGATCATCTCTCCGGTTGTGAGCGAGAAGTCGTACGCCCTGATCGATCAGAACGCTTACACGTTCGTGGTCCACCCAAGAGCGAACAAGACCGAGATCCGCCAGGCGGTCGAGGCGATCTGGGGAGTCCGGGTAGTGAAGGTGAACACGACGAATCGCAAGGGCAAGACGAAGCGATTCCGTATGACGCAAGGTCGCCGTCCCGATACCAAGCGCGCCGTGGTGCGCCTCGTCGAGGGCGACAAGATCGAGCTCTTCGAGCAGCAGGCTTAAGGGGTAGTCATGGCCATTCGTAAGACAAAACCGACCTCGGCGGGCCGCCGTTTCCAGACCTACGAGGACTACCGAGAGGTCACGAGGGATCGACCCGAGAAGTCCCTCGTTGCTCCGAATCCCAAGAAGGCCGGACGTAACAATCACGGCCGAGTGACGACGAGGCACCAGGGCGGCGGTGCCAAGCGCCGTTACCGCGTCGTCGACTTCCGTCGCAACAAGGACGGGGTGCCGGCCAAGGTTGCCCACATCGAATACGACCCCAATCGGAACGCCCGCATCGCTCTTTTGCATTACGCAGACGGTGAGAAGCGTTACATCCTCATGCCGGCGCGCGTGAAGGTCGGCGACACGATCCAGTCGGGTCCGGGAGCAGAGATCAGACCGGGCAACGCCCTACCGTTCAGGAACATCCCAGTGGGTACGGTCGTGCACAACGTCGAGCTGAAGCCGGGGGCCGGCGGCAAGTTGGCTCGCTCCGCCGGTTCGTCGGTGCAGTTGGTTGCCAAGGAAGGCAAGACGGCGACCCTGCGTCTCCCATCGGGTGAGGTCAGGCTCGTCCCGATGGACTGCCGGGCGACCGTCGGTGAGGTGGGCAACGCGGAGGCGGAGCTCGTTTCGCTCGGAAAGGCAGGGCGCGCCCGCCACAAGGGCAAGCGGCCCGCAGTGCGAGGTGTTGCGATGAATCCCGTCGACCACCCCCTGGGTGGAGGTGAGGGCAAGTCCTCTGGAGGCCGTCACCCGGTGAGCCCGTGGGGCAAGAAAGAGGGGCGGACCCGGAAGAAGAAGCCGTCCGACGACATGATCATCCGTCGCCGAGGCAAGAAGAGAGGCCGCTAGTCATGCCCAGAAGTCTCAAGAAGGGCCCGTTCGTCGACGATCACCTGCTGGTCCGCGTGGTCGAGATGAACAACAAGAACGAGAAGCGCGTCCTGAAGACCTGGTCGCGTCGCTCGACGATCATCCCGGAGATGATCGGTCACACGATCGCGGTACACGACGGGCGTAAGCACGTCCCCGTCTACATCACCGAGACGATGGTCGGCCACAAGCTGGGCGAGTTCGCTCCCACCCGTGCCTTTAGGACGCACGGCGGCGCGGCAGAGCGGTCAACGCGGGTGAAGTGATGGCAACCCGTATAGCTCCCGACGCCCAAGAGGCGATCGCCACCGCCAAGTTCATCAGGATCTCGCCGACGAAAGCTCGTCAGGTCGTCGACCTCATCAGAGGCCGTCACGTGGAGGACGCCAGACGAGTCCTCAGGTTCACGCCGCGGGGGCCGTCGCCAACGGTGGCGAAGGTGCTCGAGTCGGCTATTGCCAACGCGGAGCACAACCGCGAGCTACCTGCCGACGAGCTCATCGTGACGCGCGCATGGGTCAATGAGGGTCCGACCCTCAGGCGCTTCCGCCCGCGCGCTCTGGGGCGAGCGACTCGTATTCGTAAGCGGACCTGTCATATCTCGGTCGTCGTGGGTCGTAGCGAGGAGCTGATCGCCGAGCTGCGCGATACCGCCCCCCGGGCGAAGAAGACAACTGCGAAGAAGACAACTGCGAAGAAAACCACTGCCAAGAAGACGACCGCTAAGAAGACAACTTCAAAGAAGACTACGGCGAAGAAAACCACTGCCAAGAAGACGACCGCCAAGAAGACCACGGCGAAAAAGACGACGAAGCCGAAGTCGGACGAGAAGGGACAGGAGTAAATGGGTCAGAAAGTTCATCCCTACGGCTTCCGGCTGGGCATCCACACCGATTGGAAGTCGCGCTGGTTCACCGAGAAGCAGTACCGGGACTACCTCCAAGCCGATCTGAGGATCCGTGAGTACCTGCTCGGCGAGCTTCCTCACGCCGGCATCAGTCGGATCGACATCGAGAGGACACGGGAGCGCGTTCGCATCGACGCCCACACAGCCCGGCCGGGCATCGTGATCGGGCGACGCGGCAGCGAGGCCGAGCGACTCCGCTCCAGGCTCGAGCAGATGGAGTCGAAGATCTACGGCAAGCCAATCGATGTCCGCCTGAACATCATCGAGGTCAAGCAGCCCGAGCTCGACGCCCAGCTGATCGCCCAAGGTGTGGCGGAACAGCTCGCCAGTCGTGTGTCATTCCGCCGCGCGATGAAGAAAGCCGTCTCGAGCGCGATGCGACACGGGGCCAAGGGCGTCCGCGTGCAGTGCTCCGGTCGCCTCGGAGGGGCCGAGATGAGCCGCACCGAGTGGTACATCGACGGTCAGATGCCTCTCCACACGCTGCGGGCCGACGTCGACTACGGGTTCTCGGAGGCCAGGACCACGTTCGGGCGCATCGGAGTAAAGGTGTGGACCTATCGCGGTCCCTTCCAGGACATGTACGCCTCCGCGCGCGACGCCGCCCGCCTCAGGCGCGAGGCCGCTCTTGCCGCAGGCGAGACCGTGGGCCGCGGCGCCGAAGAGCGTTCCCGCACCCGGGCGCCCTCACGTGCGTCGAAGGTGACGACACGCAAGACCGCCCCGTCAGAGGCCACCCCCGAGGGTCCGCCCAAGGACTCACCGGTCAGGCCGACCGCTGTCACGCCGCCTCCCTCGCGGTCCTCCAAGCAGGCCCCGCCTTCGGCGGGTACTGCTTCTGCGGAGGCTTCGGGAGACGACGCACCAGCGTCCTCAACGGAGGCGAGTACTGCTCCTGCGGAGGCGTCGGAGAACGAGACATCGCCCTCAGGGGAGGAAACCCCCGTGTCGACGGGGTCGGAAGCGGTTGTTTCTAGTCCGCAGGCCACGTCGCCTGGGAATGCTGTTGATCGGCTTCCTTCTTCGCCGTCCGAGGGGGCGCTGGCGGATGCGGCTGGACTTACCGAGGAAGACGGGGAGGGCAAGTAGGATGCTTCAGCCTCGAAAGGTCAAGCACCGCAAGCAACAGCGCGGGCGGATGCGGGGGAAGGCCAAAGGCGGGACCACCGTCAACTTCGGCGACTACGGGCTCATGGCAACGGAGCCGGGGTGGATCTCCAACCGGCAGATCGAGGCCGCCCGTATCGCTATGACGCGGCACATCCGTCGAGGCGGGAAGGTATGGATCAACATCTTCCCGGACAAGCCCGTGACCAAGAAGCCCGCCGAGACCCGTCAGGGCTCGGGTAAGGGAAACCCAGAGTTCTGGGTGGCCGTAGTGAAGCCGGGCCGCGTCATGTTCGAACTCGCCGGAGTCCCTGAGGACCTGGCCAAAGAGGCGATCAGGCTTGCCGCTCACAAGTTGCCGATCAAGTCCAAGTTCGTCGCTCGCGAGCAGCCTCTGGAGGTGCAGTGATGGCAGTAAAGCCTTCCGAGATCCACGAACTTCCCGTCGACGAGCTGCTCCAACGTCTTGCGGACACGAAGGAGGAGCTGTTCAACCTGCGCTTTCAGAACGCGACGGGACAGCTCGACAACTATTCGCGACTGAGCGAGTTGAAGCGGGACATCGCTCGTATCAAGACGGTTCTGCGTCAGCGAGAGCTCGACGCAGCAGGAACGGAGAGCTAGGCAGATGGTTGAGACAACGACTGAAAGAGGCAAGCGGAAGGGCCGTCTCGGGCGGGTCGTTTCGGACGTGATGGACAAGACGGTCGTCGTTGAGATCCGTGACTCCACCGCGCACTCGACCTACGGGAAGATCGTCGGCCGGACGACTCGCCTGAAAGCTCACGACGAGGACAACGAGACGGCGGTGGGCGACACCGTTCGGATCGCCGAGACGAGACCGCTCTCCAAGACCAAGCGCTGGAGAGTCGTAGAGGTAGTGGAAAAGGCCAAGTGATACAGCAAGAGAGCAGGTGTCGGGTAGCAGACAACACGGGAGCCCGCGAGATCCTCGTGATCAAGATCCTGGGCGGATCCCGTCGTCGTTACGCGGGCATCGGCGATGTCGTCGTGTGCACCGTCAAGGACGCGATCCCCGGTGGCGCCGTCAAGAAGTCCGACGTGGTGAAAGCCGTGGTCGTCCGCACCGCCAAGGAACGCCGGCGGGTCGACGGCACCTACATCAAGTTCGACGACAACGCGGTAGTGATCGTCGACAACCAGATGCAGCCGCGGGGCACGAGGATATTTGGCCCCGTCGCCCGTGAGTTGCGCGAGAAGAGATTCATGAAGATCATCTCGCTCGCGCCGGAGGTGTTGTAAGCGATGAAGCTCAAGATCAAGAAGGGCGACACGGTCGCCGTAATCGCGGGTAAGGATCTCGGCGCGCAGGGTCGCGTCCTAGAGGTGCTACCCGGCCGCGGCAAGGTGATCGTCGAGGGCGTGAATCGGGTGACGCGTCACGAGAAAGTGCGTATGAACCGCCGGGGTGGCCAGGAGGGCGGGATCGCCCACAAAGAGGGAGCGGTCGACATATCCAACGTTGCGTTGGTCTGTCCGACAGACGGTCCCGTCCGAGCGGGTTACCGGATCGAAGAAGGCACAGGCGAGAAGACCCGGGTCTGCAAGAAGTGTGGATCGGAGCTATAGGCATGGCAGACAAGACAAACGGATCCAACGGATACGTCCCGCGGCTCAAGGAGCGTTACCGGAGCGAGCTCGTCGACTCCCTGAAATCGGACCTCTCGCTGGGAAACGTCATGGAGGTGCCCCGGCCCGTGAAGGTCGTGGTCAACATGGGGGTCGGCGAGGCCTCCAAGGACGCGAAGCTCCTGGATGGGGCGATCAAGGACCTCACGGTGATCACCGGACAGAAGCCGATGGTCCGCCGGGCGCGCAAGTCGATAGCTACCTTCAAGATCCGTCAGGGCATGCCCATCGGCGCTGCCACAACCTTGCGCGGAGATCGGATGTGGGACTTCCTCGACCGTCTGACCTCGGTCGTCCTTCCTCGCATCAGGGACTTCCGGGGTCTCAACCCCAAGGCTTTCGACGGCAACGGGAACTACAGCCTCGGCCTGACGGAGCAACTCGTGTTCCCCGAGCTCGACTACGACGACATCGACGCAACGCGTGGAATGGACATCACGGTGGTTACTACCGCCAAGAACGACGAGGAAGGCCTCGCTCTGCTCAGGGCACTCGGCTTCCCGTTCCGGCAACAAAGGGTGGAGGCTTAGATGGCTAAGAAGGCCCTGCGGATCAAGGCTCAGCAGAAGCAGAAGTTCAAAGTGCGGGAGTACACCCGCTGTGCTCGGTGCGGGCGTCCCCGGGCCGTCTACCGGAGGTTCGGGCTCTGTCGCCTCTGCTTCCGCGAGATGGCGCACAACGGCGAGATCCCCGGCATCACGAAGGCGAGTTGGTAGTGGAAGGCACCATCAGAAGGAGCAAAGCCCGATGACTATGACGGACCCAATCGCGGACATGCTCGCGCGCATACGTAATGCCGCAACGGCCGCGCACGAAGACGTCCTCGTTCCGGCATCCAAGATCAAAGAGAACATCGCCAAGATCCTGGTCCAGGAGGGATACGTCGACACCTATGAGCTGGTGGAGGACGGCGGTCACCCCAGCATCCGGATCCGGCTTCGTTATTCGGGTGAGCGTGACCCCGCCATCGCGGGCCTACGCCGCATTTCGAAGCCGGGCCGGCGTGTCTACAAAGGCGCCACCGAGCTCCCTCGAGTGCTGGGTGGACTGGGAGTGGCGATCATCTCCACGTCCCAGGGAGTCATGACGGACAAGGAAGCACGGAGCGCGCGCGTAGGCGGCGAGGTGCTGGCGTATGTCTGGTAAGGGGAGGGTCCCATGTCGCGTATAGGCCTGGCCCCGATCGCCGTGCCCGAGGGCGTGAGCGTGAGTGTGATCGGTGATGTCATCACCGTCAACGGCCCGAAGGGCGAGCTCCAGCGCACCATCCCCAAGGGCGTCGGCATCGATCAGACGGATGGCGAGCTCCGAGTGAGCCGAAAAGACGATGCAAACGAGACGAAGGCCTTGCACGGCTTGGTCCGCTCGCTCGTTGCCAACATGGTTCAGGGCGTAACGCAGGGATACGAGAAGGCTCTCGAGATCCAGGGCGTTGGTTACCGGGCATCGAAGAAGGGGAGCGACCTCGAGGTGCTGGTCGGGTTCTCTCATCCGGTGACGAAGACCCCGCCCACGGGGATCGAGTACGAGGTCCCGACTCCGACGAGGATCGTGGTGAAAGGCATCGACAAAGAGCTCGTCGGACAGACCGCCGCCGAGATCAGAGCGATCCGCAAGCCCGAGCCGTACAAGGGCAAGGGGATCCGCTACGAGGGTGAGCGCGTGAGGCGCAAGGCCGGTAAGGCCGCGAAGGCCGCAGGATAGCGAGGACACAGAATGGCATCTTCAACTTCAACACGTAGAAAGGGTCGGGAGCAGCGCCACCGGCGCGTCCGAAAGAAAGTCGTCGGGACAGCCGAGCGGCCGCGCCTGGCCGTCTATCGATCGAACCGATACATCTACGCGCAGCTCATCGACGATTACGCCGGTCGCACGTTGCTGTCGGTCTCCAGCCTCCAGGATGACGGAGAGGGAGATCGCACGGCCAAGGCCAAGGCCGTCGGCGAGGCGATTGCGGCGCGGGCAAAGGAAGCAGGCATCACCAGCGTGACGTTTGACCGGGGTGGCTTTCAGTACCACGGGCGCGTCCGCGCCGTTGCAGAAGGCGCACGCGAGGGAGGCCTGGAACTGTGACCGATAGAGGAGATCTTTGATGGCTCGTGGAGGAGGAGGACGCGGCGGACGCGACGACGACCGGACCCAGTACGAGGAGCGGGTCGTCTCGATCAACCGTGTCTCGAAGGTGGTGAAGGGTGGACGGCGCTTTTCGTTCACCGCTCTGGTGGTCGTCGGCGACGGTGCCGGACAAGTTGGCGTCGGCTACGGCAAGGCGCGCGAGGTACCGGCGGCGATCCAGAAGGGCGTGGAGGAGGCGAAGGCCAACTTCTTCCGCGTGCCCACCGTCGGGTCGACGATCATCCACGAGGTGATCGGTGAGGATTCCGCTGCCGTGGTGTTGTTGAAGCCTGCCTCCCCCGGTACGGGTGTTATCGCTGGCGGACCCGTCCGGGCCGTGGTGGAGTGCGCCGGGATCCGCGACATCCTGTCGAAGTCACTGGGGTCCGGGAACCCGATCAACATCGTCCATGCGACCGTCAAGGGCCTGAAGAGCATCAAGACGGCCGACGAGATCGCGAAGAAGCGCCACAAGAGCCCTGCCGAGGTCGCTCCGGGCTACCTCCTTCAGAACTCCCTCAAGACCGGCGCGAAGTAGTCGGAGGATCGGGGACTATTGGCAAAGCTGAAGATCACGCAGACCCGGGCCGTAACCGACCGCGGCAAGAAGCAGAGAGGGACGGCGCGGGCCCTGGGCTTGAGGAGGATCGGGCAGTCCGTGGTCCACGAAGACAAGCCGGAGATCAGAGGGATGGTCGAGGCATTGAAGCATCTGGTGACCGTAGAGGAGATCAAAGGGTGAAGCCGCACGAGTTGAAGCCCGCTGAGGGAGCTCGCAAAGAGAAAAGACGCGTCGGACGCGGCAACGGGTCCGGGCGCGGTACCACCGCGGGTCGAGGGACCAAAGGCACTCGCGCCCGAGGAACGGTGCACATGTTCTTCGAGGGTGGGCAGATGCCCATCGCTCGACGGCTGCCGAAACTCAAGGGGTTCAGGTCACCCAACCGGGTCGAATACGGCGCGGTGAACGTCGGTGACCTGGCCGAGCTCGGTCAGGACGAGGTGGGCCCGGACGAGATGCGGGCGGCCGGCCTCGTGCACAAGCGTCACGCCCTGGTGAAGGTCCTCGGCGAAGGTGACGTGACGGGAGCCATCACGGTCAGGGCCCACGCAGTCAGCGCAAGCGCTCGCTCAAAGATCGAGGGTGCCGGCGGCTCGGTTGAGTTGATCGAAGGCTCCAAGAAAGGCCGAGCGTGAACCTGCTGAGAGCGTTCGTAAATGCGTTCAAGGTGCCCGATCTTCGCAAGAAGATCCTCTTCACCCTTCTGATCATCGCTGTCTACCGATTGGGTGCACATATCCCGACCCCCGGGATCGACGTCCAGGAGGCCCAGCGTTTCGCCCAACAGGGCAACCAGGGCGGGGCCATCCAGCTGATCAACCTCTTCTCCGGAGGTGCCCTGACGCAGTTGGCCGTTTTCGCGCTCGGGATCATGCCCTACATCACATCTTCGATCATCATGCAGCTCCTCACCGTGGTGATCCCCAAGCTCGAGGCGTGGCAGAAGGAGGGCGAGGCGGGGACCAAGAAGATCACTCAGTGGACCCGTTACCTCACGGTGTTGCTGGCGCTTCTCCAGTCAACGGGACTTGCGTTTCTGTTCCACAACGGCTCGATCACCGATGCTGCAGGCCAGCCGGTTGACTTCATCCCGAACTTCACTCCCTTCAATGTGTTCTTGGTCGTCTTGTCCTTGACGGCCGGTACCGCTCTGATCATGTGGCTCGGCGAGCTCGTGACCCAACGGGGGATCGGGAACGGGATGTCTATCCTCATCTTTGCTTCGATCGTTTCGACGTTGCCCGGTGAGGGCAGTGCGATCCTGGCCCAGAAAGGTGGCTTCGTCTTCGCCATCGTCTGTCTGATCGGTATAGCGATCATCGTGGCGATTGTCATCATGGAGCAGGGGCAGAGACGCATCCCCGTTCAGTACGCGAAGCGCGTTGTCGGGCGAAAGATGTACGGGGGTAGCTCAACTTACATCCCGCTCAAGGTGAACCAGGCCGGCATTATCCCGATCATCTTCGCTTCGAGCGTTCTCTACATCCCCCAGCTGCTCCAGAACGTCATCCAGAACAACACGATCCAGGACTTCATAACGAACAACCTGATCAACCCCGCCAGTGCGGTGTACATGATTTTGTTCGGGGTGATGGTCATCTTCTTCACGTACTTCTATACGGCGATCTCGTTCAACCCGACCGACGTCGCAGACAACATGAAGAAGTACGGAGGTTTCATCCCAGGCATCAGGCCGGGACGGGCGACGGCTGAGTACCTCGACAGGATCCTCACCAGGATCACTTTGCCGGGAGCTCTCTTCATCGCCCTGATCGCACTGATGCCGTCGATCTTTTTGGCGACTCAGAACATCCAGCAGCTTCCCTTCGGTGGGACGTCCATCCTAATCACCGTCGGTGTGACGCTCGAGACGATGAAGCAGATCGAGTCCCAGCTGACGATGCGGCACTACGAGGGTTTCTTGAAGTGATCTCGGTGACGGGAGATCTACGAGGGACTACCCGGTGAACCTGATCATCTTTGGTCCCCAGGGGGCCGGGAAGGGCACCCAGGGCGCGCGCATATCCGAGAAGTACGACATCCCGGCGATCTCGACCGGTGAGATCTTTCGATGGGCGATATCGGGCGGGACGGCGCTGGGTCTGAAGGCGCGCGAGTATGTCGACGAAGGTCGCTTGGTCCCGGACGAGGTGACCATCGGGGTCGTGCAGGAGCGGCTCTCCGCCGAAGACACCCAGGACGGGTTCCTTCTGGACGGTTTTCCCCGCAACCTCTTCCAGGCGCGCTCGCTCGACGACTTCCTCGGGGATCGAGGTAAGTCGCTGGACGCTGCTCTTGCCATCCAGGTGCCCGATGACGTCTCGATCCACCGGCTTACCGGGCGGCGCGTGTGCGTCCAGTGCGGTCGCAACTACCACGTCGACGCACCTCCGCTGAACGATTGGACCTGCGATCGATGTGGCGGGAAAGTCGAAGCGCGTGGAGATGACCTCGATGCGAAGACCATCAAGGACCGCCTCGCCTTGTATCACGAGCAGACCGAGCCCTTGAAAGCCCACTACGACAGCTGTGGTCTCCTGCGCGAAATCGACGGGCTCGGTACACCCGATGAGGTCTTCGATCGCATCGTGGCCGCGCTCTGAGGCGCCACCGTTGATCTACAAGAAATCACCCGAAGAGCTCGAAGTCATGCGGCAGGGGGGCCGCATCCTGGTCGACACGCTGAATGCCCTCGAGGAAGCGCTTCGTCCTGGCGTAACAACGGCCGACCTCGATCGCATCGCGGAGCAGCGGATCTCCGATGCCGGCGCAAGACCCTCCTTCAAGGGTTACCGCGGCTTTCCCGGATCCATCTGCGCATCGCCCAACCAGGTGATCGTCCATGGCATCCCGGGTCCGACGACGTTGCACGACGGCGACATCATCTCCCTCGACGTCGGCGTGTTGTGGCAAGGCTTCCACGTCGACTCCGCATGGACGTTCCCCGTGGGCGAGATAGCCGCGGAGGCACGCGACCTGCTCAAGGTCACGGAGGCTTCGCTCGACGCTGCCATCGAGCAGTGCCGCCCTGGGAACCGGCTGGGTGACGTCGGTCATGCCGTCGAACAGGTGGCCCTGGCGGCGGGGTTCTCGATCGTGCGCGAGTACGTCGGACACGGGGTCGGACGCGCTCTCCACGAAGACCCTCAGATCCCTAACTACGGCCCCCCCGGCCGCAGACAGGCTCTTGCCCCGGGGATGACGCTCGCCATCGAGCCCATGATCAATCTGGGCGGAGAGCGCACGAAGGTGCTGGGCGACGCCTGGACCGTGGAGACGCTCGACGGGAGCTTGTCGGCGCACTTCGAGCACACCGTTGCCATCACCGAGGAGGGCCACGAGGTCCTCACGCGGCGGAGCTGACACTTTGCCCGCCGGTAGCTCTCGCCCACCCCTAATCGGGGAAAAACGCCGAACTTTACCGCCTTGGGACGCCCTGGTATCCTTACAGGTCGGTTTGGCCTTAGCTTCACCGCGCCCGGCCGGGCGCCCCTTCGAGCCAGACGAATCGGAACATCAAGGCGAGGAATCGCGTTATGGCTAAGAACAAAGAAAAGACTGCCCAGAAAGAAGAGGGCATTCAGGTAGAGGGCTCCGTCAAGGAGACCCTGCCCAACGCGATGTTCAAGGTCGAGCTCGACAACGGGCACGAGGTCCTCGCTCACATCTCCGGAAAGATGCGTATGCACTACATCCGCATCCTCCCCGGGGACAGGGTCCTGGTCGAGCTGTCGCCGTACGACCTGACACGTGGTCGAGTCGTCTATCGCTACAAGTAGGGGCGGATTTTGAAGGTAAGGCCCAGCGTCAAGAAGATCTGTGACAAGTGCAAGGTCATCCGTCGGCGGGGACGGGTGATGGTCATCTGCTCCAACCCTCGCCACAAGCAGCGACAAGGATAGGAGACGGTAGTTGGCTCGTGTAGCTGGAGTTGACCTCCCAAGAGACAAGCGACTCGACATCGCTCTGACTTACATATACGGGCTCGGCCGGACGCGCGCCGTCGAGACCTGCATCGGTGCTCAGGTCGACCCATCGACCAAGGTGCGCGACATGACCGACGAGGAGATCATCAAGATCCGGGATTGGATCGGGTCGAACTACCGCGTCGAGGGTGACCTCCGTCGAGAGACGAATCAGAACATCAAACGCAAGGTCGAGATCGGTTCCTATCAGGGTCTCAGGCACAGAAGGGGTCTTCCCGTGCACGGGCAGAGGACGCACACGAACGCCCGCACCCGTAAGGGCCCCCGCAAGACCGTTGCCGGTAAGAAAAAAGCTCCGGGCAAGAAATAAAGAAGGGGTAAGACTTTGGCATCTCCCAAAAAGGGAAAGGCACGCCGCCGCGAGAAGAAGAACGTCGTGCACGGCGTGGCGCACATCCAGGCAACTTTCAATAACACGATCATCTCGATCACCGACCCGGATGGGAACTGCCTGTCGTGGGCCTCGTCCGGAAACGTCGGGTTCAAGGGTTCGAAGAAGTCGACTCCCTTCGCCGCCCAGCTCGCCGCAGAAGCGGCGTCTCGGCGCGCTCAGGAGCACGGGGTGCGCAGAGTCGATGTGCAGGTGAAGGGCCCGGGCTCCGGCCGCGAGACGGCTATTCGCTCACTTCAGGCATCCGGACTCGAGGTCATCGGGATCAAAGACGTGACTCCCGTCCCGCACAACGGCTGTCGCCCACGCAAGAGGCGCAGGGTCTAGTGGGTCGCCAGGAGGTCCACGTTGGCTAGATACACCGGTCCCGTTTGCCGGCTCTGCCGCCGCGAGCGCACGAAGCTCTTCCTCAAAGGAACGCGTTGCGAGTCGCCGAAGTGCCCGATCGAGAAGGGCAGACCGCCTCCCGGTCAGCACGGTCGCGGCCGCGTGCGCGAGAGCGAATACCTGCTTCAGCTGCGCGAGAAGCAAAAGGCGAAGCGTTTCTACGGGATCCTCGAGAAGCAGTTCCGGAGCTATTACGAGGAGGCGGCACGCTCCAAGGGCGTCACGGGCGAGGAGCTCATGCGGATCTGCGAGCTGCGGCTCGACAACGTCGTCTACAGAGCCGGTTTTGCAATGAACCGTCCGATGGCGCGCCAGCTCGTCTCGCACGGGCACTTCGAGGTGAACGGCCGCAAGGTCAACATCCCCTCGTACCGTGTGCGCGTCGGGGACCGTGTCTCGGTGAAAGGTCGCTCGAAGACCATGGGTCGCATCATCGAGAACGCGTCGTACGCAGACGGTCGGGAGATCCCCGATTGGCTGACCACCAACCTCAAAGAGCTCGAGGCACAGGTACTCGCTGTCCCCGAACGGAACCAGATCGACGTTCCGGTGCAGGAACAGCTCATCGTCGAGTACTACTCGAAGTAAGCACTGGCGGTAAACGAAGGGCACGAGGCGGATCGTGACGGGCGTCCGCGTCGCACCCCTCGCAGGAGAGGAGCTTTATGAATCTGTTGATAGTCCAACGTCCTCAGATCTCGGAAGAGGAGATTTCCGGCGTTCGGAGCAAGTTCACTATCGAGCCGCTGGAGCCAGGCTTCGGCTACACGCTGGGTAACTCGCTCCGGCGCACTTTGCTGTCCTCGATCCCCGGCGCGGCCGTGACGCAGGTCAAGATCGATACCGTCCTGCACGAGTTTTCCACCATCGAGGGGGTCAAGGAGGACGTCACCGACGTCGTTCTCAACCTCAAGCAGCTCGTCATCAGCAGTGAGAACGAGGAGCCCTCGACCGTGCACCTGCGCGTCTCCGGCCCCGCCGACGTGACGGCAGGCGACATCGAGTTGCCGGCCGGAGTGGAGGTCCTCAACACGGATCACCACATCGCATCGCTCAACAACGACGCTAACCTCTCGATGGAGTTGCGCATCGAGCAGGGTCGCGGTTACGTCCCCGCGTCGACCGCGCCCAAGGAGGCCATCGGGGCCATCCCCATCGACGCCATCTTCTCGCCCGTCAAGCG
>JALZBR010000167.1 GCA_030863485.1 Actinomycetota bacterium
GTGAGGAGATGCTCGAGCAAGCGTGTGCGAAGGGTTGGGAGGGCATCATCGCAAAGAGGTCCGCCGCTCCCTACGGCGCGGGGCGCTCGAAGGACTGGCTCAAGTTCAAGTGCTCGAAGGAACAGGAGCTCGTGATCGGGGGCTTCACCGATCCGCAGGGGGCACGCGTCGGTTTCGGCGCTTTGCTCGTGGGCTACTACGAGGACGGCGATCTGCACTACGCGGGCAAGGTGGGCACGGGTTACAACGAACGGCTCCTGCGCTCGCTTACCGAACGGTTAATGGACCTCGAGCAAGAAGACAGCCCCTTCGCGGGCAAGGCCCCGGTCCGCAAGAACGTGCACTGGGTTCGGCCACAACTCGTTGCGCAGATCGGCTTCAGCGAGTGGACTCGGGACGGACGCCTTCGCCACCCCCGCTTTCTCGGCCTGCGCGATGACAAGAGGGCCGCGGAGGTGATCAGGGAGAGCTGACGCCCGGGGGACGTGGGCCATGGATTTTCTTCGTGCATATCGCAACAAAGCGGACGCCGATTTGCCAAAAGGGGGTGGCGTCGGATGAGTGGCGGGTCTAAGTTGGCTCCTAGACATGGAGCGAAAGACTCGAGTTCCCCTCGCCTGGGCCCTGCTGGTAGTCCTGACCGCGGTCGCCCTGCCAATCGGCGTGGCCGTCGGCGAGATCATGAAGGCCAAGGTCGTGAACAAGGTGCGGGTCCAGGAATCCGGGGCGAAGGTCATCAAGATCTTCGACGCACAGATGGACTCGGGCAGCCGGATGATCGGCGAGAAGAGCCTTGTGGGCTACAAGACGGTCCGGGTAGTGATCTATCAAACGGTGAACGGCGCCTCGAGCGGCGCCCCCATCGACACCTCTAACTTCACGTGCAACGAGAGCGGCAACAACCTCGAGGTCAAATTCGCCCAAGGCACGGGGCTCGAGGGGGGCGTCACCGCAGGGAACAACCTCCTGGACATGGCCGCGGCCCCCGATCTCGCTACCAGGAGCTCCATGTACGCAGGTGAGTTCCCCGTGATCCGCCCACGTATCGAAGTCGATCTCTGCAACGCGACCCCGACGAAGCGCCGGGTCGTCGTCCTCGCGTACGCTTTTCGTAATTAGCGATTAGAGCTTCGGCAGGACGAGGCGAGTTGCCTTCGCCCCCGTCTCGAACCGAAGCACTCCCGGCTCGCTCGGGGTGACGGCAGCCGAGTCGAGCGGCTGAGCGGCCCTGATCTCGAGCACCATCTTGTGACCCTTCTTGAAGACGTGGTCGGTCGTGAGGAACGGAAGCGTCGCTCTTACCGTTTGGCCCGGTAGGACCGGCTCGTAGCGGTCGTGTCCCTTGCGGTGGGCGAGGTTGAACATCCCGTAGGTGATGAGCTCCTCGCTGCCGCGGCTCTTGTCGAAGAGGAACGCGGCGACGTGTGCGTTGTCACCCCCGACAAGAGTCGCCTTGAGCGGCAGCTTTGCGGTGCCGGCGAGCTCGAACGACCGGTTCAGCTTGCGCTCGGTGCGAAGCACGGGCACCCCCTCGCCCGTGGAGTTCGTCGAGCCGGTCGGATCGAGAACGAGGTTGCCCTCGGTCTTCATGGGACGGCCCCCGATTGCGCCCTTGTTGAAGTCGAGGTGCTGGTCTGTCCGTTTCGCCCTCGGGGTCGGCCACTGCTCGAAGCCGCGCGAGCGACCCAGGTTGTTCTCCACGAGAGCGTTCGGAAACTTGCGCAGACCGATGTTCTTGCCCTTTACGTACTGGTCGACCCAGGCGAGGAAGAGGACCTCGGCGTCGGCGCGCGGGGGCCAGATGTGGTCCCAGTGGCCGAAGAGGCCGAGATGCGGCGACTCGAGGTCGTTGAAGTACTTGTCGGCGACGGAGATCTTCACGTTGGCATCTTCGTAGCCGTGGCTGTAGAGGACCGCCGCTTTGACGTTCTTTGCACGAGCCGCGAAGTCGCGCTCTTTGTAGAAGTCGTCATAGATGCCGCGTGGGTCGCTTCCCTTGGCGGCGAGCGCAGGGTCGCAGAAACCGGCCACATCGGAGTCGAGCTCGAGGTACTGGGACGAGACGGACGGCCGGTGATCCACTCGGGTTCGTGGAACGAGGCCGCGGCTACCTACGGCGTTCGCTCGCTCGAGCACCGCAAGCCGATGAGACGGGGCTACTTCAAGCAGCGCGAGCCGAACGACGCACCCGTCGACGAGCCTTTCCGCACGACTATCCGCTTTTTGCCCACCGACCTCTTCGTCCCCAAGGGCGGGCGACTCAGGCTCACGATCTCGGGATCGGTGCAGTACACGAAAGGGGCATCGGCCCCGTCGGGTAAGGGCTCGGAGATAACCGTGCTCCATGACTGCAAGCACCCCACGACGCTCAGGTTCCTCATGCCGAGCCCGCGCGCGAAGCTGTTGAAGGTGCGCGAGCCGGACGAGGTGGGCAAGAAGCTCGCCTCCCGCCCGGCCCGCATGGGTCGCCGCAGCGGCGGGGGCCTGGCTCGCAAGAAGGTGTGCGGTCAGCGTCCGCAGCCCCATCCGTTTCTCACCGGGCGCTTCAAGTAGTCCCGGGGGTCCCTCCCCCGGAATGCGTTCGGTCTAAATGGCGGTGGTCGGCGCGGGGGCCGGGCTCAGGGCGTCCTGCTGCAGTTCGGTCTCGGCCCGGGCGACCATCGCGTGCACGTCGTCGCCCTGCCTCCACTCGCAGACCCCTATGCGGACGACGGGGTCTCCCTCGAGCTCGGCGGCGATCTCGCTTGCGAGCCGGCCACCCTCTCGTTCGTCGACGCGCGGGGCGATCAGCGCGAGCCTGCGACCGCTGTAGCGACAGGCGAACCCACTGCATCGAGCCGCTGCCCGCTGCACGGCCGCCGCGGTCTTGCGGATCTGCTCGTCACCGGCCGCATACCCATTCTCTTTGTTCACGCGATCGATCTCCGATAGCTCCACCATCACGATCGAGAAGGGGATCGACTGCAGCGTCGCGCGCTGGGCTTCGGCTTTCGCCATCTCGTGGAAGTACCTGTGCGAATACAGCAGGGTGAGGTTGTCGGTCACGGCGTAGGAGTCGTAACCGAGGATGGGCTCGTCCTCGCCTCGACGTACCTCGAGCTCGGCGTCGGCCAGGGCGACCGCGAGCTCGTTGACGCCTTCGCTGCCCGGTGGACGACGACGGACCTCTTCGATGAAGACCCGGACGACCTCGGGATCGAATTGCTCGCCTGCGCAGCGCTCGAGCTCGGCGCAGGCCTCCTCGACGCTCATCGCCTTGCGATATGGACGATCGGAGGTCATGGCGCTGAAGGAATCGGCGACCGCGATGATGCGTGCCTGCAGGGGGATCTGCTCGCCCCGGAGTCCCTGCGGGTAGCCGCTTCCGTCGAAGCGCTCGTGGTGGTGCAGGATCGCGGGAGCGATGTTCTGCAAGGCGGGGACCTGCTGGACAAGCCGGTAGCCGATACGGGGATGGAGCTCGATCACGCTGCGCTCCTCGGGCGTCAACGATGCCGGTTTCAGCAGGATGCGCTCGCTGATACCCAGCTTGCCGACGTCGTGCAGCAGAGAACCGAACAAGAGCTCCTCTCGCTCTCGGCCCTCTAGTCCGAGGCGTTGCCCCACGGCCGCCACGTACGCGGAGACCTCGTCGGAGTGATCGCGCAGGAACGGGTCCTTGGCCTCGAGTGCGTCGGCTATGAGACGGATGGTGGCGATGTAGGAGTTCCGCAGATCGCCGCGCAGACGGGCGTTGTTGAGGATCGCACCGGTGTGATCGCCGAGAGCGAGGAGCACCTCGTCGTCGAATTCCTCGAAGCCCCCCTCCCGGTTGGCGCACACCACCACGCCGCTGAACTCGTCCTGGACGTAGATTGGGATGGCGACCAGGTTTTCGATCTCCTTGTCGGCGGCCGACTTCCCCTCGGGGACCTGGTCCTCGCGGATCGTCGTGTCCTGATCAATGACCTCCCGGGCGAAACGCTGGGCGATATCGCTGTGCTCGGGATCGTTCTCGAATCCCTGCGCCGCAAGGAGATCGAGGTCGCTGTCGCCGTCCCCATCTTGGCGCGAGAGCAACAGCCCCTTCTCACCCTCCAACAGCGTCGTCGCCAGCTGCAGGACCATCGCGGGGACGTCCCCGGGGTCCGCGAGGGGACCGTTTTCTTTCTGCAGCTCGGCGATGCGAGACCTCAGCTGCCGGTTCCACTCGCGGATCATGCTGTTGACGTCACTGAGCCGCGCGCGCTTGGCCTGCAGCTCCTCGACCTCCGACTGCTTTTCGTCGGTGAGACGATCGAGCTCGTCGCGCTGCGAACGAAGCTGCTCTGCCTCGCCCTGCTTTTGGCCTAGCGCGGCTTCGACCTGCTGCTTCTCCTGCTCGACCTGGGATCGCTCCCGGGCTACTTTCTCGAGCTCTGCCTCGCGTGCCTGTACCTCGCGCTGGGCCGCCTCTCGAGCGGCGCGCTCGGCCTCGATGAGCCCGAGGGCGTTGCGCCGCAACACGTGCCAGCCGGCCAACGCGAGCAGCGCGGCGCCGACGGCGAGGGCCATGACGATCATTGCGGGCCGTCCCGGTCCGAGTCCGTCACCCACTGCAGATGCGACGAGATAGACGAGCGCGACGACCGTCAAAAGGACGGCGGCGTAAAAGAGATTGTCCTGCTTGAACCTGCTCATGTCCGCCTCCGGTTTCTCCGCACAAACGAACGCCGATCTTCTAGATCGACGGCGGGTGGGTCCCGCCACCCTTTGCCCCCACAGCAGATGATAGTCCGCCGCTCGCTCGCTGTCACGAGACGAATGCGCAGCGTGAAGGGCTTACTACCCAGGACCGTGCGCCCGCTAACCTCGGGTGTCTCTCGCGCCCCGGACCGGAATGCCCGCGGTTGCCGACAGCGGAAGTGACTAAGCTCCTCGACATGGCTCCCAAAAGCGTTCTCGTAACGGGCGCATCGACCGGGATCGGACGCGCGTGCGCCCTGACTATGGACCGTCTCGGCTGGGACGTCTTCGCCGGTGTGCGAAAGCAGAAGGACGCGGACTCCCTGGCCGCCGACGCCTCCGCCCGCCTGGTGCCTTTGATCCTGGATGTCGTCGACGGCGACACGATCGAGGAATCGGCGCGCCGGGTGCAAGAGGCGACGGCGGGGCGGGGTCTGAACGGTCTGGTGAACAACGCCGGCATCACGGTGCAGGGCCCCCTCGAATACGTCCCGCTCGACGACCTGAGAAAGCAATGGGAGGTCAACATCACCGGACAGATCGCCGTGACCCAGGCGTTCTTGCCCGCGATCCGCAAGGCAACCGGACGGATCGTCTTCATGAGCTCGATCTCGGGTCGCGCCGAGGCTCTGCCGATCATCGGCCCCTACGCCGCGTCGAAGCGCGCCCTCGAGGCACTCGCCGAGTCGTTGCGCGTCGAGCTCCTCCCGTGGGATATCCGGGTGGCGTTGATAGAGCCCGGCAGCATCGCTACGCCCATCTGGGAGAAGGGTGATGCGACCTTCGACGACAGCGTCGCCGCCCTTCCGGAAGAGGGCAGACGCCGTTATCTGCGAACTCTCCAGAAGGCCCGCGAGCTGGGGAAGAAGACCGGCGAGCGCGGCATCCCTCCCGAACGCGTCGCCGACAGGGTCGTGCACGCGCTGACCTCGTCTCGTCCCCGTTTTCGCTATCTCGTTGGCAACGACGCCAAGGCCCAGGCCTATGTCGGCCCTCTGGTGCCGACTTTCGCCAAGGACAGAGCGTTCAAACGGGTTCTTGGCCTCGGCGACAGTAACGACGAAGGTGTGTGAGCGGGAGATGGGTTGGGAATGACGCGAAGCGACCAACACCGCGAGAAAAGGAGCCCTTCGTGACCGATCAGGAGAAGAGCGACGCACTGGACGAACCGACCGGAGGACCTTCTGCTCAGAGCGCCTCGGGATCCGAGGACCAGCGCGACGACGCCCTAGACGCGAGCGCCGGGGCGAAGGGGCAGGACGAGAAGGGCGCGGTCGAAGAGACGCGCGAGGCCGAGGGCGAGCCGAACGTCAACCCCGGCTGAACCGTGCCTCCCGGGCGGATCGATCCTTAGTCGCTCGCATCCAGCGAGCGGTAGCGACCCCGGAACAGCACGAGCGGGTTGTCCATCTCGGCCAGCTCGATGCGTTCGACCGCGCCGCGCACGAGACGCTGGAATCCCGCCACGGTCTCGTCGATGAAACGGCAATAGGCGCGACTCGCCAGGGTCGAGATCACGGGACCGAACTCCGAATCCTCTGTCTGCCTCTCGGCAAAAGGCCCCCCGGGCCGGGGCCGCAGTCCGGCGAACTCGTCCGCTAGGACGATGTCTGGTCGCTCGAGGACGTGGACGACGAAGGCGCCCGTCTCGGTGATCCGTGTGAACAAGTCGGTGGTGTCGTTCATGAGCCCGAGGATGGAGGGCGGCTCTCCGTCGGCTACGAGGACGGAGGACATGGTCAGCC
Source organism: Actinomycetota bacterium (assembly GCA_030863485.1). The sequence goes on from JALZBR010000167.1 coordinate 6,450, forward strand.
CCGCCCGCGCGTCGACCGGACCGCTCGTCCAGATCGTGACCGGGGCGCTGAGCCGGCCCCGAAGACGGCGCCAGGGCTGGCGCGCGTCGACCGGCGTGGCAAAGGGATGCTCGAAGTGGATGTTGCCGTCGCTCACGTCCGCCAAGTTATAGCTCCGGCCGTCCTTCCGCCGCCGACTCACGCCGGTTCCGCGATCCGTCGGGGCGAGACCGTGGGCCGGTCGGGCCGGGCGGAAGTCGTCTCTTTTTCCACGACGACCCTAGGGAGACATGAGGAGCTGTTTGAAGCGCAGCCCGAGCCAGGGCTTGCGTCCGAGAGCGACTACCTTGCCGGTGGCGATCGGCCGGAGCTGGCCGATCCGGCCGTAAGAGAGGAGCAAGAAAGCCACGGGATCGGCCGAGATCCTGCAGTCCACCGGATCCTCATCGACGGCCGTCACCTCCAGGCGGCCGCCGCCGAAGCGCAACGTGAGTGGGTCGCTTCCGCGCAGCGACAGCCTGAAGCTGTCTCCCGAAGCCCGTCCCGCCTGGGTGAGAAAGGCGGGGATCGCGTGCGCCACGCCCTTGATGACCAGCGCGGCATCGTCACGGTCGATCGTCCAGGGCCGCCCCTCGGCGAGCGCGATGTCGCGCCCGTGCACGACCGCCTCGCCGAGAGCCATGCAGGACAAGGCCGCCACGGGCATCTCGATCCCCGCGTGGAACTTGACCGGGCGGTCATGTCCGGCCTCTTGGACGCCGGCCGCGTATTCCGCGATGCCGACGTCGATGCGGGCGGCAAGAGAGCGCAGGTCTGGGTCGGGATTGGCTGCAACGACCGCTGCAGAGTACGGCGCAAGGCCCTCGGCGCTCTCGATGGGGGAAGGCTCGCCCCGAACGAGAGTCGGGTACCTCTCGTAGACGTCGGCCAGGTGCGTGGAGAGCTGAGCAATGGACCATTCACCTATCGCGACCTTGTCGGGATCGACGACACCACGCAACAGAGCCACGAGCCTTTGCGTCGCCAGCTCTGCCCGTGCGAGAGCAAGATCCCCATCGATCGGGATGGTCGCTACTACCATCCGTCCAACCTATCGACCCGGCTGCGCGCGGGAAAGGGCGTTGGCAACGGGAGGGCGCGTAGGATGATCCACCAGAGGGTGGGCAACGGCCCGCCGGCGCGAGGTTCGGGAGCCAATGACCAGCAGACGCAGACCGACGT
>JALZBR010000197.1 GCA_030863485.1 Actinomycetota bacterium
TTGCCGAGGTTGGAACCCCAACCTCGCCAACCTCGGCAACCTCGGCTTATTGGGAGTAATCGTAGAAACCCCGGCCGGTCTTGCGGCCCAGGTAGCCGGCCCTCACCATGTGCTCGAGCAGGGGGGCCGGAGCATAGCGTCGCTCCCGGAACTCCTCGTGGAGCGAGTTGAGGATGGCGTAGGTCACGTCGAGCCCCACGATGTCCATCAACTCGAACGGGCCCATCGGGTGTCCACAGCCGAGCTTCATCGCGGCGTCGATGTCCTTCGGAGTCGAATAGCCCTGCTCGTGCATGTGCACGGCGTCGTTGAGATACGGGAAGAGCAAGAAGTTCACGATGAACCCCGCCCGGTCACCGCAGCGAACGGGCCGCTTGCCGATGGCACGGGTCCACGCCGTCGCGCGCTTCTCGATCTCGCTCGAAGTCGCCACGGTGCGCACGACCTCGACCAGTTTCATGATGGGAGCGGGGTTGAAGAAGTGCAGACCCAGCACCCTGTCGGGGCGAGACGTCGTGGCCGCCATCTCCACGATCGGCAACGACGAGGTGGTCGTGGCAAGGATCGCGTCCGGTTTCACGCATTGGTCGAGCTCCGTGAAGACCTCCCTCTTGAGGGCTAGGTCTTCGGCGACACCCTCTACGACGAGGTCACACTCGGCCAGGTCGGTGAACTCGAGAGTGGTGGTTATGCGGTCGAGCACCTGGTCGGCGGCACCCTGATCCATCTTCCCGCGCGACACGGCCTTGTCGAGGCTCTTCTTCACCGCGCCCTTGGCCTTCTTGATCGAGGCCTCGCTTCGACCTCGCAAGATGACCTCCCCGCCGGACTTGGCTATCACCTCCGCGATGCCCGAGGCCATCAGTCCCGTCCCGACCACGCCCACCGTGTTGATGTCCGAGACCGCGACCCCTGCCTCGGCGGGGACCGCGTCCACGACCTTGGAAGACTCGGGGGCCTCGTAACGGTAGAAACCCCGCCCCGTCTTGCGACCTAGGTATTCGGCCACGGTGTACTGCTTGAGAAGTGGAGCGGGCACGTCCTGCTCGTCCCGGAACTGACGCCACAGCGCCTCGCAGATCTCGTACGCGGAATCCAGTCCGATGAGATCGAGCAAGGCCAACGGACCCATTGGGTGCCCACAGCCCAGCTGCATCGCCGCGTCGATGTCCTCACGCGATGCAAAACCCTGTTCCAGCATTCGGACACCCGAGTTGAGATAAGGGAACAGCAAGACGTTTGCGATGAATCCCGCGCGGTCACGACACGGGACCGGTGTCTTGCCCAATCGCTCGGCGAAGGCCGTAGCCGAGTCCAGCACCGCCTGATCGGTCGCCACCGTATGGACCAGCTCCACGAGCTTCATCACCTGTGCCGGGTTAAAGAAGTGGAAGCCGAGGACCCGTGAGGGACGCTCGGTGCTCACCGCCATGTCGATCACAGGAAGAGACGAGGTGTTGGTCGCGAGTATCGCTTCCGGACCCAGGATCTTGTCGAGGCGTCCGAAGAGATCTTTCTTGAGGTCGAGCTTCTCGGGCACGGCCTCGAAGACGACGTCGCGATCGGAGAGGTCCTCGAGGCTCGTGGTCGAGGAGATGTGTCCGAGCAGGGCATCTGCATCGGCCTGGTCCAATTTGCCTCTCTCCACTGCGCGCTCGACGCTTCGATCGATGCGGTCGTGGCCGGCCTGCACGAGCTCATCGGTCGTCTCACAGAACAAGACGTCGAAGCCCGCCCTGGCACTCACCTCGCAGATACCGGACCCCATGGTCCCGCATCCGACGACACCTACCTTGTTGATCTCCACCGTCACTCCTTGGCTTGCTCTTTGTGCGTTCGGGCGTTCGAGCCTATCGGAGGCCCCCGACGCCAAGCGGCGCTCAACGGCGGACGCCGGGCGAGGCGCTGCACTCGGACTTACGATGGTGACGATGAAGGAGAAGGATCGACCCTGGATCTTTAGGACATACGCGGGTTACGCGTCGCCCACGCTGACGAACGCCCGCTTCAAAGCGAACCTTGCCAAGGGCCAGACCGGCCTGTCGGTGGCCTTCGACCTGCCCACACAGACCGGCTACGACTCGGACCATCCCATGGCCAAGGGGGAGGTCGGCAAGGTCGGGGTGCCGATCTCGCACCTCGGCGACATGAAGGGCGTGTTCGAGGGCATCCCGCTCGAACAGATGAACACCTCGATGACGATCAACGCGACGGCGATGTGGCTGTTGGCGCTTTACGTCGCCGTCGCCGACGAACAGGGGGCCGATCGTCCCTCGCTCGCCGGCACCACCCAGAACGACATACTCAAGGAGTACCTGTCGCGTGGAACCCACATCTTCCCGCCGGAGGTTTCGATCCGGCTGACCGCCGACCTCATCACGTGGACACTTCACGAGGCCCCCAAGTGGAACCCCATAAACGTGTGCTCGTACCACCTGCAGGAAGCCGGTGCGGGACCGGTTCTCGAGGTCGGGTTCACGCTGGCGAACGCGATCACGGTGCTCGATGCGGTCAAGGCGACGGGAGCGGTCTCGGAGGCCGACTTCCCCAGACTCGTTGGTCGTATCTCCTTTTTCTGCAACGCAGGCCTTCGTTTCGTCGAAGAGACGTGCAAGATGCGCGCCTTCAAGCAGCTGTGGGAGCGCGTCGCCGCCGAACGCTACGGCGTCGAAGAGCAGCGTTACAGGCGCTTCCGTTATGGCGTCCAGGTGAACTCGTTGGGTCTTACCTCGGTGCAACCCGAGAACAACGTCTACCGGGTCATGCTCGAGATGCTGGCGGTGACCTTGTCGAAGGACGCAAGGGCTAGAGCCGTCCAACTGCCCGCGTGGAACGAGGCCCTTGGCCTACCCCGAGCATGGGACCAGCAGTGGTCGTTGAGAGCACAGCAGATCCTCGGCTACGAGACCGACCTGCTCGAGTACGACGACATCTTCGAGGGCTCGAAGGTCATCGAAGCCCGTACCGAAGAGATCGCCGATGCGGCCTGGGCCGAGATGCAACACGTGCTGGAGGCAGGTTCATCCGTCGAGTCGCTCGGTTACATGAAGGAGCGCCTCGTTGCCGAGCACGCCGAGAGACGCCGCGCCATAGAGGCCGGAGAACAAATCGTCGTGGGCCTGAACCGCTACGAGCAGACCGAGCCGTCGCCTCTCGTCGAAGGACTCGACGAGATGGCATACGAGAAGATCGATCCGGCTCTCGAGAACGAACAGATCGAGCAGCTCACCGAGTGGCGGTCGCGCCGCGACTCACGCGCCGCCGCAGCGGCGCTCGATGAGCTCCGCCGAGCCGCCGGCTCAAACGTGAACTTGATGCCGGCATCCATAGCCGCGGCCCGGGCCGGCGTAACCACCGGCGAGTGGTCCGACGCCTTGCGCGACGTGTTCGGTGAATACCGGCCCCCGACCGGGATCGGTGCACGGTTGGCGGGCCCCCAACCCGCCGCCATGGAGGGGACACGGAAGAAGGTGGTCGAGGCGGCGACCCGAGCCGGTGTGCAACGTCTGCGGATGCTGGTCGCAAAGCCGGGACTCGACGGCCACTCGAATGCCGCGGAACAGGTCGCCATCCGGGCCCGGGACGCCGGGTTCGAGGTCGTGTACCAGGGCATCCGGCTGAGCCCTCAGCAGATAGCGCGGGCGGCCGTGGACGAAGACGTCCACCTGATCGGCATGTCCATTCTCTCCGGAGCACACGGCCTGCTCGTTCCCGAGGTCCTCGATCGCCTCCGTCAAGAGGGCGTCGATCCCCAGCGGGTCCCCGTCATCGTGGGCGGCGTCGTTCCCGACGAGGACGCGCAGAAGCTTCTCGAGCTCGGCGTGGCGAAGGTCTACACGCCCAAGGACTTCGACCTCAGTCGGATGATCGGAGAGATGGCGGACCTCGTCCCGGCCCGGGACTGACCCCCTCCCGCCTCTCTCTCAACCCGCTCCATCCCGGGGGAACCCAGTCGATTTGCGCCGTTTACGTATGGACGGGTGTCACTTCGATGCCGACTATGGATGTGGGGCGGCATCCGATTCCTGCTTGCCTTGCTCCAGTGACGGCCGATACAAGAGGCGACGACGAGGAGAGCGGTCGAAGTGAGCGCATCAGCACGGACACTTTCACGCAGGCAGACCGCCGTTCTTCTCGTAGCAGTGCTCGCGACCGCGGCCGTGATCCTCCCCGCCTTCACGCGTCCCGCCCATGCCGCCTGCAAACGGACCCCGAACGGCCGGGTCCTGGTCATGTCCAACAACGTCTACGAGGTGGACAAGCAGGACGCTCGCAAGACGGGCGACATGCGCCGTTTCGTGACGAGGATGAAGGAGATGGCTCCCGGCGACTACGCGCCCGACATCGTCTTGATCCAGGAGGCCCGGCGCAGCGCGGTAGGCAAGATCAAGAAGTTCATGGAGAACAAATGGGGCTGCACCGACTTCGCCGTCCCGGTAAACGCCTCCAAAACCGGCTGGACCTGGATAAACAAGTACTCGAAGCTCGGCGGCAAGGACACTGCCGTCATCATCAATAGGAAGACGGTGCGGGTGAACAAGAAGGGCTACATCTCCCACGGCTACTCGCAGAGCGAGTCCGCCTCCGGCGAGCCGGTCAAGGTCAAGAAGACCGCGTGGGTGGACGTCACCGAGAAGTCGACACAACGGGGCGGAGATGCTCCACTGCGCCACATCCTGGCCGGCTCGGTCCACTTCCCCCGTGGAAGCGACTTCCGCAGCCAGACGATCAACCTCCGCCTCAAGAAGGAGTTCGCGGTCGCCATCGCCAAGAAGTTCGACGCCGTCCAGTCCAACGACAACGCGCCCGGGCAGGTCATCCACGTCATCGGCGGGGACTTCAACAACTATCGTTACACCATCGGTGACCCCACCGACCTGACGCCCATGTACGCGGCGCTGACGCAGCCTCCCTTCAAGTACATCGACGGGCCCATCGAGTTCACCACCGGCGGGATTCCGAACCCGATCGACTTCCTCTTCTCGACGGGGACCCCCCTCCGGGCCGGCTCGGACGACAACAACACGCACAACGAGGGATCGCCCAACTTCTACTCCAACCACGATCTGCGCTGGTCGTTGCTCACGGGGGGCCAGTAGCCGATCCCGTCTGCCCGTCCTCGAGGCGTAGATCGCGCGTGACCCGAGTGGGGTGACGCCGGCAACACAATGGGGGGATGACGGGCACCCAAAGGTCGAATCCGCTTCGGCGCGCCGCGCTGGCCGCGGGGGCAGTGGCTCTGGTCGCCGCCCTGGTGGGAGCAACGCCGGGAACCATCTCGGAGGCCTCCGACGCCGTCTCTTGTCGCGACCGCGTCACCCCGGAGGGCCGGGTCCTCGCCTTCTCGAACAACGCCTACGAGACCGCTCTCGAGGACGCTCTGGACAGCGAGGACATGGACCGCATGGTCGGGCGAACCCTGCAGATGACCTTTCCGTACGTGCCGGACATCATCCTGCTCCAGGAGATCAGGGCGACGGCCGTCGAGCGGGTGGTGACGATGTTGAACGAGCAAACGCCCTGCGATTTCGCCGTCGTCGCCAATGCGGGCCGGGGAGCGTGGAGCTGGGAGACTCCGTCCCGTCTCATCGGCCGGGACACTGCCATCGTCGTCAACTCCGACTCTATGACCTGGGGCGTCAGCGGATACCTCACCCACGAGTACGGTCCCGAACAGGCGGCTCCGGGTCAACCGGTGAAAGTCAAGATGACTGCGTGGGCCGAGATCCTGGAGCGTGACGATCCCTCGTCCGCCGACGAACCCCTGCATCTCCTGACCGCGAGCGTGCACTTCCCCCGAACGCAGAACTTCGTCGACGAAGACGTGAGCTCGGCCCTCAAGACGGACTTCGCGCGGGACATCGTGGACCACTTCGACAGCGTCCTGCCCGACGGGTCCCCAGAGGACGACACGATCCATTTGATCGGCGGGGACTTCAACAACTTCCGCTACGAGGGGCGCTGGAGGAACCAGACGTCCCTCTACCGACTCATGACGGAGGAATACGGCTACACCGACGGGTTCATCGAGCACAGCAAGGGGAAGCCCAACCCCATCGACTACCTGTTCTCGACCGGCGAGTCCCTCGGAGCGGCAGCGGACGTGAGCACCCACGAGGAAACCGATCCGTTCTTTTACTCCAACCACGACCTGCGCTGGTCGGTCATCTCGCCCTACGAGAGCTGAGAAGCGTCTTCGCATTCAGCGCTTTGCGTCTTTTACGTATTTACGGCCCCGCTCGCGCGACGGACGATCTGGAGACGACAACCTCGACCGCGGACGGATCATGGCAGCGCTAGCCACAGACCGAAAAGCTTCAAAAAAAGCTTCCCTTGCCGCCGTCATCGTGCTGGGAGCCTTCGTATCCCAGGCCGCGACTGCTCCCGTCCAGGCGGTGACGCCGATTCCCTGCGATGCCGCGCATCTGAGCCCCGACGGGCAGATCGCCATCGTCTCGGACAACATCTACGCGGACGATGCAGGTGATGCAAAAGAGGTCTCTCGTCTGGGACGCTTCGTAGACCGCTCCCTGTCTTTGGCCGACCCGACCTTCATGGGCCCGATCATCCCGGACGTCGTCCTTCTGCAAGAGGTACGAGCGGACGTGGTCGCCACGGTGAAGGCAGCCTTCGAAGAGAAGACCTCGTGTGACTTCATGATCGCCGCAAATGCTGCGAAGTCGGCTTTCCGCTGGGCAGACCCCAAGACCCGAACGAAGCAGATCGGGCAGGACACCGCCGTTCTGATGAACAAGAACACGATGACCTACGAGCAGAGCGGCTACGTGTCGAACTCTTACAGGGCCAAGTTCGCAGTCGGACCGGTGGTCGTCAAGAAGCACGCGTGGGCGTGGATGCAAGAGATAGACGGCGACCCGAGCGACAACCACCTCCCTCTGGAGGTCCTGGCAACCAGTGCCCACTACCCCAGGGGGAGCAAGTTCAAATCCAAGGAGATCGAGCTCACGCTGAAGAGGAAGTTCTCCAAGCGGATCGCCCTGTTCCTC
>JALZBR010000198.1 GCA_030863485.1 Actinomycetota bacterium
GTACTTGTACGTAGCCAGCCGCCCCACGAAGTGGACCCCCTGCGTGGAATCCGCCAACGCCTTGTACCGCTTGTAGAGCTCGGCGTTCTCGGGTCGCGGGATCGGGTAGTAGGGGTCGCCCGAAGCAGTCGGGTATTCGTACACGACGCTCGTCCTCGGATGCTCCTGGCCGGTCAGGTACTTGAACTCAGTGCACCTGGTGTAAGCGTGCTCGTTGGGATAGTTCACGACGGGAGCCCGTTGCTTCGTAGCAACGTCGTGCGTCTGGAATTCGAACTCTAGCGACCGATAGGGGAGCTTTCCGAATCGGAAGCCAAAGAACTCGTCCACAGGACCGGAGTAGATGATCTCTTTGTAGGGAACCAGGTGCCGGATCTCGTCGAAGGTCGTGTTCAACATGATCTTGATGTTGGGGTGGTCGAGCATGTTCTCGAACATCCTGGTGTAGCCGTGCAGCGGCATTGCCTGGTAGCGGTCGGTGAAATACCGATCGTCTCGGTTGGTTCTCGCAGGGACCCGAGCGGCCACTGCAGCGTCCAGCTCGGACGGGTCGAGATCCCACTGCTTGCGCGTGTAATTGCGGAAGAACTTCTCGTAGAGATCCCGCCCTACCTTGCTCACCACGGCCTCCTCCGAGGTCCGGGCGTGGTCCACCGGTTCCGCGACGGACTGGAAGAAGTCCTCGAGCTCCAACGAGGTGAGGTTCAGACCATAGAGCTCGTTCACCGTGTCGAGGTTGATCGGCATGGGCACCAGTCGCCCGTCGACGCTCGCGAGCACGCGGTGTTCGTATTGCCTCCACTGCGTGAAGCGGGACAGGTGGTCGAAGACCTCCTTGGAGTTCGTGTGGAAGATATGGGGGCCGTACTTGTGGACCAGGACGCCGGCGTCGTCGTAGTGATCGTAGGCATTGCCGCCGATGTGTGACCGCTTGTCGATCACGAGGACCTTCTTGTCCGCCTGAGTGGCCAGCCGTTCCGCCAGCACGCTTCCTGCATACCCGGCACCTACGATCAAGAAGTCAAATGCCTCGTCGTCCGAACGCGTAGGGCGCACAGAACGATGCTCGGGATCAGCCTTCTCCTTCTGCTCGTGCACGATGAGGTCATCCATGCGCACCGCAACGGAGTCCCACGCGTGGAACTTTATGAGCGGGCTGATCTTGCGGTCCCGGTCCTCGCGCGAGTCCTCCACGACGTTCGCGCACGCCTCCGCAAAACCGCGCGCGTCGTCTTGGATGTCGACCACGTGACCGTAGTCCGAGACGACGTCGGCGACCGGAGTCGACACGACGGGGAGGCCAGCCGCGAGATACTCGAGCGTCTTCGTGGGACTGATCGACTTCGTGTACTCGTTCAGGGCGAACGGCATGAGCGCCACGTCGAACCGAGCCATCACCTCGGGCAACTTCTCGTATGGCTGTTGGCCCGAATAACGGATGTTCGGGGCCTGAGGCAAGGACGACTCATCGATCTTAACTACCGGTCCGACCATCTCGATGCACCAGTCGGGCAGCCGCAGAGCCAGGTCCTCGATCAGATCCAGGTCAAGGCGCTCGTCGATCACGCCCACATAGCCTGCAACCGGAGCGCCGGTGCCCGACTCGCGGTCCCGAGCCGACGCGTAGTGATCCTGATCCACACCACTGGGGAATAGGAACGTTTTGTCCGGACGGCGCTTGTGCACGCGCTGATAGAGCGACCGACCGCCGGTGAAGACCAGGTCGGCCTTTTGGAGCACCTGACTCTCCTGCATACGCAGGGATTCCGGTGCGTGTTTGAACGACGCGAGGTCGTCCATGACGTCGTAAACGAGCATCTCGGGTGAGAGGTCCTTTGCCATCTCCGCCGCCATCGGTGTGTAGAGCCACACGATGGGCTTGGAACCCGGATCGAGCACGTCGTTGAGGTAATCGAGATACAGGGGCGCGTACTCGTCCTTGAAGGGGACGTGCGGTATCTCCCGCGAGTCGCCGGGCACCTTGAGCCAGACCCGGGTGACGTCTCCGTGCTGCTCGTGAGCTATGACCGGCTCGTCGACGCCCGAAGCCCAGGGCTCCTCGACGAAGAACGTCCGTCGGCTCTTGGCAATCCTCGAAATGAGGTGTTGAGGGCGTTGCCACACGAAGGTCCATCGCAGGTGCGAGAAAACGACCAGATCATCCGATGAAGTCACTGACTACCTCCCAGCTGTTGTGGATCTCACGCGTGTTTGCGCACATCCCCACCTCTTCTGCAGGCGGGTCTTGCCATTCCCAGTCGTCCATGAATGAGGAGAAACCCCGTAACCAGGTATCGATAGGCGGCTGAAAGCGGAAGGCGGGCAGCTCACTAGAAGACGCACCGCCCACCACCGACGCGAAGACCTCCGACATGGTGGAGGCCCGGCGATCGAGGTTCTCGTCGAGCCAGTACACGCCTACGGGATCGACGTGTCGATCCGCTCGCGCCAGAAGCGAGTCCCAGTCAACCGAGTCGATGAAGGGGAACCAACAGAACGCATTCAACGGGATGCCGGCCGCCCTGGCGGTCTCGACTTGTTCGAGGGTGTGCTTCAGCCAGCTCACCCTGTCGGGCGCATACCCTCGGATGTTCGTCTCGCTGAGGATCAGCGGGATGTCGTAGCGCTCGTGGTAGGTGGCCGCGAGGGCCGCGAGACCGAGCGGCTGAGGGGAGGGCGTGATGCCCCCCGAGCTCGAGAAACACCACTCGGAGTGTGCGTAGTAGTCGAGCCCCAGGACGTCGATGTGCCCCGGCTCGAGATCGAAGAGCTTCTCGCCCCCGGCTACGAGCACCTCGGTGACAAAGGGTCGGCTCTCGGGCATATCCCGTCCCAGTAGCAGGTCCAGGGCGAAGAAACGCCGATCGTTCGCCATCTCAGCCATGTAGGCGCCGCCCTCGTCGAAGGCCGTGTGACCTTCGCACGTGTCGACGTAGATGTGCTCCGCGTCGGGGAGCAGGTCGCGGTACATCCGAGTCGCCTCGAAGATCGAGGGAAGGACGTTCTCGAACACCCCCACGAGCGACTCCATGCCCTTCCCGTAAGGGGGCCAGATGGCCTCGTGGCCGCACAGGAAGAGAGTGGCGAAGGGTTCGTTGAAGACCGTGTACTGACTCACCCATGGATAGCGTCGGGCGAAGGCCTCGCAGTACCGTAGGTAGGCGTCCGGGAAGCGGCTGTCCGCGAATCCTCTCTCCAACCACGCGGGGTAGCTCGTGTGGTGCACGAGGTCGACGATCGGCTCGAAGCCCTCGTCGCGGAGGTGCCCTAGGACCCGATCGGTCTCGGACCAGTCGTAGGCGCCGGGCTCGGCTTCGATGCGATGCCAGCGTATGGGATAGCGGAGCCTGGTGATCCCGGTGTCCCGCAGGAGAGCCAGATCATCCTGCCAGCGCGCGACGTGCCCGGACGTCTCGAGGACGTCGGTGTCCGCGTGGGGGATGTAGGTGCTCTCGAAAGCCCCTATGAACTCCAAGCTCGGCGCCTTCAAGAACAGGGGATCTTTGGGAGGGTCCGAGGAAAAGTATTGGACTTCGGCGTCATTCCGACTCCTATCTCGCCACGAGCGCGCTCGAACGGCGCCAAGCTGGTTCGAGACCTAGCGGGAAACGAGTCGGCTGCCTGATTAACCGTTACCGATAGCTACCCAAGCAGGGTTCAACTAAACCCCGCCAGGGCGTGGAGACGATCAGTACGAGCGGGCCCAGGTGGCGCGTTCGGTGCCGGGTTTGCCGCAGACGATGCAGGAGGCGGCGGGATCCTCCGGTTCGAGGGGCAGCACCCGAATGGTCGCCTTGGTGTCCCCGGTTACCTTCTCCTCGCAAGATGGGTCCCCGCACCAGGAACCGACCCAGAAGCCGCCCTCGGCCTCGACGCCCTCCGCAAGCGTCTGGAGATCGGACGCCTCGTGCATGTTCCCGTCGCGGAAGGCCACGGCGTCGGCGCGAAGGGCCTCGTGAGAGCTCTCCAGAAGGCGAGGCATCTCGCCTGCGACGGAATCGAGTGGAAAGCTCTGCTTCTCGCCCGAGACACGGTCGGCCACGACGACCTGGCCGTTCTCCAGATCCCGAGGGCCGATCTCGATCCGAAGCGGCACGCCCTTGAGCTCCCACTCAGAGAACTTGAAGCCGGGCCGGTGCTGATCCCGGTCGTCGACCTTCACCCGCAAACCGCCGGTCCTGAGCTCCTCACGAAGCTTGTCCGCGACTCGAACGACCGACGATTGCTCGTCGTCCGTCCGATAGATCGGAACGATGACGACCTGGACGGGGGCCACCGACGGCGGGAGCCTCAGGCCCCTGTCATCCCCATGCGTCATGATCACGCCCCCGACCATCCTCGTGGACAGACCCCAGGAGGTGCCCCAGGCGTGCTCCTGCTTGCCCTCCGCGTTGAGGAAGGTCACGTCGTAAGCGCGAGCGAAGTTCTGCCCGAGGAAGTGTGAGGTGCCGGACTGCAGCGCCTTGCCGTCCCGCATCAAGGCCTCGATCGTCAGTGTCTCATCGGCCCCGGGGAACCGCTCGGACGCCGACTTGCGACCGGGAAGAACGGGGATCGCGAGGACGTCCTCGGCAACCTCCCGATAGACCTCCAGCATCTGCCGGGCCTCGTCCATCGCTTCGTCGCGCGTGGCGTGAACGGTGTGCCCCTCCTGCCACAGGAACTCGCTGGTTCGAAGGAACAGCCGCGTCCGCATCTCCCAGCGCAGGACGTTGCACCACTGGTTGTAGAGGAGAGGGAGGTCCCGGTAGCTCTGGACCCACTTCGAGTACGTAGACCAGATGACCGCCTCGGAGGTCGGCCTGATGACGAGGGGCTCATCGAGCTCCTGACCGCCCCCGTGCGTGACCACCGCGACCTGCGGGGAGAACCCCTCGACGTGGTCTGCCTCCTTGGCCAACAAGCTCTCGGGGAACAACAGCGGGAAGTAGAGGTTCTCATGCCCGGTCGCTTTGAACCGGTCGTCGAGAGCACGCTGGATGGCCTCCCAGATGGCGTAGCCGTGGGGCTTGATGACCATCGCCCCTTTTACGAGGGAGTGCTCGGCCAACCCGGCCTGCTTCACCACCTCGACGTACCAGGAGGGGAAGTCCTCTGCCTGCTTGGGCAGCTTAGGAGCGGCCATGGAAGTCTCCTCGGATCGTCACTCTCCAACCACCTGCACACCGACCGACCGGCGACTCGGTTGCTCCAACTCTATGAGAAGCAACCTCTGCCACCGCCCTAGTCGCAGCCGCCCGTCGACGGCCGGAAGCACGACGGACCCCGAGCCGATCTTCGGTCTCGATCCGTTTGCCTGCCCCTGAAGGTCCAACATGGTTCTCTTGAGATCGGACAGCAGCCCGGACTCGAACTCGTTCACGATGATCGAGCAGCCCGGGGGGGCCGTCACCGTGACGTGGCCGCCCAAGACGTGGGAGGTCGCGAGCGCTTCGGTCACGTCGTCGGTCACGTCCACGAACTCGAGCGCGCCGGGCGTCGTGACGGTGCATTCGCATCGATGTGACTGCATGTCTAGGTTCTCCAGAGCTTGCTCGGCCGGCGGTCGTGCCTTAGAAAAGAACTTTCGCGTCCTTCGAATCGAAGCCGCTCTTCATATTGACACCCCCCGAGCCAGAACCCTAATGTTCGACCACGTCCCGAGCAGCACACCGGACCAGCACCTAGGGCCCTCCGGGGTCCGAACCGGCACCGAGCAGGCATTCGTGCCTGCGAACCAGCGGGGGCTCGCCACCGCGGAGGTGCCGGCAAGATGCGGCCCGCCTTCCGGGACCCCCGGTATCCGGGGGGATCGGCGGAGCGGTCGCACGAGCGGTGCTCGTCTGCACGGTTGCTCGGGGCGCTTGGATTCAGGGACCCGAGCAGCCCGAGGAAAACGCTCCAATAACCGGTTCGCCGGCTACCGAGCGGCCCCAACGGTTGCTCGGGTCCTTCTTTTTGTTCTCGCGATCGTCTAGACGATCGCTGGCTGTGCTCACCTAAGTGTAGGCCGTGCTCGTCGAGGCGAGGCCCCTCCGTCTCCTTGTTTGCTTAGGCTCTCGGAGGGCATAGGTTGACCGTTCCAGCCAGAGTCTCAGGAGAATGATCTCTTGACCCCCGAAGAGCTCGACGAAAAAGACGCCGAAGAGATGCCCTCCGCCGAAGCCGAGGACGACGAGGACTCGGAGTTCGAGGACGACGACGACCAGGAGGACGCCGCCCTGCCGGACGACGAGGAGGACGGCGATCAGGCGAGCCTCGAGGAACTGATCGCGCAACGGGCGGCCGGTCGCAAGGCCGCCGACGAATCCGAAGACGACGGCGACATCATGGCGCTCGCATCCGAGCGAGACGAGCCGGTCCTCGAGGCGCTTCCCACCAAGGTGGCGCCAATCCGGGAGCAAAAAGAGTTCGTGTGCAAGAGCTGCTACCTCGTCAAACCGCGCGTGCAGATGGCAGACACCAAGCGCGAATACTGCCGCGACTGCGTCTGAGCACCCCGTCTCCCTGACGGGGTCGGGTCCCGTTCTGACCCCGCTAGAGTGCGGCCCATGAGCCGATTCCCGCGGATCGCCGTAGCGATCGGAAGTGGGGTAGCGCTCGCCCTCGCCTTTCCCGAACCGGACGTCTTCCCTCTGGCCTGGTGCGCTCTGGCACCGCTTCTCGTCGTGACCTCCGATATGCGCGCCCGGCCCTCCTTTGGCGTGGGCCTGGCCTTCGGCATCGCCTTTTTCGGAACGCTCCTTTATTGGATCAGCATCGTCGGCTGGGTGGCCTGGGCCCTGCTCGTTCTCCTCGAGGCCCTCTTCATCGGCCTCTTCGCGGGGCTGTGGGCGGCGAACGCGCATCGCCTGTCTTCCTGGACCCGCGTGCTCTACGCCGCCGCTTTGTGGGTGGTGATCGAGTACCTGCGGACCCGCATACCGCTCGGCGGATTCACGTGGGGACAGCTGGCGCAGAGCCAGCACAACGCGACCTGGATCCTGCACGCAGCATCTCTCGGGGGGAGCTGGTTAGTGGCGTTCCTGCTCGCTGCGGTGAATGCCCTCCTGGCCGAGGCGTTCCTGGCGTCTCGGCGGGGGGCCCATGTCTACGGGGTCGTAGTAATCGTCCTCGCCGCACTGTTGCTCGTCGCGCCGTTAGCTCTCCCCATGACCGCCACAGATGGTCGGAGGCTCCGGGTTGCCATCGTCCAGGGGAACGTCCCGCGCAACTTCGCGGGGTCGTTGTACGACAAGGAGATGACGATCATCCGGAGCCACGAGCGTCTGACAAAAGCGCTCGGCTCCGGGGTGGATCTGGTCGTGTGGCCCGAGAGCTCGGTCGGCATCGACCTCGAGAAGAATCGCGAAGCTGCCGCGGCAGTGCGAGACGCGGCTCGAACGGTAAGCGCCCCCATGGTGGTGGGGGGGAACCTCGATCTCGGGCCCGATCGCTACAAGGTGATGGCATTCCACGTGTCTGACGAAGGAGATGTCGTCGACCGCTACCAGAAGACGCACCTCGTCCCCTTCGGTGAGTACGTACCGGCCCGGTCCTCGCTCGACTGGCTCGAGATGCTCGATCAGGTGCCGCGCGACGCCGTTCCCGGCGAAGAGGAGACGGTGTTCGACATCGAGGGGGTGCCGGTGGCCCCGATCATCTCCTTCGAGGGGGACTTCGGCTCTCTCGCCAGGCGACGCATCGACAAGGGGGGCCGGCTGCTCGTCGTGGCGACCAACACTTCGACCTGGGAGGAATCCTGGGCCTCGGCTCAACACGTAGCGTTCAGCCAGGTCCGGGCGGCCGAGAACGGGGTCTGGGTGGTCCATGCGGCACTCAGTGGGATATCTGCTTTCATCGATCCCCACGGAACAGAGATCGCGGCGACCCCTTTGTGGGAAGCGACCTCGTTGACGCGCACCGTCGGGGTCGCAACGACTCCGACCTTCTACGCTCGCACCGGAGACTGGCTCCCGGCACTTTGTCTGGCGATCGCGGTCGCGCTGGGGATCATGGGGATCGCACAATCGAGGAAAAGAATTGGGCACCATCTTGGAGAACACGACGATCCCGAGAAGGACCAAGACGCGAGGGAGACTCGCCCTGAGTAAAGCACTCGTCATCGTTCCGACCTACAACGAGCTGGGGAACATGCCGCTCGTCGTCGCGCGACTGTTCGAGAAGGCCGGTGAGCACGACGTCGAGCTACTCGTCGTCGACGACTCGTCCCCCGACGGAACCGCCTGGACGGTCAAGGCTCTGCAGCAAGAGCGCGAGGGGATCCATCTCATCGAGCGAGTCGGCCGGCAGGGGCTGGGAAGCGCCTACGTGGCCGGGTTCCGCTGGGCTCTGGAGCAGGGATACGACCAGATCGTCGAGATGGACGCCGATCTCTCTCACGATCCCGCGGACGTGCCGCGTCTGCTGGATGAGCTCGCCAACGCGGACCTCGTGATCGGGTCCCGCTACGTAGCCGGCGGCGACGTCTTCAACTGGGGGCGTCTCAGAAGAGCGTTGTCGAGGTTCGGAAACGTCTACGCACGCCTGTGGCTGGGATTCGATGTAAGAGACGCGACGAGTGGGTTCCGCGCTTATCGCGCCACGGCTCTGGCGGAGATCGATCTCTATCGCGTTCGCTCGGAGGGCTACGCGTTCCAGATCGAAATGGCGCGGCGCATCTACAAGATGGGCGGCACCATCCGCGAGATCCCTATCAGATTCGTCGACCGCACGTCCGGACGATCGAAGATGAGTCGCCGGATCGTCTTCGAGGCCGTTGCTCTCGTTACCGCGTGGGGGATACGCGACAGATTGCTCCATCGCCGGCACGCGCAACGCTCTGCATCGGGGGTGAAGTGAATCCATGGAGGCCGTGCACGAGCGTCGGCTGGATCGGCTCCTCGAGGTGATGCAATCGCCCCCGGTCGAGTGGCTCTGGATCGAGCCGTCGGTGGACTTCTTGTACCTGACCGGCATCGAAACGATAAGCATGGAACGTCTCACCGGCGTGTTGCTGTCCCGAAGCGGCGACCTGCGCTGCGTAGTCCCCCTGCTGCTTGAAGAGGAATTCGAAAGTCTGTCGAGCAGAGCCGAGGTCGTCACCTGGGACGACTCCGAGGGGCCTTCGGCGGCGGTTGCGCACGTGCTGAGAGACGTTGACCGCCTGCACGTACAGGGCTCGCTGCCGATGTGGGCCTATTTGGTCCTGAGGGAGGCGGTCTCCGGTCTGGATGTCGAGGTCGATCCGGGCAGCATCCCCTCCCTACGAGAGCGCAAGGACGAGGCTGAGGCAAACGCGCTGAGGCGTTCTGCGCAGGTCACAGATCAGGTCATGGAATGGGTGGCCCAGCAGGATCTTTCGGGAGTGACCGAACGTCGGCTGGCCGGACGGATCCAGGCGCGCTACCTCGAGCTCGGTCATGCCCCGGCCGACTGGGCCCTGGTGTCGTCCGGCGAGAACTCCTCCATCCCGCACCACGCCGGGGGCGACGCCCTCGTGTCGAACTCGGCCCCCCTGCTAACCGACTTCGGCGCGAGGGTCGACGGTTACTGGTCCGATACCACCAGAGTGCACTTCCCGCCCGGGATCGAAGAAGATCTGCGCAATGCCTACGAGGTCGTCTGCGCCGCCTATGACGCGGCCTTCGCGAGAGTCGCCGAGGGCGTTGCATGCAGCGAGGTGGACGGCGCCGCCCGGGACGTGATCGAGAGGGCCGGCCTGGGGGACAGGTTCATACACCGCACCGGTCACGGCATCGGGTTGGATATACACGAGCCGCCCTACATCAAGGCCGGGAACGAGCAGAAGCTCGAGATAGGCCACGTCTTCACCATCGAGCCCGGCGTGTACCTCCCGGGCCGGTGGGGGCTGCGCTACGAGAACGTCGTTTATCTCGGCCCCGAGGGCCCCGAGGCGCTCAACCGGACATCTCGGATGCACGTTCTGAGATGAAAGAGACGCTCACCGTAGGAAACCGCAAGATCGAGGTCTCGCGGCGAGACAAGGTCTTCTATCCCGAAACAGGGTTCACAAAGGGCGACATGCTTGCCTACTACCAAGCCATGGCCCCCGTCTTGCTGCCACACATCAAGGGGCGGGCGGTGACCTTGAAGCGCTATCCCGACGGGGTCGAGGGAAGCTTCTTCTACGAAAAGCGATGTCCGCCCTACGCGCCCGATTGGATCAAGACGGTCACCATGCGCCGCAAGCGCGACAACAAGGACATCGAATACTGCAGGCTCGACACGCAGGCCGCCCTCATCTGGGCGGCAAACCTGGCCAACCTAGAGCTCCATACATCACTGGCAAAGGCCACCGACGTCTCTAGGCCGGCGGCCGTTGTCTTCGACCTTGATCCCGGCCCGCCCGCCGATGTGACGACCTGTGCCCGCGTCGCACTCGAGATACGGGCCCTTCTGGTCGACCTCGGCCTCGAGTCCCTCGTCAAGACCTCGGGATCAAAAGGATTGCAGCTGTACGCGCCGCTGAACACGAAAGTGACATACGACCAGACGGGCCGGTTTGCGCACACGGTGGCCATCGCTCTCGAGCAGAGATACCCGGACCTCATCGTGTCTCGCATGAAGAAGGAGCTGCGAGGCGGGAAGGTCCTGATCGACTGGAGCCAGAACGACGATCACAAGACCACCGTGGCCGTTTACTCCCTACGAGCAAGGCCGAGGCCCACTGCATCGACGCCGGTGACGTGGGAGGAGATAGAGACCGCCGAGGAGAAGGGCGACCCGGGGCTCCTTACGTTCGAGTTCAACGAGGTGCTGAAGCGGGTGGATGAGCACGGAGACCTTTTCGAGGCGTCCTTG
Source organism: Actinomycetota bacterium (assembly GCA_030863485.1). Next base: position 10,783 of record JALZBR010000198.1, read on the forward strand.
AAGCTGAGGCAGAAGCTGCCGACCCTTCCGGACGAGCTGTGAAGGAGAAGGGGGGAGAGGCGGCCACTCGATTGTTCGACCTCAACATCGAGGAGGTCCTCGACAACTGGGAGGTCAGCCATGCCATCCGGGAGATCATCTCGAATGCTCTCGACGAGCAGGTTCTCTCCGACAGCGAGGACATCTCGATCGAGAGAACTTCGACGGGGGAGTGGGTCGTGCGCGACTTCGGTAGGGGGCTGCGGATCGAGCACTTCACGCTTAACGAGAACAAGGAGAAGCTGGGGCGTGAGTCGGGGGTGATCGGGAAGTTCGGAGTCGGACTAAAGGATGCTCTCGCAACCTTCCATCGCCGCGGGATCGGCGTAACGATCCGCTCGTCTCATGGGACGTTCAGCCCGAAGGAGACGTCAAAGCACAACTTCTCGGACATCTCGACGCTCCATGTGGCCTACGACGAGACGCCCGTCGACATGCGCGGGACGCAGTTCCTGTTGACCGGCGTGACCGACGAGCAGATGGCCGAGGCGAAGAGCCTCTTTCTTAGGTTCAACGACGACCGCATTCTGGAATCGACCCGCTACGGGGAAGTCCTCGAGGCAAGGGGGGATGGGGGCCGCGTTTACATCTCCGGCGTCTTTGCCAGTGAGGAGCCCAACTTTCTGTTCTCCTACAACGTCACGAGCCTGACGGACGCGATGAAGAAGCGCCTGAACCGCGAGCGGCTCAACGTGGGTCGCACGACGTATGCCGATCGGGTGAAGTCGATACTCAAGACAGTCGAGAGCGACGAGGTGCTCGACGGCCTGGCCCGAGCCATCATGACGAGAGCCACCACGCAACCGCCGGACGAGATCGCATGGATAGAGGTCACCGTCCGGGCGCTGACGGAGCTCCATCTCAGGCAGCGGATCGTCTTCGTCACGGAGAAAGAGCTTCACGCCCACCCCGATGTCATCGATCACGCTCGCAGCGACGGGCTCCAGATCGTGATCGTCACCGCCCAGGAGAAGCAAAAGTTGCTCGAACAGGCCAAGGCGGGGGGAGTGGAGGTCCGCACGATCGAGACTTACGTGGTCGAGTTCAACTCGAGCTTCGAGTACCGCTTCGTCGATCCCGAGGACCTCAGCGCGCGGGAGGCGGAGGTGTTCGGTCTAACCGACGACCTATTGAGCCTTATCGGCGTCTCCGACCGTCGTCGCCCCGACGTGCGGATCTCGGAGACCCTGCGCTTGACCCGCGACGACACGAACGGCGTCTGGGACCCTCACCTACCCGCGATCGTCATCAAGAGAGAGATGCTGCGTTCTCCGCTCGACTACGGCGGAACGCTTCTTCACGAAGCGGCCCACGCGCTCACCGGGGCGCTCGATGCTACGCGGGAGTTCGAATGGGTGCTTACGACCTATCTCGGGAAGACGTCCTCCGCCGCTCTGAAGTAGCCAGCTCTCTCACGTTGCCGAGGCGCTGGAGTGCAGCCTTCTTCTCGCTTCGCCCCGCCCGGGCTTCCGCGAGCGTTGCCTCGAGCGAAGCGATCGTCGAGTCGTAGGTGGGCCGGTCGACCGGGAAGGGCGTTCCATCCTTCCCGCCATGAGCCCAGGAGAAAGAGGCAGGGTCCTTGATAGAAGCGGGGGAGCCGTACGCGACCTCTGCCACGAGGGCCAGGGCGCGCAATCCCTTGGCTCCAACACCGGGGACGGCCAGCAGATGCGTGAAGTCCTCGGGTTGCGCCTCGTAGGCCTTCAGCAAGACGCGCTCGATGCGCGTCGGGTCGAGGTCTTCGAGTCGCACTTCGTGGCGGCGTGGCATGGATAGGGTCTTCATGCGCTCGAGCTCGCGCACTAACTTGCCGGGCTCCTCGCGCGCCAAAGCGGCCGAGGTCGCCCGGTTGTCCTCAGCCTCACCCGCAACCAGATTCAGCACGTCGTCTGCCGGGTCGCCGGCCACCGCGCTGTGCGGGTCACTGTCGAACCTCGGCGCGTCATGCCAGTGGTAACGCCGGGCCATGCCGGCCGCTTCGTTCATCCCTTGTTGCACCACGGCCCAGGAACCGTCTTCCGAGCAAACAAAGGTGTGGTGATAGACCTGATAACCGTCCTGCACCGCCGAGGAGTCGACCTTGGCGGACATGCGGCTGGCGGCGACGAGCGGGGTTGCGTCGAGACCAACTCGCTCGCAGTACCTCTCGATCTCGACCGGGGTCCTGCGCGACGCCTTGCCTTTTCCGCCAGCCACCGACAGGCCCGCGTCGCTCTCGAGGCCCCTGAGTCCCTCCTTCAGGGCTCCGCACGCGGTCGTGGTCAGCCCGCTCGAGTGCCAGTCGAAACCGAGCACGCAGCCGAAGGCCTGGAACCAGAACGGATCCGAGAGCCGGGTCAGCAGCGCGTGCGGTCCCTCGTTCTCGATGATGGCAAGAGATATGGCCCGGGCGAGCGGCACCATTCGCTCGAACAGCCAGGCGGGAGCGCGGCCCCCGTGCAGGGGCAGATCGGCCCTACCGCTTCTCATCGTTCGGCCAGGTGAACCATGTGCGTCGATGCCTTTTCGCCCTTTCTGCCCCCAAATCCGGGCGCTCCGGTACCGGCGAATCGACTATAGGAGTCACCTGTGTCGCTTTCTACCCAAGGAGGGACCGGCTTGGGCGGTTTCGTGATGGGCGTGGTTGTCGGGATGACGATCGCCATCGCGGTGTACCTCGTGATCAGCATGATCCGCAGCATCCAAGACGAGAAGCGGCGGGGCCGCGGGATGAAGACGTGGAAGAACTTCGGCCTCAGCATCGCCTTCTGCATCTTGTTCTTCCTGAGCTGGCTGGGCCAGGGAGTGGCTCAGTGGCAGGAGTTCACCGACGATCAGAGGGAACACCACGAGCCGGTCGAGGTGGGAGATTTCATCGCGCGATTCTCCAAGTCGACGCTGGAGAACTGGCAATCAGAGTTCCTGCAATTGTTCTCGTTCGTCGTGCTCTCCGCGCTCCTGATCCACAAGGGGAGCGCGGAGTCGAAAGATTCCGACGATCGAATGGAACAGGCCCTCAACAGGATCGAGAAGAAGCTGGGCACCTCGGAGTAGAGGAGACGGACGCGCAGAGGCCCCCTACGGTCCGGGGGCCTCTTTCCGTTGTGGGGTCGAAACCGTCGCTACTCGCCCCGGCGGCCAGTGGCCGGCTCGTCGGGCGCATCCTGGGGGCCGTCGGCGATGTAGGCCGCTCGCCGCTTCTCCTCACCCTCCACTCCGTAGACGTGGCCGCCCTCGTTCATCAGCTTGTCGAGACACCCGGGGTCGACCTTCAAAAGGTTGTCCGAGTCCCCCTTCTTCACCTCTTTCATCTGGTCACTGGAGAACTCTCTCCCGCAGTTATCGCAGGTGAACGTGTCGGCCATGTTGATCCTCCTTTTGCTCCGCGATCGTCGAGACGATCGCTGTCTGCTCTCTCGCGATCGTCGGGACGATCGCTGTCTGCTCTCTCGCGAGTCTTCTCGTGCTGTGTCCTGTTCTATTGCTCGCGTTCGTCTTCAGCGGTCATCTGCGTCTTGCCCTTTTCTGCCCGGATCATGCCCGGCCGGCGGGGCGCGGCGGATGCAACGTGAAGGGCACCCGCGGAGCGACCAGCACCGAGTACGGCTCGAGGGTCTCATCTGGGTCGAGGATGCCGAGCTCCTCCCACAGATCGAAGCGGCCCTCGTGCATCACGCCCTCCACGCAGCGCATGTGCGGGTGCGAGACGGGCATGTGGCCGGGACCCCCGAGCGTCGACAGGAACAGCCCGCTGATCCGGTAGGTGATGAACTGGGTGTGATCCCAGGCCGACTCGAACGGATCTCTCTTCTTCGGGTCCTCCTCGGCGGTGATCGAGAAGCTGGTCTCGCCGCGGGGGCCGGTGGCACGGAAGTCGTAGCTCGGGTAACCGAGCTCGGAGCGCTCGATAGCGAGGTCGAAGTCCGCCAACCAGGTGTCTTTATGCAGGGTCTTCTGGCCCGCAACGGCGAGGGGATGGCCGAGGTAGCGGCCGATGAAGAACACTCCCTGGCGCCCGTTGTAGTCGACGTAGATCCGGTAGGTGGACTCGTTGAAGGTCAGATGCGGATAGGCGAGTCCCGTGACCCGGAACCGGCTGTTGCAGAAGCAGCTCGCAGAAACCAGGCAGTAGCGACCATCGGCGTCTTCGAAGGTCTGGAGGCGAAGTTCCTCCGGAACGTGCGGCTCGACCCTCTCGGCGGGCACCCGGTGCGTGACGAGCGCGAAGTTCTCGACGTCGACTGAGAAGCTCGTCAGGAGATCCGGCATCGTCACCGAGGCTAGCAGTGAGCCGTCCGGAGGCCACGGCTGTCATAGGCGGCCCCACCCCCGCCGGGCTATCGCCCATAATCTACGTTATGTAAAGTCGCCCGGAGACCGGCGCTCCCCCTCGACCCCCGCCTACTTCAGCCCCGTCAGCGGCGTCCGAGGTTGAACGGGGCCTTCTGCACGAGCTTCACGTTGCGGTCCCGTTTCGTCCCCGCAGCATCGCACTCGGCCTGCCCTTCCCGCTTGCAGGCATCCACGTACGCCTCGACCCGGCCGAGCGACGCCAGGTACTCCACGCGGGTCTGCTTCTTTCTGTTCGGCTTCAGGGGGGCCGCATGGTCGACGGTGGTCCCGTAGATGATCACGGAGTCGGCCGCCTTTCGGGTCCGGCCCGGCTTCCAGCCGACCTCGACGAGGCGCGACTGCTGCGGCCAGTCGATGTGCGCCGCGGTGTTGATCTCCCAGAAGGCCCTGGAGGCCTCCAGGCCGTGGGCCGGGAACCTACGCACCTCGTTGTTGTGCTCGTGCCCGTTCACCCAGGCGATCACATTGGGGAACCGCTGGAGCAATGTCTTGAGACCTTCGCCGTCGGCGCACTCGGGCTGGTCCGTCTCCCGAAAGCAGTGATACGGAAAACCCTCCGGGTTGGCGCCCGGGTTGTTCAGGGTGGTCGACGAATGGTGCGAGAAGATCATGACGAGCTTGTTGCGACCGTCCCGGTTCTTCTTCAGCTCGCCGCCCTCGTAGTAGCGCTTCGAGAACCTCTGCAGGCGGCGCTCGAGCCACTGGAACTGTGGGTCCGGGATGTGGCCGTTCGGTCCCCCGTCGTAAGAGATCGTATCGAGGCTGATCCCCCGGACCCTCTTCGAGATGCGGAACGAGTAATAGCCGGCCCTCGAGTCGTGCACGGGATCCTTCGGCGCGTTTGCGAGTCCGTGGCCCTTCGGCCTACGGGGCGAGTTGAAGAACTCCTTCACCAGTTCCTGGTGGGAAAGGAAATGTCTCGACTGATCGGGCGGGACCGGTTCCCCCCTGGTGTTTACGAGGTTCTCGAACGCGCTCTGGATCCCATCCGAATCCTCGGGCCCATCCGGGCAATCGGCGAAAGCGTCGATCGACGTGAACGGTTTGATGCCTCCGGTGGCGACCGCCTCGAACGTGGGGTTCGAAGGCGCATTTCCCTGTGCGAGGCCGTCGTGGTTGCCCAGGACCGCGTACCACGGGATCCGAGTGCCTATGGAGTCGAAGGCCTTCTGGGCCCGCCTCAGGTTCTCTTTCGACAACGCTCCATCGAAATGCTCGCGCGAGTAGCCGTGGTACCTCTTCCCTCCCTGATCGGGATCACCGGAGTTCGGGTGCACCCGCCGGCCGTCGAGCAGCCGGATGAACCAGCGAAGCTCGTTCAGCTGGTTGTTGTCGACGTTGTCGCCGGTAGAGATCGCAAACTGCAGACGTCTGCCCGTCACCGGACCTCGTCGGATGCGTCGCAGACGCTTCAGCATCGAGTTGCCGATCTGGGTCGTCAATGCGTCCTGCGGACGGTAAGCACCGGTGAACGGCGTCGAGCATTCGTCGAAGAACTCGACCCGGGCGGGCGACTCCTCGTCGAGGACATGGATGTCGCTCAGGTGCTTGAAAGCCGCGAGCGGTCGTATGCGACCCCCGGGACCGGTCCAACGGAGACGGCGCGTCACGCGGGGGCTCCCCGGGCCGTACTGGAGCTCCCGCCGGCCCTCTCCCCCGACGATGGTCCGTCGCAACGTGGTGCGTACCCCCGGGCTGCCGGCGGCGTTCGCGCTACGAACATCCTGCCCAGACGTCGCGGCGAGCGCGCCGAGCAGAACCAGCGAACAGAGAAACAAGAGGGGACGACGCATCCGAGGAAGAGTAGTTGCCTCGTGGGACTATCCGAACCACGCTCCTACGCGGGCACCGGCCCTTTCGCTCGAAATAGGCGAGCATGGGACGACGATGAGCAAGACGGCGGACTCGAAGGGGCTTCAGCAACCCGAGCGGGAGCCGGAGCGACAAACAACAACCGCACCGGCCGCACCCGAGCGGACGATCGAACGGGCCGACGCGCGCAGAGCCTTTCTCTACTGCCTGAAGATCTTCTTGGTCCTCCGGGTGGGCCTCACCATCCTGGCCCTCGCCACGGTGGGACTCGGCTTTCGTAACGACACCACGAACGTCCCGGGTTGGCCCGCCCCCAAACCCGTGGTCGGCCTCGACAACGTGGGCAGCTCCTTCGAGCGTTGGGACGCGCTCTGGTTCTTGCGGATCGCGGAAGAGGGCTACTCCGAAGACGACGGGAGCGCGGCTTTCTTCCCCCTGTATCCGATGACCGTCCGAGCGTTGTCCTCTGCTATCGGGGGCCATCCCCTGGCCGCCGCGATCATCATCTCGAATGCGGCTTTCCTTGCTGCGCTCATGGTCGTGTATCTGCTGAGCCTCCTCGAGCACGACGAGACGGTTGCGAAACGCACGGTGCTCTATATGAGCGTGTGGCCGACGGCGTTCTTCTTCCTGGCCCCCTATTCCGAGTCCCTGTTCCTCTTGCTTGCCGCCGGATCGGTGCTTTGCGCGCGCAGGGGCAAATGGCTGGCGGCCGCGGCCCTGGGTGCGCTGGCCGCGGCGACCCGCAGCATCGGAGTGATGCTGGCGGTGGTCCTCGCGATCGAAGCCCTGAGCCAGTGGAGGGAGCGTCAAGACAGAGATGCGTGGTCCTTGCTTCGTCCGGTTGCCATCTCCGGGCTCGTGGGGGTGGGCACGCTCGCCTACCTCGCCTACTGGAAGGCCTTCGACGGCGACTGGTTCGCGCCGGTCGGCGAACAGGCGAACTGGCAACGGGTCTTCTCCTTTCCGCTGGTGACGATCCGGAACGGAACGGAGGCTGCGTTCGCGTTCATCGGTGCGAACGGTGGCGGTTACGCGCTGCTGGACTGGGTCGTCGTCGTGGTCGCCTTGATCGCCGCGGGGTGGGTCGCCCTCCGGGCGCGACCCGCGTACGGTTTCTACGCATGGGCGAGCCTGCTCCTCCCCCTTGCGTTCATCTTCGAGGCGCGTCCGTTCATGTCGGTCCCCCGCTTCACCGTCGTCATCTGGCCTCTGTTCTGGGCGCTCGCCCGTTTCGGCCAGAGATACAACGCCCACGCCGCGATCGTCGCCTGTTCGGCGGTCGGACTAGGTCTGTTCACGACGTTGTTCGTGAACTGGTACTGGATCTTCTGAGTCGATCTCGTCTTCTGAGTCGATCTCGTCTGGTCCCCCACCGCCGAGAGGAAGCCGAGTCGCGTCGGAACAACCAAGCTCTAGCCGACGGGCGGGAGCTCCTCTTGGGGCGGGGCTCGGTTGGCCGCCACCGGCTTGGGCTCATAGGGCGTTTTGTCGGGACGGAACCAATCGGCCGTCCCTGGGATGGATCCGAGCCTCACGCTCCAGCCATATTCGTGGACCAGCTTGTGATGGAAGTGACACAAGGTGACGAGGTTGTCGAGGTTGGTAGGGCCGGGCCAGGGCTTGATGTGGTGGACCTGCAAGAAGCGCCTCATGTCACAGCCCGCAAAGGTGCAGCGATGGTCGTCTCGGTGAAGGACCTGACGGCGCAGCCACGCGGGGATGTTGCGAGAGG
>JALZBR010000199.1 GCA_030863485.1 Actinomycetota bacterium
GAGCGGTACAGGGACTGGCTGCCTTTCGTTCACCACTCGGACACCTTCTTCGAGGCGGTCGCCAGGGATCTCGGATACGACCCGGCCGGGCTCTCGCAGGGTTCCTCGTTCAGGCTTCTCTCCTGACACGCGCTGTGTCTGCATCAGGGAGCGCGACTGGTCGTTTCCGCGCCGCCGAAGAGGGTAAGCCTGGCTGGTCCTATCCCTCGTGAGAAGGGGAGCTCGGTGGGCAATCGAATCGGCGGCGAGGCTCGCGCGCTCGGGTACAGCGAGCTTCGACCCGGTCAGGAAGAAGCCGTCCAGGCTCTCCTGGAGGGCCGCGACGTCCTCGTGGTCATGCCGACCGGCTACGGGAAGTCGGCCATTTACAGGATCGCGGCCAGGTTGCTCGCGGGCCCAACGCTGGTGGTCTCTCCCCTGATTGCGCTGCAGAAAGACCAGGTCGACGCCATCGAGGCGCAGGACGACCTCGGAGCAGCCGAGGCGAACTCGCCGCGGTCCGCGTCGCAGCGGAGCAAGATCTTCGAAGAGCTCCAAAACGACAAGCTCGAATTCCTTTTCTTGGCCCCCGAGCAGCTCAAGAAGAAAGAGGCTCTAAGTCAAATCAAGAACTCGGGCGTTTCGCTGTTCGTCGTCGACGAGGCTCACTGCATCAGCGCGTGGGGGCACGACTTCCGTCCCGACTATCTGCGGCTGGGCGCGGTGGCCGAAAAGCTGGGCCGGCCACCCATTCTGGCCTTGACGGCCACCGCTTCACCTCCGGTACGCAAAGAGATCGTGCAGCGATTGCGCATGCAAGAGCCCGCGGTCATCGTGGGCGGCTTCGACCGCCCGAACATATGGCTCGAGGTACAGGCCTTCCACGACGAGTCCTTGAAGATGGAGGCGTTGCTCGAGCGGTTTGATTCAGTCCAGCTCCCCGGCATCGTCTACACGGCGACGAGAGCTCAAGCTGAAGAAGTTTGTGGAGCCCTGATCGAAAGGGGTTTGAACGCCGCGTTTTATCACGCGGGCATGAAGGCCAGCGATCGACAGGACGTGCATCAACGATTCATGGCGGACGAGCTCGAAGTCGTAGTGGCGACGACTGCGTTCGGGATGGGCATCGACAAAGCAAACGTCCGCTTTGTGTTTCACTACAGCATCCCCGAGTCCCTTGACTCCTATTACCAGGAGATAGGGCGCGCCGGACGGGATGGGGGAGGCGCCGATGCAGTCCTCTTCTACCGAGCCGCGGACGTCGGCCTGAGGCGTTTTTTTGTCTCGGGGGGGCAGGTGGGCCAGGACGACCTCCAACAGGTAGCGGCAGCAGCCGCCGACTCCGACCGCCCTGCAGAGATCGAGGAGTTGCGAGAAGAAGTCGACATCGGTGAGTCCAAGCTGAATCTGGCAATAGGTCATCTCGAGCAGGGAGGCGCGCTCGAGGTGCTTCACGACGGGCGAGTGAGAGCCGCCGCCGAAGCGAAAGAACCCGCTGGTGCTGTCAAAGAGGCGGCGGTGGGCGAAGAGATGCATCAAAAGGTCGAGGAGTCGCGGGTCGCGATGATGCGCGCGTACGCGGAGACGCGCGCGTGCCGCCGACAGTTCCTTCTCAATTACTTCGGCGAGACCGCCGCCGGCTTCTGCAACAACTGCGACAACTGTGCCAGCGGCAGATCGCGCGGCGAGGACGAGGGCGAGAAGCCCTTTGCCCTGGGCTCGAGGGTCGAGCATCGGGCCTGGGGACGGGGAGAGGTCGTGCGTTACGAGGGAGACAAGCTCGTGGTCCTCTTCGACCAAACCGGCTACAAGACGCTGTCCGTCGAGATGGTCGTCGAGAGAGGTCTGCTCCGAGCCGCGCGCTAGCTCGTTGCGCCTCCCATCGAGAAGCGTCCGGTGCCTCTCGAGGGCCTGGCTCCCCCTCTGTGGCGGAGCAGCATTCTCCATCCCGGCCTCGAGTGTGACTCGCATTCGAGCAATATCGGGAGCTTGCGCCGGTTTGTAACGAGGCGCGATCCGGGGGCCACGGCTAAAGGGCATTCGATTCGGGTCGATACCTCGACAGGTGAGTTGGGGACGCCCAGCTCGATTTCACCCTGGTCGCCAAAGGAGGCACCGCGACGCACGCCCGTCGGCAACGCTCGGGGGACCGCCGTCAGCGGCAGCTCCGTTCGACGCGGCTCGGCAGCTGTGTATCCGGGCTGATGCCGCGGGAGGGCTCGTGGTCGCCCTTGCCCCCAGAAGGTCAGGAGAGCTCATGACGCCGTCAGCGCTCCGTCCAGAATCGATGTCGCTACACACAGGGCGCAACCGTTCGACGGTTGGCATGCCGGGTAAGGACAGCTGAGCCCGCGACGTGACTAGGTCACTTCGTCAGTTCTTGCCTGAGGGGGGCACCCTTCCTGAGGCGACCTGGAGGCGGCGACATCGGGGGATCGTGATCTTGTTGGCCCTGCACGCTGCCGGCCTCCCGGTGGTCGGCATCGTCCGCGGCTACGGCGTCACGCACAGCCTGCTCGAAGGCAGCGTCGTCGGCATCATGGCGGCACTTGCGTCCTGGCTCCGCCTGAGCCCGCGGGCGCGCTCGGCGATGGCGAGCCTGGGCCTCCTCACGTGCTCGGGCCTGCTCGTGCACTTCTCGGGCGGGCTCATAGAGATGCATTTCCATTTCTTCGTGATGGTCGCCGTCATAGCCCTCTACCAGGACTGGGTTCCCTTCCTCCTGGCGGTCGGCTACGTCGTGGCTCATCACGGCGCCGTAGGCGTTCTCGACCCAACTGCCGTTTACAACCACCCGGCGGCGTGGGCAAACCCATGGAAGTGGGCGGCGATACACGGAGGCTTCATCCTGGCGGAGAGCGTGGCTTGCCTCTCGGCCTGGAGGATCAGCGAAGAAGCTCACAGTCAAGCGGAGCTGATCCTGGAGTCGGCAGGAGAGGGCGTTCTCGGAGTCGATCTCAAAGGGCGGACGACTTTTGCCAATCCCACGGCGACGCTCCTCACGGGATACGAGGTCGACGAGTTGATCGGACGCCAGCTGCACGACGTGCTCGAACCCTCTCGGCCCGATGGCAAGCCCTACCCCTGGTCCGAGTCTCCCGTTTTCGAATCGATGAGGGACGGGATGGTCCGGCGCGTCTCCACCGACGTCTACCGGCGCAAAGACGGTTCCAGTTTCCCCGTCGAGTACTCGAGCACTCCCATTCGGCGAGGGGGGCACACGGTCGGCGCGGTCGTTACGTTCAGAGACATCAGCGAGCGGCGCGCGGGCGACCAGGCCAAGGAGGAGTTCACGTCCGTTGTAAGCCACGAGCTGAGGACTCCTCTCACCTCTATCCGCGGCTCCCTCGGACTCCTCTCCAGGGGAGTAATGGGGCCCCTCCCCGAGGACGCCCGCCGCATGCTGCAGATCGCAGCCACGAACACCGAACGGCTGATGCGCCTGATCAACGACATCTTGGACATCGAGCGTCTCGATGCAGGCAAGATCATGCTCAAGAAGGAAAGCTGCGACGGGGGGGAGCTCCTCCAGCAGGCGGCAGACGCGATGGCACCGATGGCAGACGAGTCGGCGGTGCGTCTATCCGCGTCCCCAATGTCTATCCCAGTCTGGGCCGACCCCGGCCGGGTCGTTCAGACCCTCACGAACCTGATCAGCAACGCCGTCAAGTTCTCCCCTCCAAATCGTACCGTTGCGATCTCGGTCGAGCCCTCGGAGGGGTCGGCGCTCTTTCGCGTCAAGGACGAGGGCCGGGGAATCCCCGACGACAAGCTGGAGACGATCTTCGGGCGGTTCCAGCAGGTGGATTCCTCCGACTCCAGGCAAAAGGGCGGAACAGGCCTGGGCTTGGCCATCTGCAAGAGCATCGTCGCGCAGCACGGAGGGCGCATTTGGGTGGACAGCGAGCTTGGACGGGGAAGCACTTTTTCCTTCACGCTCCCCCTGGCTGCGAACGCAGCGCCGGAAGCCGCCGAGCTCCCGTCGGGTCCCGCCGTCCTCGTCTGCGACGACGACACGTCCGTGCTGGAAATAGTGGGCAAGCTGCTCGAAGAGCGCGGCTACCGGCCGATCTTGACCACCTCCGGCGAAGAGGCCATCAGGCAGGCGGCCGAGCAGCGCCCGGCCGTCATAGTCCTCGATCTCATCATGGCGGGTATGAACGGATGGGATACGGCTGCCGCACTCAAGGAGCGCGCGGAGACCAAAGACATTCCGATCGTCATACTGAGCGTGCTGGCGAAGGACGAGGCTGAGACTGCTCCGCCCGGAATCCTGGCGTGGATCCACAAGCCCATGCGCGAGGAATGCCTCTTCAAGGCGTTGGAGGACGCTCTCGAAAAGAAGTGCGAAGCGAAAAGGGTGCTGGTCGTCGAGGACGATGCCGACTTGGCCGGCGTCCTCATCAGCATGTTCGAGAAGCAGGGAGTGAAGACCTACCACGCGCGCACCGGGAAGGAAGCCATTCGCCTCAGCGAGCAGACTCGCCCCGACCTGCTCCTCCTCGACCTCGTACTGCCCGAGCTCGACGGCTTCACTGTGATCGACTGGCTCCGCCGACACGACCAGCTTCGTCTGGTTCCGGTGGTCCTCTACACGGCCAAGGATCTGGACGACTCGGAGCGAGAGCAGCTCAAGCTTGGCGACATCCACTTCCTCACCAAAGGCCGGATCGCCCCCGAGGAATTCGAGCACCAGGTCATGCAGCTTCTAAGCCACATGACGCGCAACGGAGCAAAGGAGCACCGATATGGCCACCAGGCGAGTATTGCTCATTGACGACGAAGACGACATCCGAGCGGTTGCGACCGTGAGTCTCGACAAGCTCGGCGGTTGGGAGGTGGTCGCGGCCGGCTCCGGCATGGAGGGCCTGGCCAAGGCGGAGACGACGCGCCCCGACGCGATCCTTCTCGATGTCATGATGCCCGACATCGATGGCCCCGCCACCGTCAAGAAGCTGCAAGCGAACCCGGTGACCAAGGACATTCCCATCATCCTGCTTACCGCGAAGATCCAGGCGGCGGACCGGCGGCGGTTCCAAGAGCTCGGCATCGCAGGCCTCATCGCCAAACCCTTCGACCCTCTCGACCTGCCACATCAGGTCGCGGACTACCTCGGCTGGGAAGCGGATGCCGTCACCCCTGTTTCCGACCGGTAGCTCAACGGCGCGGCCCCGTGCGCCCGGGCGAGGCTCCGCTTCGACGTCAATGAAACTTGGACCGGCGGGAAGAGCAGGACGGCAGGAGTGCCCCGTGCTGCCGGCCTCGGTTCAAACACCCGGGAGCTGCGCCGGTAGGACTTAGGGTGTTCCGGGAGCTAAAGGGACGACCTAGCCGTATCGAGCGACCACGCGCAGTGAGTAGGCGGCTTCATCGGACAGCCCGGCCGCCGACTATCTGAGTCGCTCACCTATCTGCTTCGAACCTCCTGGGTCGACAGGGAATGCCACGGGTAGTACTAACGCTCCCGAATAAAGACGACCCGGAGTCGTTATTGTCCCTGCTTCTATACGTGAGCGAGAGGCGATAATGATGTCGGGAATGAGGCGGACGACAGGTCCAACAGCAATAACAACGCGCGCCCCAAAGCACCACGAACGGGCGCAAACAGCACATTCCCCCCGAGCTGGATAGCCGCTTGGCCGGCTCGCTGCA
>JALZBR010000209.1 GCA_030863485.1 Actinomycetota bacterium
ACTCAGCTCTTCGCCGAGTGCTTCGAGGGTCTTCTCCTGCGTGGCGATCTCCTCGAGGAGGTAGGACCTCTCCTCCCCCTGGGTCCCCGACAGCATCGACTTGGCTTCCTGGAGATCGGATTGAGCCTGCTTGTAACGTCGCCACGTCTCGATGGTCGGTCGAAGCTCCGCATGCTCTTTGCCGAGTCGCTTGAGGTCGTCGGGTCGAGCCGCCACGGAGGGGTCACCGAGCGAGGTCTCGACTTCCTGGAAGCGCGCCTCCATGTCCTCGAGACGCTTCTCGGGAAGCGCCATCAGGCCACCGGTGCCTCGGGGGCCGCGGTGTCGCTGTCGTCGGGAGCGACGGCTTCCATGGCGGCGATCGCTACTTCGATCTGGTCGAGGGTCGGCGGTTTGGTCGTGATGCGTTGCAGAGCGAGCCCGGGCAGCATCGAGATCCTGAACACGAGCGAATCCTCGTTGCGCGAAGCCAGCTTGATCGCCTCGTAGCCGATGCCGGCCAACAGCGGGATCGCCAGGATCCGCAATATCAGGCGCGGGACAAGTGCTGCGCTGAGGAACAGGTCCATCAGGAAGTGGGCAATGATCGTGAGGAACAGCACGATGAACAAGAAGTTGGTCCCGCAGCGCACGTGCAGGGTGGGGTACTTGTCGTCGATCTCCTGCGGGATTAGCTCATCACCGTTCTCGTAGGCGTAGATCGTCTTGTGCTCGGCTCCGTGGTACTGGAACACCCGCCTGATGTCCTTGAACTGGCCGATGATCAGGAGGTACCCCAGGAACATGCCGAGACGGATCGCTCCCTCTATGACGTTGAACAGCAGCGGCCGTTCCTCGGAGAGGTCGCCGACGAAGCCCTCGATCAAGCGGGTCCCCAGCACCGGCAGCACGATGAAGATGGCCGAGAACATCACCATCGCGACGGTCAGAGACCAACCCAGCTGCTTGTCGGAGAGCTGCTCTTCCTCCTCGAGCGCATAGTTCGCGGAGATCTTCAGAGCCCGGATCCCGATCGACAGAGACTCCCCCAAAACCATCACCCCCCTGAAGAGGGGCCATTTAAGCCACTTGTGGCGCTCGGCCAGGCTGGGCAGCGCGTGCGACTCGACGGCAATCGTCTCGTCGGGCTTGCGGCAGGCGACGGACCACGACCGGGGGCCGCGCATCATCACGCCTTCGAGAACGGCCTGCCCGCCTATAGACGGACGCGGCCTCTTTTCTGCCGTCACAGACAGAAGCTTATTGCTGGGGAGCTGACTCGGGCTGATCTGCCTCGTTCGACTCCGAACCACGCTGAGCGGCTGCGGCCTCCGTGCGCGCACGAGAGGCTGCGTACTTCTTCTGGAACCGTTCGACACGGCCCCCGGTGTCCACGAGCTTTTGCTTGCCCGTGTAGAAGGGGTGGCACTGGTTGCAAAGCTCGACGTGGACCTCGCTCTTGACCGAGCGGGTCGTGAAGGTGTTGCCACAAGAGCACGTCACCTTCGTCTCGACGTAGTCGGGATGGATCCCTTGCTTCATGTCAGTTCCTTTCCTCACCCTGTTCGAGTGGTTCTCCGTCGGCGCCGGGGGGCACATCGCCGGAGGCCCGGACTCTCTCGGCCGCCTTTCGCTCGTAGGCCGCCGACGCTCGAGCCATGATCCTCAACGTAAGCGGGATGCTGCCGGCTAGCAAGACGATAGTCACCCACTCCGCGATACCCAACCCGAATAACCGCATAGAAGCTTGCTCTATTCCCCTTTGACGGGGACCTTCGAGATCTCTCGCAGGAACTCGGCGTTCCCCTTGGTGGCTTTCATCTTGTCGATGAGCAACTCGAGCGCACCCCCACCTTCGAGGGCGTGCAGCACCCGGCGCAACCGCCAACATAGTTGCAGCTCCTCGGGAGTCAGCAGCAGCTCTTCCTTCCGGGTACCTGAAGCGGAGATGTCGATGGCCGGGAAGATCCGCTTCTCGGACATCTTGCGATCCAGCTTCAGCTCCCAGTTACCGGTCCCCTTGAACTCCTCGAAGATGACTTCGTCCATCCTCGAACCGGTCTCGACGAGCGCCGTGGCGAGGATCGTCAGTGACCCGCCGTGCTCGATGTTGCGAGCGGCTCCGAAGAAGCGCTTGGGCGGATAGAGGGCGGTCGAGTCGACACCACCCGAGAGGATCCGTCCCGATGCCGGAGTCGCGAGGTTGTACGCACGCGACAGGCGGGTGATCCCGTCGAGCAAGATCATCACGTCCTTGCCCGCTTCCACGAGCCGTTTGGCCCGCTCGAGAGTCAGCTCGGTGACCTGGATGTGGTCGTCGGAAGGACGATCGAAGGTCGAATAGATGACCTCGGCGCCCTCGACCGACCGCTGCATGTCGGTGACCTCTTCGGGTCTTTCATCCACGAGCAGAACGATGAGGTGCACCTCGGGGTTGTTGCGGCGCACGGCGTTCGCGATCTCCTGCATGACCGTCGTCTTGCCTGCCTTCGGAGGACTGACGATCATCCCGCGCTGCCCCTTGCCGATCGGGGCCACGAGATCGATGATCCGCGCCGTGATCTGCCGGGGCCCCTCGATGTTCTCCAGGGTGAGCCTGTCCTGCGGATAGAGCGGCGTGAGGTCGGCGAAACGAGGCCGGCGCTGCATCGATTCGGTATCGGAGCCGTTGACCTCGCGGATCCGAAGGAGGGCCTGGTACTTCTCGGCCTCCTTGGGAGCCCTGACCGAGCCGGTGACCTCGTCGCCCTTGCGGAGATGGAAACGGCGCACCTGCGATGCGGAGACGTATACGTCTTTGTCTCCCGGCAGATAGCCGCTGGTCCTCAAAAACCCGTACCCCTCGGGCAGGAGGTCGAGGATGCCGGTTCTTACCTCTGCATTGGCATCGTCCTCGCCCTCGACCTCGTCGTAGTCGTCACGCTGGTAGTGGGGGACGTTTCCTCCCGCCCCGCGTCCGCGGCGACGGCGACGTCCTCGTCCGTCTCGTGGATCGGCTTTCTCGCGCGGCCTCTGACGGTTGTCCCGACCCTGGGGTCGACGACGCTGATTGCGGTCGTTGTTGTTATTCGAGCGCTGGTCGCGCTGTTCTCCCACGGCCCCCTCGTCGACCACCGTATTGCTGGCCGAGCCCGTGCCGGAAGAGCCCGAACCGCCGGTCCCCTCGGGGGCACTCGAACCGCCCGCGGGCGAGGACGCGGCGTCCAGTGGAGGAGCGGTTTCGCGCGGGCGAGGCGAGCCGGATGCGGGCGCTGCTTCGGAGCGCGGGGCGGACCCCGCCTGCGAGGCCTGAACCGTGACCGGCGTCTCGCCGGTCTGCGCGCCGTTCCCGGAGGCGCCGGTGGGGGCCGGGGCGGAGCGAGACGCCGGACGGGATCCGCCGTTGCCCCCTGCGATCGCGTCGATGATCTCTGATTTGCGGAGCCCCCCGACCTTGAGATCCATTGATTTGGCTATGGCCCTGAGCTCGGCCACCGCCTTGGATTCGAGGACCGAGCGGTCCAGGCG
>JALZBR010000175.1 GCA_030863485.1 Actinomycetota bacterium
TCGGACGCACTTTGCTTCAGGGATTGGTCTCCAGGCCCGCGATCCACCTCTTCTGAAGCCAATCCGCCCGGGTATCGATTCCCGAACCTTTCACATGAAGCGATCCGACAAAGGCTCGCAGGAGGCTTCATCGGACGAGCGTAGATCCTCATTTCGTTCAGAAGATGATTCTCTTGCGGCGCCAGAATCCGCCCAACCCAAGACCTTCCTGCACACTCGTCGCGGACGAGCGGTGGCTGTGGCGGTCGTCCTTCTCATCCCGCCGCTTCTGGCCGCGTACCTGGGCTGGTCGCCCGAGCGTGAGATGGGGCAACCTCGAGTCTCGAGGATCCTCAGCTCGCTCGAGGATGGGAACGAGGGTTCCCGCGGAAAGAGTGCTTCGACCAAGAACGACTCACCGACAGCGGGCGCGTCGATCGACGACAAGAGCGTTGGGATCTCGTTCGAGCGAGGCCGCCAGATAGCCCTTGGAAAGATTGAGATCCCCGCAATCAGCTTGAAGACGAAATTCTTCGAGGGTGTGACGGATGAATCGGTCGAGATAGGCCCGGGTCACTGGCCGGGTACGCCTCTACCGGGAGCAGCCGGCAACTCGGTCTTCGCGGGTCATCGGACGACTTACACGAAGCCATTCGAAGACTTGGATCTCCTCAAACGCGGAGACAAGATCCGCACGGGGCTGCGCAACGCCAAACCCACCACATACCGCGTTTTCAAAAAGACCGTGGTCCCAGAGGCCGAATACGCCGACTTCGTGCTGAGACAACCCAAGACTGATCGCGCTCGGATGATCACGTTGTTCGCGTGCACACCGAAGGGCTTTCGCACACACCGCATTGTCGTACAAGCAAAGGCCGTCTCCCACGGGGGTCCAGGTGGGGAGACATCGGGGAGGGAGGCCATGAGCTGACCTGCACCGCGAAGTGTCCAAGAACGTTCATCTACAAGGAGGTGTGCAACAAGAATGGCTAGCAAAGAGATTTTCAACGGAGAGGCAGTTCTCTCCTTCGACAACGACTATGACAGGCGCAACTTTCTGAAGTGGGCCGGCATCGTCGGAGTCGGAAGCACGTTGGCAGTCGGCGGCTTCAGTGGCGTGACTGCATCGGCTCAGGCCGCGGACAGCGACCTCGAGATCCTCAACTACGCGCTGACCCTAGAGCACCTGGAAGCGGACTTCTACAACCAGGGGATTGACGGCGGCGTCCTGTCGGGCAGAGAGCTGGCACTGGTCAAGCCGATCCGGGACCACGAGAACGCTCACGTAGCGGCCCTCACTTCCACCATCAAAGATCTTGGTGGGAAGCCGGTTAAGGCTCCGGGAACGAAGTACCCGGCCGGAACCTTCGAGGACAAGGCCAAGTTCCTCGAGACCGCCTCGACCTTCGAGGAGCTTGGTGTTACCGCGTATCACGGCCAGGTGACCCACATCAAGAGCATCGACATCCTCGCGGCAGCTGGAGCGATCGCAGGTGTCGAGTCGCGTCACGCAGCGATCCTTGCCGACCTCACGGGCACCAATCCTTTCCCGGCCCCGGTCGAGAAGACCGCATCGATGCAGCAGGTCCTCGAGGCTGCCAAACCCTTCATCAAGAGTTAGGAGGCGACATCAATGGACAGACGTAAATTCCTCTTGGGCACGGCTACGGTCGTCCCCGGAACAATCGGTCTGCAAATGCTGGCCACGCGCTTCGCATGGGCGCAAACGGCAGACTTCGGAAGCGACGTGGACGTGCTCAACTACGCGCTGACGCTCGAGTTCCTCGAGTCCGAGTTCTACCGTCAGGGCAACGAGGCCGGCCTGTTGTCCGGTCAGGAGGCCGAGTACGTGCAGACGGTCGGAGCCGACGAGGACGCTCACGTAGCGGCCCTCACCGACACGATCATGAAGATCGGCGGCACGCCGGTCGAGGCTCCCGGAGTGGACTTCGGGCAGTCGTTCGCAAGCAGGGAGAGTTTCCTGAAGACGGCTCACGTATTCGAGAACACGGGCGTGGGCGCGTACCTCGGAGCAGCCGGGTTCATCAAGAACAAGGACATCTTGCAGGCTGCTGCAGGGATCTACGGCGTCGAAGCTCGCCACGCGGCGATCATCGGCAACCTTCTCGGCTTGTCGCCCGAAGAGGGCGTGTACATGGGATCAACCGAGACCGCCCTGCCGAAGGACAAGGTCCTCGACGCGGTCCAGCCGTTCCTTGCCGACTCGGGCTCCATGAGTGGTGGAGCTGCAGTAACGCTTTAGGCAACAAGGGACCGGGTTGGCGCTGTCATCCGACCGCCAACCCGGTCCCCTCACCCAGTCGATCTGAGGCATCGCAGCGATGTCTCGAGGAGGAAACATGAGCTTTCCAGGTGGAACAGAGATGCTGATCGTCCTGGCGGTAGTGATGCTGCTCTTCGGAGCGAAGAAAGTTCCCGAGCTTGCCCGTTCGATGGGCCGCGCGGGAAAAGAGTTCAAGTCAGGCCTCAAGGAAGGCGCCACCGAGCAGCGCGTCGAGGGCCCGTGTCCTTTCTGTGAGAAAGAGGTTCCCGCCGGATCCGACTTCTGCCCGGGTTGTGGCAAGAGCGCGACAGAGATCACCTCGGCTCGCAGCGCCACTGCGCCCATAGCAGTGGCTTCATAGGGAATCCCTGATGCCTCAGATAGGTCCCATGGAGATCCTGGTGGTGGGAGTTCTCGCGCTCATGGTGTTCGGTCCGGAGAAGCTCCCCGGCATGGCGCGGTCCGCGGGAAAAGCCCTCAACCAGGTCAAGAAGATGGCAAGTGAGGCGAAGTCCGAGTTCGACATGTCTCTCGACGACGAAAAGGCCAAGCACCAGGCACAGGAGCAGGAGCAGGTCGAGGCGAAGCAAGAAGCTGTCCCTACAGCAGCCGCTGCCTCGACGATCCCGCCTGAGGTCGAGGTGCCGGTGGCCTCGGTAGAGCCTGTTTCGTCCGATGTGATCGAGGCCCCTGAGTCGACCTCGCAAGAGCCCCTTCTGGTTACGAAATCATGAGCACTGCCGAGGGGGTGCGGAGCCCGGGTTGGAAGGTCTGGCGTCGTCGGAAGCGAATTGCCTCCCCGGCAATGAGCCTGATGGAGCACCTGCGCGAGCTCCGAAAGCGACTCACCTATTCCTTTCTCGCATTCATCCTGATATCGATCGTTGCGTTCTTCTTTTACGAGCCGATCCTCGAGATCATCAGGCGTCCATTGTGCGAGCTGGACTCCCGTTTCCTCGGCCCCCAGGGCTGTGACCTCATATTCACCAAGGTGTCCGGTGGTTTTGC
Source organism: Actinomycetota bacterium (assembly GCA_030863485.1). Next base: position 3,272 of record JALZBR010000175.1, read on the forward strand.
TTTCCGGCTGAAGGTCACTTCCCTGGTAGGCATCTTCCTTGCCTCGCCGGTGTGGCTGTATCAGGCGTGGGCCTTCATCAACCCAGGTCTGACCACCAAGGAGAAGAAGTACGCGGTCCCGTTCGTGGTGACCTCGGTCACGCTTTTCCTCGTCGGCGGCCTGGTTGCTTATCTGACGCTTCCCACGGGTCTTCGCCTGCTGCTGACCATCGGTGGCGACGGGCTCGTCGCCTTCCTCGAAGCAGACAGGTACCTGTCCTTCGTCGGCTTGATGACGCTGGGTTTCGGGGTCATGTTCGAGCTACCGATCTTCTTGTTCTTCCTAGGCCTCGTCGGGATCCTGTCGGTCGAGCAGCTCAGAAAGAATCGTAAGGTCGCCGTAGTGGTCATTGCCGCTCTTGCTGCAGTAGTCACGCCGAGCCAGGATCCGTACACCCTGATGGCGCTGGCGATCCCGCTTTACTTCATGTACGAGCTCTCCATCCTTGCCCTGTGGCTCGTGGGCAAGAGACGGGCAGCCAAGGAGCGCAAGGCAGCATAGGGTCGCCGGCTCGAGAGAGTCGGTACGAGACAGTTATGCCTGCTTGTTCTCCTCTGCTTCCGGATCACCGGGATACTGTTGGTCTTTCAGCACCCGAGCGAGATGCACGGTGTTGCGCGTCATCATCTTCGTTGCCGTAAGAGACCATCCGCCCCTCGTCGTCCAATTCGCTGAGGAACGCATCCATGCGCTCCAACGCGCGCTGGGCGAGGCTCGACGGGTGACCGAGCCAGATGGGCGATGCAAGAACGAGAATGTCGGCGGCAAGGATCCTGCGACGTATCTCGGGCCAGTCATCGCCGTCTCCTTCGTCCGAGGTCACCCCGGGCTTGATGTTCATGTCGACGAGGCGGATGATCTCGAACCCCACGTCATGCTTCCGGAACTCCGTGGCTACCTGATCGAGCAAGACATCCGTTGACGATGGTTCGGGAGAGGGCTTGAGCGTGCAGTTCAAGGCAATCGCCTTCACCATCGTGTTCACGTGCACCCTCCACCCTCCTCTTTTGTTGGCCGGCTGTGGGCGATAGTACGGGTGCTCCGGAAATAATGGATTCCCTTAACCAGGCGACCATGACGACCTAGAAAAGCGGGCCCGTGGCTTAAATGGGCGCGGGCGAGTCGAGAGGATGAGACCCTTGCTCCCATGACAGTCGTATTCGTTCACGGTGGCGTCTCGGGGACCCCCAGCGACGGCTCCACCGACCTGTCGGGGGCCGTCCGGGCGGGAGGGGCCGCCCCGACTGCGCTCGATGCCGTCGAAAGAGCGGTGCAGGCTCTCGAGGACGAGCCCGGTCTCAACGCAGGCTTCGGCTCGGTCCTCCACCGCGACGGCGGAATCGAGCTCGACGCCGGTATCGCAGATGGCTTCTCGTCCAGGGGGGCCGGAGTGGCGAACGTCGACCTCACCCATCCGATCTCCCTTGCGCGCATCGTTCTCGAGCAGACCCCTCACGTCATCGTCACCGGAGACGGCGCTCAGCTCTTGGGAGACGAGCACCGCCTCGATCGCCTCGTGCGGTCGACGGACGAGCAACACCAGAGGTGGGAACGAGCAAACAATGAGGGGGCTCTCGACCTCGAGTCCTACGCTCGGCCCGAACACGTCGACACGGTGGGGGCTGTCGCGCTCGATTCCCAGGGGCGTCTCGCGGCGGGCTCGTCCACCGGCGGAGTATTCGGCAAGCTGCGGGGACGCGTCGGCGACGCACCGGTCTTTGGGGCGGGGTTCTATGCGGACCAGGCCGTCGCCGTCGTCGGAACGGGAGTCGGCGAGGCCTTCCTCCTCACCTTGGCGTGCAGGCAGGTGGCCGATCTAGTCGAACGGGGGGCTGATGTCGAGGACGCTTGTGCCGAGGTCATCGGGCGGATACAGAAAAGGGCTCCCGGCGCAGGTTCCGAGGGCTCCGCGGCAATCGTCCCGGCCGGGCTTCTGGCCCTTGGTCGCGATGGAGATCACGGCGCGGTCTTTTCCGGAGCGTCGTGGCAGGTCGAGGGTCCCGAGGGCCCGGTCGAGGTCAGGCGCCTGGATTGAATCGTTCCGGACGGGACAGGGTTAGTCGATCCCGCCGGGTCAGTTCCGCGCCCCCATGACTATGGAGAAGACCATCACGATCGAGAGCATCAAGAGACCCAAGACGAGACCGAGGAAGAACTTCTTCTTGAGAATGACCGCACTGGGCATCCCAAGAGCCTCCCGGTAGGAATCGTGGGCCGCCACGACCCACAAAGCCGTAGCGACTAGAGCGAAGAGGACCCCCATGATCTTCGCCTGCGCAACATTCTGTGCGGCGGCAAAGACCGCCACAAGAACGACCCAGGTGCTGATCACTGCTCGGGCAAAGGCCTCGCCCCAGATGCCGAGATAGGCGTGCCCGGCCCCCGGCATGAAGAGCGATATGAGAGCCGTCTTGTTTGGGTCTCGAGACGGTCGGGGCTCCTCTGGAGGCCTGATGGACTCGGCGAACTTGGCCCCGCACACGACGCAGACGTTTGCGGCGAACTCGTTGACCGTGTCACAGCGGACACACGTCCAGCTGATGCCGTCCTCGTCCACCCGCACGGCGCCGGCTTCGCCGGTCGCTCTGAACGCAGGCGGGGCCTCCTGAGCGCCTTGGGAAGGCCTTATGCGATCAAAGGGGCTCTCGTCGTCTTCGATGACGCCGGGGAGCTGGTTCTCCGTCGCGCGAACAGGGGCGATCGAAGAAGGAGGGGGTGGGGGCGGGGGGGCCGAAACGACAAACCTCGTAAGACACTGGCCGC
>JALZBR010000220.1 GCA_030863485.1 Actinomycetota bacterium
ACGATTCTGCACGCCTACGTCACCCATCGGCGCAATGAAGCGCTGGCAAAACTACAAGCCGACGTGAAAGCGATCGAGGAGGAGATCGCGCGGCTCGATATTTCGCTCGCGAGCACTCCTCCTGAAAATGCCGCGATGCAGGCAACACTCACCGATTCTCGCTACCGCCTCTTCCTGAGATTGACAGAAATCAGAACCAGTAATAGCAGTACGGACGGTGGAATCAAGATTATCTCCCCGCCTGACACTCCCGTTTCACCGTCGAGCCCCAGGCCGGTTCGAAATGCCCTGCTCGCAGGGTTGGTTGGTGGCGTGTTCGGTCTGGGACTGGCGCTTATTCGAGACGCGACGAGCGATCGCCTTAGTGAGCCGAATGAGGTTGAGGTGCGTTCTCAGTTGCCAGTGCTCGCGAGCCTTCCTCGACTTCGAGATTCTAGAAAAAGGCGTCCAGCTCAAGATGAGGATGAATACCGGGAGCAGGTTCGCCTCCTCTTAGCCAAAGCTCTCCTCCTCGTCGCCGGGGCTCGGTGCTCCAGCAACTCGCCATTCAATCTTCAGGAGGATTACCAGTTTGGGACGTCGGATGTCGGCAGCTACTCTCGCTCGCGAGTTGCACGTCTGCTCGTGACAGCAGCGGGTCCATATCGAGCCGCGTCGTTCCTCGCGAGGGAGATCGCGACAACAAGTGCCAATGTGGGTCTGAGGACACTCCTTATATCAACAAGCTCCGATCCATCAGGCTCTGCGCAGAAGACCCCCGGGTCTGAATTTGCCGGCGATTCCAACGGCGGATCCTATCGAGAGGTGTCAGCGGCCCGGCTTTACCGCCTTTCGATCGCGGGCGGTGATGCAAGCATGCGGGCGCTCCTGGAAGATGGCCCGCCGAAACATTCGTTTTCCGCGGCGCTGGAACGCTTCGACCTCGACCTCGTCGTGGTCGCTGCCTCAGCAGAAGGTGTGTTACCCGACGGGAGCCCTATCGCGCGCCTTGCCGACGGCGTACTGATCACGGTCTTGCTCGATCGCACGACACGCGCGGAGCTCCGCGACACTCTAACGCTACTGCGTTCAACGGATGCGCAGGTTCTCGGCATAGTGACGCTACGTTGAGAGCGATGTCGCCAGAGGAGGACGGCCGCATGGCGGGCGCCGGACTGGTGATTGCTGGCGCCCTCCTCGGGGGTGTCTTCCCGCTAGCACCCCTGATTGCTGGAGCCTTTGGGGGCCTGGCGCTGCTAGCAGCGGTGATCGCCTTCCACCCGCGCGTAGTGCTCCTTGCGGTTCTCCCCGCGGCGTTCATCCCGGTGCGTGTCGGCTCGGGATTGATCGAGATGAGCATAGCAGATGCCATCCTCGTGCTCGGAATCTTAGCCGCACTACCGCGCATACATGCAATTCACGGGTTCGTGCGCGGTCTTGCTCAAATCGTGGCCTTTTACCTAGCGGCACTCATACCTGTGGTGGTGGCCTCGCCTACGATACCGGCAGCGCTTGAGTGGGCTCACCGCGGGGCGTTGGTCGGAGGCGGTCTACTCGTCGGGGCGGCTGTAGCGCGACTACAACAGGAGCGGCCAGCAATTCTGCTGTTCCTCGCAGCTTCTACGGCCATATCTATTGCTGCCTGCGTGACAGCCCTGCGCACCGGCTTTGATCCCGCCTTCCCGCTGGGGATATCCAAGAATCACGCTGGTGGACTGATCACCGCCGGACTCTTGATTCTGGCAGCCGCACCTACACGGCTCGGCCGTCGCACGAGTATCGGGCTCGCTATCGTGCTGTTTATCGGCCTGCTGGCAACCCAGTCGAGGGGTGCCATGGTGGCCCTCTTCGCAGGTATCGGCTTCCTGCTGCTCCGCCGAGACGCAAATATTCGAGATCCGCGGGTGATTACGCTACTTGTTGCGGGGGCTAGCGCCGCGCTTTTCTCGCTCGCTAGTCTAACTTCAGAGGAGGCCCTTCCGAGCAGCGTGCGAATTAGCTCGTTGAGTTCGCGGGCCGAGTTCGCTCGCGTGGCCTACAACTACTGGCGAGAGGCCCCGCTACTCGGTCAGGGAATCCGCTATTATAGGGATGACGAACGGTTCGAATTCCCGGAGCCGCTTGTTGACGAGGCGTTGTACGGTGATGATGAGAAACCGCATCCGCATAACCTCCTCTTAGAGGTTCTATCAGAGTCGGGCGCACAGGGGCTCATAGCGACCGCAGTACTAGTCGTGGGAGCCATAGTTATCAGCGTTAGGTTGCGGAGTGCATGGGGGGATGCAGCTGGAGCCGTTTTAATAGGCGCCGTCGTCGCTGGGTCCCTCGATGTCTTTTGGGTAGCGGGAAAGATGACCGTCCCGTGGGTCATCATCGGCATTGGTGCTGGCGTTCGGGAGCAGCGGGCCAGCAACCACCGCCAGATCCATTTAGCGAACGGGCTTTCTCCTGACCCTCCAAGCCTCGCTATCAGGAAACGCACTTCCGCCCTGGCGAGGGCACCTTGGTAGCAGGTCGAAGTCCCACTATGCGCCCTGCTCGGCGCCGAGCGGGCTGGATGGTAATAGATCAAGCTATCTCAAGCCTCACCAACTTCGTGCTGGCAGTCGTCGCAGCTCGTGAGACTGACGCCCGTGGGTTTGGTGCTTTCGCGCTAGCCGTAAGCCTCTACCTTTTTACCATCGAACTGGTACGCCCACTGGTGCTTGAGCCCCTGCTCATAAGGTATAGCGGGCGCCATCGCCGAGATCTCGCCTGTGCCGTATCTGACATGACTGGCACCGCGATAGTTATGTCGATCGGGATTGGAGGACTGCTCGGGGCCATGGGAATCCTCTTCGGCTCAAGCACACAATGGTCGTTGGTGCCGCTGGCAGTCGCCTTGCCCGCCTTGTTCCTGCAAGACGCGTGCAGGTTCGCGTTCTTTGCTGACGGACGACCCCAGTCAGCCGCTTGGAATGATCTGGTCTGGGGTCTCGTGGAAGCGCTTGGCCTGACTATAGTCTTTTTTGCGGGATGGCGATCGGCCGCAGTCTTCATAGGAGTGTGGGGATTCGGTGCCATCGTCGCCAGCCTGATCGGACTACGCCAATTGAAAATTGTCCCCAATCTCGAAGCCGCTCGCGGTTGGTTTGGGGAACACCGAGACATAGCTCCCCGCTTCGTCGTTGAGTATCTTTTCGCGTCGGGTGCCTTCAACATCACTCTCATTGCCGTGGGTGCGATCGCAGGGCTAGCGGGATTAGGCGCACTGAATGGTGCACGCGTCCTACTGGGGCCCCTGAGCGTCGTCTTCATGGGCATCGCGAGTTTCACGATCAGCGAGGCGGCATGGATGCGCGACCAGGCCGACCCCCGAGTGCCTGCACTCGTCAAGGG
>JALZBR010000076.1 GCA_030863485.1 Actinomycetota bacterium
AGCGTTGGCAATGGTCGGACGGTGACGATCGCCCGCGTCGGCGTGTGGCCGCCGTTGAACCCGGCGGTTTACACGCGCCGCCGAGCAGTCGAGCTTCCCTTCCCGCTCGAAGACCCCCGATGCCGTCTGTTCTCGCGCGCGCGACATGCGCTGCGCCACTCCTTGGGGCCTCTGGGCATCTCGGCGGGCGACCGCGTGCTCGTGCCCGCCTATCACCACGGTTCGGAGGTGGAGGCTTTGTCGCGCGCGGGCGTCGAGTGCGTCTTCTACGATGCCGGGCCGGACCTGCAGCCGGACGAGGACGAGATGCAAAACCTCCTCGACGAACGCGTGAAGGCTTTGTATCTCGTGCACTATCTCGGGTTTCCGCAGGAAGCGCCTCGCTGGCTCAGGTGGTGTGACGATCGCGGCCTGCTCCTCATCGAGGACGCGGCACAAGCGTGGCTTGCGCGCGTCGAGGGCGCGCCCGTCGGCTCGTTCGGGGACATCTCTTTCTTCTGTCTCTACAAGACCTTCGGGCTTCCCGACGGCGCCGCCCTGCTGAGCCGCAAGCCTCCGAATGTCGACACCGGGCCCGGGCCCTTCGACGTCACCTCGCTGCTCAAGCGCCATGCCTCCTGGATCGAGGCTCGTTCCGGGCGCGGAGCGGATCTCGTGCAGCGGCTGCGGACGGAGGCTGCCTACACGCCGAGTGCCGACTTCGACCTCGGCGATCCCTATCGGCCCCCCGCGCGCGCGACGCTCCGGTTGCTCCCCTTTGTCGATGCCGAAGCGGCCGCCCGGCGCAGGGTGAACTACGCGGTTCTTCTCGAGGAGCTCGGCGACCTGGTCGAGCCTCCGTTCGATCGCCTCCACGAAGGAGCCTCTCCCTTTGCGTTTCCCATCGCGGTCGACGACAAGGACGCTCTCCTGCAGAGGCTGGCGGCTCGAGGCGTCGCGGCGCTCAACTTCTGGTCCGTGCCGCACCCGGCGCTGACCGTCGACGACCATCCCGGAGCGGCCCATCGACGCGCCCACACCGTAGGGCTCCCGGTGCACCAGGAGCTGCTGACCGAAGATCTCGAACGCATAGTCGAAGCGGTCAGGCCGCGCCGCTCCTCTCCATCCCGGATCGACTTCGACAGAGTCGAAGACCTCGGGGACTTGAGGGTCGAATGGTCGCCTCTGGCGCAGCGGAGTCGCAACATCTTCTCGACGTGGGAATGGGCGGATGTATGGAGCCGTCATTTCCTCGACGGCCGCCAGGTCGTCGTGGGGCGGCTGCGCTCCGCCGGCTACACGGACGCCTTGGTCCCCCTCTACGCCTGGTCGCAGAAACCGCTGCGCGTGTTGCGCTTTCTCGGTCATGGTCCCGCCGATCAGCTCGGTCCGGTTTGTGCCGAGGGCGACGCCCCGGAGGTTGCCCGTGCGCTCAGGCGGACGCTGCAAGCCTCCCCCGAGGTCTGCGACATCCTGCTGGCCGACTACCTGCCCGGGGCACAACCCTGGAGGCAGCTGATGGACGCGAGGGTCTTGCGTCGCTTTCAGAGCCCGGTCCTTCGCTTCGAGGGCGACTGGGACGCTTACGTCACATCCAAGTCGGCGAACTTCCGCGAGCAGATCCGCCGACGCGAGCGCAAGCTGAGAGCCGAGCACGACGTCTCGTTCCGACTCGTCGATACCGACGATTCGACGCTCGACCGGGACGTGGACCTGCTCTTCGATCTCTACCGAGCCCGCTGGGGCGCGAGCGACGGTGCCTTCTCCGCGGCCAGGGCTTTCCACCTCGATTTCGCGCGCGTCGCAGCGCGCAATGGCTGGCTGCGTCTGTGGTTCCTCGAGCTCGACGGGCGCCCAGTGGCGGCGTGGTACGGGTTCCGTTTCGCGGGCGCCGAATCCTTCTATCAAGCGGGCCGCGATCCCCGGTGGGCGGACTCGTCGGTGGGGTTGGTGTTGTTGGCCCACACGATCCGCGAAGCACTGGACGACGGAGTGCACGAATACCGGTTCCTGCGTGGGGGAGAGGAATACAAGTACCGCTTCACCGCGGAGGATCCCGGACTAGAGACGACCGCATGGGCGCGCGGCCCCCTACACGGTTCCGGTGTCCAGATCGCGGCGGCGCTGGGGAACTGGCGCGCGGCGCGAAAACTGCTGGGCCGGAGGCTGACGCAGCTCCCCGGAGCCTGACTAGAGGGCCTGGTCCACCGCGCGCAGCGCCATCTCGATCGTGATGATCCGGCCGAGCATCGGGGTCTGCGTGAAGTCGCTCTGGCGGGCCCGCACGAGGAATGCGTCGAGCGCGGCGTGATCGTAGAGCGGTGCCGAACGCAGCGTCGCCGCTTTGAAGGGAACGTCGCGCCCGAGGTGATCCAGGACGCTGTTGTTTGCCCGGTCCTCCCAGAGCCACGTCGGTGGAGGCGCCGCGAGGAAGGTCTTCCCCGTCGCCTTGTGACTGATCTTGTTGATCGCCTTGCGGCCGACCTGTGCGTAATAGGGCCAGAAGAGATGCAGGTTCGTGGCGCGCTGGGGGATGGCGGGGCCCCCTCGGCTCGTTCGCACCGACGCGAGCTTGGGATTGAGCCGGTGCATGAAGTGCCGGAACAGCCGGTGATTGTTGCGATAGCGGAAGTTGGTCGAGAACGCGGCCGAGAACACGTCCTTGAAGTAGAACGGCACCTCCGCGGTGAGATAGGCGGAGTCACTTGCTGCATACGCACCGAAGTGGCCCATCCCTTTGTACGCATAGAGCATGTCGGCCTGGACGGTGTTGGGCTGATCCGAATAGGGAGCGGCATAGGCCGAGAGCCTCCTGCGGAAGTCCTCCCTTACCTCTCGAGTCGGATCGGATGCGAACAGAGAGGTGTTGGTGGGCCTCAGCATGCCCATGTCGATGAAGTTGTCCATGTGCAGGCGGTTCGACCTTCCAGCGCGCAAGAACTCGGACTTCCACGCGTAGTACTGCAGGTGCTCGCCCCCACCGGAGCTGATCAACAGCGGTTTCGTCTCGGCGAGCACGCGGTGAGGCCACAGGACCCGGGCCAGCTGGAGGACCTCGAGGTTGGCGTCCGCCCAGCCCAGCGCGACGTCGATCTCGTCGACGACCTGGTCGTGCCAGTCCTCCGGCAGCTTCGTGTGCAGCCACTCCCATCCACCGAGGCGGGATAGCTCCTGGGCGATCTCGATGTCCTCGAGCATGGGCGTATCGCGGGTGGTCGTTGCGAAGGTGACCCCGGACCGCTCGAGCAGGAGGTTCATGGCCCGGCTGTCGTAGCCGCCGGTGAGATCGGACCACGCCGGAGGAGCCGCGCGCAGGTGACTTGCTATCGCGGCCGTGGAGGCCTCGATGCAGTGGTCGACGGCTCGATCGAAGGAGAGGTCGCGCACGGACCGGTCGACCTCTGGGAGCCAGTACCTCCGTTTCTCCACTTTCCCGCCATCGACCACCCAGTGCTCTGCGGGATCGAGACGCTCGATCCCCTCCCAGTTCGTCCTCTTGCCGAAGTGGTAGCCGGACCGCAAAAAGGAAAGGATCCCGAGACGGTCGGGCTCCGCATTCAGATAGCGGGCGAGTGCGAGCGCGGAGTTGCTCACGAGCAATCGGTTCGGTCCCCGCGCGGCGTATAGGGCGTGGAACCCAAACGGGTCCGACGCGATCGAGATCCTCTTCTCTGTGGCGTCGTAGGCGAACAAGCTGAACTGGCCGTCGAGCTCTTCGGGCCTCGCGCCGACGAGAGAGGAGGGACCGTGGGCAGTTCCCGTGACGGCCGACCAGGAGTCGCCGCGCCTCTCGATCCCCGGATGGCGCGCGTGAGGGTTGTCGATCTTCACGAGTCGTGCCGTATCCCCTGCGCGCGCTTCGTGGCGCGCGCCGTCGCCGCGCAGCGCGACGTAGGAAGTAACCAGTTCCTCTATCTCGTTGTCGTTTACGGGATGCTCGCGCGCCGTCGAGCAGACGGCGACGAATCCAGACATGGGAGCCTTTCCAGCAGCGGCGGGGACAACATAGTGCCACCGCCCGTTGCGCGAAGGCAACCTTTCAAAGGACCCCCTCCTTATACTTAGGTATGCGAATACTCTTTTGCGCGCAAGAGGTCCCGTTGCCTCCTCCGGACGGCTTCCGGCTCTATCTCAATGCACTCGCAGGCGAGCTCGCGCGCGATCACGAGGTGCGGATCCTGGGTTTCCGCGCGGCGACACAGATCGACGACCCTTCGGTCACCCACGACATGCGGGTTCTGCCGGTTCCCCGCCGCCGATCCCCGAGGTGGGTCCTCGAGACGTCGATGTCTTTGGCGCGCGGAGTCGTTTTGCGGCGGCCGATGAAGGTAGACGAGATGGCGCGCCGCGTGCGCAGCGCGCTAATGGATGAGATCGCATCCTTTTCGCCAGACGTGGTGCACGTGACGACCGGCTCACTCGCGGCTACGGGCCGCTACCTTGAGGGCGTCCCCGCCATCCTCGCCGCTCTCGATGCCTGGCATTTGAACGTGGAGGCCTGGGCCGAGCAGGCCCGCGGCCTGAGACGAGCGATCCTGCGCACGGAGGCGCAGCGGGTGCGGGTATTCGAGACGACCGATTTCGGCCTCTTCCGAAGCGTTGTGGTCGTCACCGAGGAAGACAAGCAGGCTCTGCAGGCCCTCGAGCCCGGCCTGCGCGTCGAGGTCATCCCCAACGGGGTCGACGTCGACAAGTTCGCTCCGAAAAACACCCCTCAACGAAAGCCGGGACGCATCCTGTTCACCGGAGTCATGAGCTACGCGCCGAACGTCGCGGCCGCGGAGACCCTGGCTCGCAAGGTCCTGCCGATCGTGCGACGAGACCATCCCGACGCTCACCTCGTGATCATCGGGCGTCAACCCAACTCGCGGGTGCAGGCGCTGGCAGAGCTCGAGGGCGTGGAGGTAACCGGCGAGGTCGACGAGATGGAGCCGTGGCTGAGCTCGGGCAGCGTCTACGTCTGTCCCATGGTGTCGGGCACCGGCATCAAGAACAAGCTGTTGGAGGCGATGGCCAACGGGATCGCCTGCGTCGCAACGCCTCTGGCCGTTCAGGGTATGGAGGTCGCAGACGGCAGGGACCTGCTTCTCGGTGACTCGGAGCAGGAGCTCGCCCAGCGGGTCGGTGATCTTCTCGACGACTCCGAGCTAACCCGTCGGCTGGGGGTCGCCGCTCGCGATTACGTGGCGGACCATCACAGCTGGAGGGCCGTGGCGCGGGCCTACGAAGGGGTCTACCGGGCGGCGGCCCCCTAGCGCTGGTCTTTCTCTTGACGTCGGGGCGGCCGACGTCTGCCCGGGCACCCACGATCGGGTGCGTTTTTACTCGTCCGGAGTCAAGTTCGGGTGCCCTGACGCCGACTCTCTAGGTGTCAGACCAACGACAAAGGCAAACCTGCGGCAACGCAGGGACGCAAAGCCAGGGGCCCCCACGTGGGCAGCCCAGCCGCCGAATTGGAGGAACAAGTTGCGCCGTCCCGTCTCTGTTCTCGTGGCAGCCGTTCTCTTCCCACTCGTGATGCCCATAGGTGCCGGCGCAGCCGGCGACGGAGACCTGACCTGCTTCAAGCACAGCGACGGCGAGCGCCGGCTGGCGGCCGCGATCTCGGCCGACCGGGTCGAGAGAGGCCGGCGAGAGATGAACCTCGACAGGCACCTGTCGCGCGTCGCCCAGCGCCACGTCTCCGCGATGGTGTCAAAGGAGCGACTTTTCCGTAGCAGCAAGGCCGTCCTGAGGCGTCGAGTGACCCGTGAACGGATCATCGGTCAGAACGTCGGTGTCGGCGTCAGCCTGGAGGGGCTGCACCAGGCGATGCTCTCCAGCCCCTCGTACCGAGAGAACCTGCGCAACCGCCGCTTCCGCCACGTTGGCGTTGCCCTGACGACCAAGGGCGACCGGATCTGGTTCGCAGCGGTGTTCGAGGCCCGCACCAACCCCGGCACCAGGCTGTCGATGTGCAAGAAGACCTCGGTCGAACCCGACCCCGACCCGGAGCCCACTCCCGATCCCACCGTGACCCCCGAGCCTGACCCCACGGTCACTCCTGAGCCCGACCCGACCACCGAGCCGATCGCGGATCTCTCCGTGACGGCTCCGACGTCCTACTCGGCTCGCCTGTCCTGGGTCCTGCCGGCGGGCACCGTGCGGGCGAAGATCTTCCGGGAGGGCCGGCTGATCGACGACGTCGCGGTCACCGGCACCCTCGGTTACACCGACTACCTCCTGTGGCAGTCGACCGGTTACGACTACGAGGTGCGGGCCTTCGGTCCCGCCGGGGGCCTGCTCGCCTCCGACACCGCCCGAGTCACGACCCGGGAGCAAACCGGCTCGTTCCCCCGCTTCTACGCCGACAACAGCTTCTGGAACACCCGCATCCCCTCATCTCCGGCGATCGATCCCGACTCGAGCCTGATGGTCAACAAGGCGCTCGTCGGCTACAAGTCATCCGCCCACCTCTCCAACTCGGACGCCTGGGGCATGGGCCTGGCGTACGCAAGCCCGCTCTCGAAGCTCTACAACGTCGGATGCACGCGCTACGGCTGCGACGAGGCGATCTCCGCTCGGATCCCTCGTTACGCGGCGGCCAGCTCGGGATCCGACGGCAAGCTCTCGGTCATCGAGCCCACCACGAACACCGAGTTCGACGCATGGATCGGCGAGTACGACCCGGTCAACGACACCTGGCGGGCGGGCAGCCGTTTCCTTACCGAGTCGGACGGCTGGGGAGCGCTCTGCGGCCTCGGCGAGCATTGCAACGGACCCAACGCGGCCGGCACCGCCGGAATGGGCGGAGCGGTCCGTCCCGAGGAGATCGCCCAGGGACACATCGACCACGCCCTTGCGCTTGCCACGCCCTACACCCGCAGCGGCTACATCGCCTGCCCCGCAACGCACACCGACGGCAAGTACAACGACGTCGCGGCGCTTCCTCAGGGTGCCCGGGTGCAGCTGGACCCGTCGTTCAACGTCGACGCCACGAACTGGCCTCGCTGGAAGAAGATCGTGGCCCGGGCCCTTCAGGAGTACGGCGCCTACGTGGAGGACACGGGTGGCTCGCTCTCGCTGTCCGGGGAGTCGAACGTCAACCGCGGCTACAACGCCTGGACGCTGGCCGGCGTTAGCGGCTCCACGAGCCTGCAGGACCTGCCCTGGGAGAAGTTCCGGGTCCTGAAGCTCCAGCGCTGCTAGGAGGGTTCCTCGGGCAGCCGTAGGGCGTAGAGGCCCTCGCCGCCCTCGGGTGGGTCGTGGGGGCCGTTCTCGACCGCCAGGTACACGGTCCCGTCCACCACCAGCGGAGCCTCCCACGTAAAGCCGATGTCGAGGTCGAACAGCGACTCGCCCGTGGCGGCATCGAATGCATTGAGTCCGAACGAAGCCTGGTAGACGACCCCGTTGGCGACGCTCACTCCGTCTGAATAGCCCGTGCCGCTGGTGCTCCAGAGGACCTCGCCGGTGGTTGCGTCGACTGCGTGAAGAATGCCCTCGTCATCGGCGGTCCAGGTCGTGGTGTAGATGACCCTGTGGGCCACGGCCGGACGGTGCAGGCAGCACGTGACTTCCGAGGTCCACACGGTCGACCCGTCGGACGTGTCGAGGACCGTCAACTTGTACCCGCGGGAAGTCACGACGATCCCGTCGGCGGTAACCACCGACTCGCCGTTGTACGCCGTCGAGCCATAGGCGACCTTGCGGGTCCAGACCACGGCGCCGGTATCCGCATCGAGGGCAACGAGCCTGTCACCGGCTCCCTCTCGGGCTGTCACTATGAAGACGTGGCCGTCGGCCACGGCCACGTCGCTCAGCCGGGTCGCATCGAGTCGGGTCTTCCACGCGGCCGACCCGTTTCTCGGCCTGAGAGCCCGGACGACGTTGCCCGAGGCTATGAAGACCTTTCGGTGGGCCACGCTGGGCGAGGCCAGCTGTTGGCCGAACGGCTTTGCCCACAGCCGCTCACCGGTCTCGGCGTCCATGCCCGAAACCGTTCTCTCGCCCCAGGAGGTCGATACCACGACTCCCCGGACGATAACGGCCGACTCGGTGTCGATCGGCCCCTCGGCGAGTCGTCCGACGACCTGCCC
>JALZBR010000222.1 GCA_030863485.1 Actinomycetota bacterium
TTCGACAGCACCTCGCCGTCGGCGTTCGTGCGGACGATCACCGAACGGCGCCGGTGCAGGTCGATGCCGACATACTCCTTGGTCACAGAAACCTTCTTTCGACGTGAAGGTTTTGCTTGAGGGAGCCCGAGTGTGCCAACACTCGGTTCCTCACGACGAGAGAGGTCCTACGTCTTCCGCCCATCGACTCGCTCCGGCGGATCGGCGCGCGGCCGGTGCAATCGTCCGGCTCGTTCACGCGAGATCCTGCTCCTTCATCGCATCACGTGCCGGGCGGCCTTCACGGTCCGCTGACCGGGACCGTGCCATGCCGGCGTACACGGACAGGGTGCGAGAGGCCCACGTGATTATCGGGCGCGAGGTACGTGCCGTACCGTGCGCTCGGCCTCCGCAGTTCCCGAGGTGGTTCAATACGAACCGGGTGACGCTCGCCGCGCTACCTCGCGCTGCGCTCGTGCCGCTTCGCGCGCCACGGCGGCATCACGTCGGGGCAGGCGATTAGCATCGCACGAGCCCGGTCCGTCGGGATCGCCCCCCCGGCCACGTCGGTCATCGTGGACGACAGGGCGGAAGCCAAGAGTCCCGCAGCGACCCAGAGTGTCAGTCTTGCGAGCCCTCGGCGTCGCGGCTGATGGCGTGCTGAACAAGCCCCTACCCGGCGTCGTACGCCTGGGTGTCGATCGTCCTGAAGTCCGTGAATCGCCGCAGGAGCAACGGAATTCTTTCCTTTCGGAGGGCGCGAAGCGCCGACGGGCCTTCCCTCTCCCTTCCGCTTTTGTAGCTCTTGAGAGACGGGCATGTCTAGCCACAGCGGATAACGAGCGGCAACGCCGAAGGTGTCCGATCGCGACACCAACACACACCTCGGGATCGCGCCTAGCGCCGACGCCCGTCCTCTCAAGGTCACATCGCAGGAGCGCAGTAGGCGCGAGGAGATATCATGCCCCCCGTGACTACAGCTATCTATTCGGATAGCCTCGGTCGTCAGGCTACTCAGCCTGCACCACCAAGCAATGAGTGGCGGAGCATAGGGGGGACAGATGGCGAGCGATGTTCGACTAACCGATGTATCGGTGGTCGTTGAGGGAGCCGCGTTAGAGTGCAAAGCTCCAGATCTTAAGATTGACAATCCCGGCCGACGTAAGAACGGGAGGCGCCACCGGCGAGCATTGGTGCACGACTTCGATGACACGCTGGCCATCAACTTCAACGGAGACTATGAGCATGTCCACGTGGATAGCGACCTAGTTGTGCGCGGGCGCGTGGATGCTTCTAGTCGGGAGGACACGGCGGTCGAAGGGCGGAGCTCTGCGGCAGCAGGAGTACTCGGAGTCAACCGGGCTGGCCTCTTACCGGTCCTTCTACCTGGTCAACAACCGCCAGCTGGGAAGAATATGGCGGGACCGGGGGTTCAGGGTGTGAGTTTGCTCAAGGCGGGTGTACTCGGCGAAAGCAACTCTGGCCCAGGCATCCACGGCGTGGGGGAACGCGCCGAAGGCGTCCTGGGTGAGGGCAACCCGGGAGTACGGGGAACGAGCAGCACTGGGATTGGGGTCATTGCTGAAGGGCCGACGGCGCTTGAGGTAAGAGGGAGGGCGGTCTTTCAGCAGAGTGGACTCGTCACGATCCCGGCGAACTCCGATCGGGTGACGCTTGGCGTCCCCGGCGTGTCAGCCATTGCCTTGGTCTTTGCGATGGTTCAGGGCGATGAGCCGGACGTCTTCGTCCGGGGCGTCCGCCGCGGACGCCCCCCAATAAAGCTCCCTGGCGGAGGATCGACGGGCCCGACGTCGATCGAGATCTTTCTGAACGCGACGACGCCTAAGGACATCAACGTCGCCTGGTTTGTCGTCAATTAGCCGACCAACGGGGAGCGCCTGCGCTCGGCCGCCGGGTCTTCGACGCTCCTCCCGAACTGACTGCGTCAATAGCTGATGCGTTAGGCGTTCTCGGCTTTGCGCCGGGAATCTACAGGACTTCGAGTGAGTCGAGGACGAGGGAACCAGAGTTCTGAAAGATAAAAACGAGTGCACCAACTCGGCTGAAGTCAGCGTCCCCGGTGAGCACAAATGGCCTTTCCCCAGGCTTCGGTTCTCCAACAAACCGGCAGTCGATCGCGCGGCCGGTCGTCTGGGCCGCGAAATTTTCAAACGCTTGGGCGCGGCCAGTGGCGGTGAAGACGACAACGTTGAAGTTGATCCGGAATAGAGTATTAGTCGACCTTACGTTCGTCCGGATGACGCTTCCCATCGACCGAAAGTCGGCGTCCTCGCCGGTGAGAAACGTCTGCTTGCAGCCTCCCGCTCCATCGGACGTGACACCATAGACAATGTCAATCCGCCCGAACTGCTCTGCGCCGAGGCTCATGTCCAGCGTGCCGCTCCCGACATCCACATGGCTCGGCTCTTCCCGTGGATCAAACGGTACGCTCAACGCCAGGCGCCGCCCGCCACCAATCATGGTTCCGGACTGGCACCGTGCGACGAAATCCCCTCCCGGCGGAAGATCCAGTGCGTCCGTTCCGGTGGCGAAGTCGTCGATGACTCGGGCCATGTTGTTCCCTCCCTCACATTCTGGCGCACGCGCCCTTTGATAGAGGCACGCGCGTCGATCGGCGTCGTCGACGGTCTCGAGC
>JALZBR010000238.1 GCA_030863485.1 Actinomycetota bacterium
GGGCGACGTCTTGGATGATGGCGGACATGCCCAGGGCATCGAACCTCCCGAGCTGGCTCGACGAAGAACACCTCCGTCTTTACGACGACGCCCGTCGCACGGCGGACAAAATGGCTCCGCTGACGGGAGCCGACGCGATGAGCGGCGTCAACCGGCCCCTGCTGAAGGCCCTCGGCGACGAGGGGTTGCTGCCGGCGATCTTTCCTCGCGAGCACGGCGGGACCCTCGAGGGCGGGGTTTCCGCTACCCGACTATGCGTGCTTCGAGAAGCTGTGGCGCAATCCTCTACCGACGCCGAGACCGCGCTCGCGCTCCAGGGACTCGGCGCATATCCGATCCTGCAGTCGGCGAGTCCGGAGGTGGTGGCTCGGTGGATCCCCGAAGTGGCTCGCGGCGATGCCGTCGCCGCTTTTGCGTTGACGGAGGCCAAGGCGGGCACGGACGCTGCCGCGTTGTCGCTCGTGGGGGAGGAAACCGACGGGGGCTACCGGCTCTCGGGAACGAAGAAGTGGATCTCGAACGCGCCCGAGGCCGATGTCTACTCGTTGTTCGCTCGCACCTCGGGCGACGGCGCTCGGGGGATCACGGGATTCGTCGTCCCGGGAGAGGCGGCCGGGCTCTCGGGTAGCTCGCTCGACCTGGTATCGCCACATCCGATAGGCATGCTCGAGCTCGACGGAGTGTTCGTCGCTCGCAACCACGTCCTGGGCGAGCCCGGCGGGGGGTTCCGGGTGGCGATGCGGACGCTGGACCTCTTCCGACCAAGCGTGGGGGCTTTCGCCGTCGGGATGGCCCAGACTGCTCTCGAGGCCGCCGTCGCCTACGCGCGCGAACGTCACGCATTCGGCCGGCCCTTGTCGGATTTCCAGGCCGTGTCGCACCGACTTGCCGACATGGCCACGCGGACCCAAGCCGCCCGGCTGCTCGTTTACGAGGCGGCCGCGACCTACGACTCCGGAGCGAGGCCCACGAAGGCGTCGGCTATGGCGAAGCTGTTCGCCACCGAGACCGCGCAGACCGTCATCGACGACGCGATCCAGATCCACGGCGCGGCCGCGCTGCAGAAGGGGCACCTGCTCGAGCATCTCTACCGCGACGTCCGGGGAACGCGGATCTACGAGGGGACCTCCGAGATCCAGCGAGAGATCATCGCTCGAGATCTCCTCCGGGGGGTCGGGTGAGGGTCTGACGCGCGGACCTAGATATCGTGCGTGACCATCCCGGAATTGGGGGCCCTATCGCAGATCTCGCAATCGTTCGGGCCGGGCTCCTTTACAAACCACCTGTATCGTCCGGGGCTCCCAATCGCCTTCTTGCGAAAGACGTAGACGATCGTGCGGGGGTTCGGCCGCCGGATGGAGACCACCGGCTTCGATACTTGTTCTTTGAGGTCGGTCATGTTGCCGAGACCGCAGACGCGGTAGTCGGCGTCCCCCCGGCCGTTTGTCTCGAAGGTGACGCAGGGACCGCGCGATGTCCTGAAGGCCTTGAACGCGACGATGGTGTGCTTCAGCCTCCCGCCGAGGTGCGAGTGAGATGCGGACTTGACGTCGACCCGGCGCCGCGGGACGTCGTTGGGGTCGGAGATCCTACGTGTCGACCCAAGGGCAGCCGGTCCCGCCAGCAGCAGTGCGGCAGTGGTACCAGTCGCGACGATCTTCGTGCCCGAACGCATAACCCCCCCCATCCCATTCTGGTTGCCCGGCCCTAAAAGGGTACGACGGCCGTACATAACAGTTCCACCTTGGCGGCCGGGTCAAACAACCCCTTGATCTCGAAAAGGGCGGCCGCAGGATAGTGGGTTCCGAGCCGGTCTCGGTACACGCGCCCGATCTCTGACAACCTCGACCTGTATTCCTGGACGTCGACTACGAAGATCTGCATGGATACGAGGTGCTCTGGTCTCGCGCCCGCAGCGGCCAGAGCCGTGACGACATTGCGCGCAGCAGCATCGAATTGCTCGACGAGATCGGGGGAGCCGAGATCGCCCTTGGCGTCGTGAGCGGTCTGACCGCCCAGGAAGACGGTGCGGCCGGGAGCCGCACTCACGGCATGTGAGAATCCGCTCGGGGCCGCCAGCGTGTCGGGGTTGATGATCTCGTGGGGCGAGGTCATCTCCCAGTCCACTTCGGGTCACGGCCCTCGGTGAAGGCTCGATAGAACTCGGAGTGATCCTCGCTCTTCATGAGCAACGCCTGAGTCGCGGCCTCTAACTCGATCGCTTCTGCAAGTCCCATGTCGAGCTCGCGCGTGATCAACAGCTTGGTGCTCGAGTACGCAAGCGCGGGCCCGTCGGCCAACCTGCGGGCGAGCCTCGACGTCTCCTCTGAAAGGGATCCATCGGCGACTACCTTCAGGGCCAGACCCAGGTCCTGGGCCCTGCGCGCGTCCACCTTGTCGCCCAGGATGAGCAGCTCCGTTGCCCTCCCGGCCCCCACCAGCCGAGGCAACAGGTAAGCAGAGCCCATGTCCGCCCCCGCGAGCCCGACCTTGGTGAACAAGAACGCGAACGATGCGGACTCGGACATGATCCTGAAGTCGGCGGCCAATGCGATCACGGCCCCGGCCCCCGCGGCTATCCCGTTGATCGAAGCGATGATCGGGACGGGGCACTCGCGCATCCGTTGTACGACGGCCCCGGTCATGCGGGTGAATTCCAGCAATCGGGCTGCGTCGGCTCCCTGGAGGGCTCCAATGATCTCGTGCACGTCCCCTCCGGAGCAGAAACCACGTCCGCGTCCGGCAATGACGAGGACGCGGATGTCCTCGCGTCGTGGGATCTCAGCGAGCAGCTCCCGCAGATCCGCGTAGACCTCGAACGTGATCGCGTTGAGCACCTCGGGACGTGTGAAGGTCAGGGTCGCGACCCCGTCCGAGACCTCGAAGGAGAAGTGTTCCCACCGAGGTGTGGAGGCAGCCGATCCGCTGAACCGCGTCACGAAAAGGCGCGTTCGCCGGTGAGCTTCTCTCCGAGGATGAGCGTGTGCACTTCACTCGTGCCCTCGTAGGTCAGCACGGATTCGAGGTTGTTCGCGTGGCGGATGACCGGATACTCGAGCGTGATGCCGTTTGCTCCGAGGATGGTGCGTGCCTCTCGAGCTATCTTCAGAGCCTCACGAACGTTGTTCAGCTTGCCGACGCTCACCTGCTCGGGGGTGATCGTTCCCTCGTCCTTCTTACGCCCCAGATGGAGAGCCAACAGCGTCCCCTTGTTCAGCTCGAGCATCATCTCGACGAGCTTCTGCTGGGTCAGCTGGAAGGACGCAATCGGTCGGCCGAAGGCGATGCGCTCCTTTGAATACTCGAGCGCGCTCTGGAAGCACGCGCGGGCGGCTCCCATCGCCCCCCACACGATGCCGAAACGCGCCTCGCTCAGGCACGACAGAGGGCCGCGGATCCCGCGCACCTCGGGCAACAAAGCGTCTGCGGGAACGCGGCAGTCATCAAACGTCAGCTCCGAGGTGACGGACGCTCGCAGCGACAGCTTGCGATGTATGTCCCGCGTGCTGAAGCCCCTCGCCCCCCGAGGCACGATGAATCCCCGGATCCCGTCATCGGTGCGGGCCCACACGATCGCGACGTCGGCAATGCCCCCGTTGGTGATCCACATCTTGGTCCCGTTGATGATCCAGTCGTCTCCGTCGCGGCGCGCGCTCGTGCGCATCGAGCCGGGGTCGCTTCCGGCGTCCGGCTCGGTCAGCCCGAAGCAGCCGACGACCTCGCCGGCGGCCATCGATGGGAGCCATTGCTGCTTCTGCTCCTCGCTCCCGTAAGCCCAGATCGGGAACATCGCGAGCGATCCCTGGACCGAGACGAAGCTTCGGAAACCACTGTCGCCAGCCTCTAGCTCCAGGCACGCAAGCCCGTAGCTCACTGCGTTCGTGCCGGCGCACCCGTAGCCCTCCAGATGCATGCCCAAAAGTCCGAGCGCCCCGAGCTCGCTCGCGACCTCGCGGGGGAACTCGCCGGCCTCGAACCATTTCTCGATATCGGGCATGACCCGGTCGGCCACGAACTGGGCCACCGTGTCGCGCATCATCTTCTCCTCGTCGGAAAGAAGAGCGTCGAGGTCGAGGAAGTCCAACGGTCCGCTCATGATTCGTCCTTCGTTGTCTGCACGAGTCTTTCGGGGGCCTGGGGCCCGGCGGTCAACAGCGTTCGCCTGTGGTCCTCGGACCAAATCGAGGGGTCACCGGCCTCGTCCAGCAATGCCGCTACGACCTTCGCCGTGACGCATGTCTCGCCGTCCTTTCGCATGGCGAAGTCGTAGGTGATGGAGCTCCGACCGATGGAGGCGACGGCGATCGAGCATTCCAACAGGTCGCGGAACAGCAAGAGCTTCTTGAAATCGGCCTCGATCCGGACGCGCGGGAGGCGCCCATAGACCTCGTCCAGCAGCCCCAGCCGCTCGAGCAAGGCGGTCTCCGCCACCTCGATGAAGCGAAAGGCGGCGGTGTTGTGCCATCTTCCGGACGCGTCGGTATCGGGCCACTCGATACGCCGCTCGACGACGATGGACGCGGGGGAGGCGCCCTGGGCCGGCCCGTCGGAAGTGAGCCGGGCGGCGTCTTCGGTTTGGGTGGTCATCGCCGTCAGCCTAAACGTGCCAGGGACCTCAGCCCGCGGGTCCGACGGCGGTGATGACGTACCTTTGGGCGGTGAGTTCCGCGAGAGCCGGTAGATGAACGTCGGCATCGGCCTGCCGAACTCGATTCCCGGTGTTTCCCCGGCAACGATCCGCGCGTGGGCTGAGCGCGCCGACTCAGGGCCCTTCTCCAGCGTCGGTGTGGTCGACCGACTGAACTATCCCTGTCACGAGCCGATGACGACGCTGGCCTCCGTCGCCCCCCTTACGAGCCGGGTCCGGCTGGCCACCACCGTGATCATCGGTCCGCTCCGCCGGACGTCGGTCCTCGCCGAGCAGGCCGCCACGGTCCACTCCGTGTCGGGCGGACGGCTGGTCCTCGGACTGGCGGTGGGCGCACGCTCCGATGACTATGCGATCGCCGGGGTGCCGACGTCCGACAGGGGAGAGCGTCTCTCGGCGCAGCTCGTGGGGCTCAGATCGACGTGGGACGACCGGATCGGAGAGACGACCCCGGCCGAGGCCGGGCCGCCGCTGATCGTCGGAGGTATGAGCGACCGGGCCTTTGCGCGCGCGGCCCACCATGCGGATGGCTACGTTCACGGGGGCGGGCCTCCCCGGAGCTTCGCGCGCGCAGCGGAGAGGTTCCGGGTGGCGTGGGAGGACGCGGGTCGTCCCGGCGAACCCCAGCTGTGGGCTCAGGGCTATTTTGCTCTCGGCGACGGCGACACGACCGAACAGGGCCGGAACTACATGCTGGACTATTACGGTTTCACCGGGCCCTTTGCGAAACGGATCGCGGAAGGCCTTCTCGTCACACCGCAAGCGGTGACACAGTTCTTGCGCGGATACTCGGAGGCGGGTTGTGGCGAGGTCGTCTTGTTCCCTGCAGTCGCCGGTGTAGAGCAGGTGAAGCGTCTCGCCGAGGTGGTTGCCGATGTCGGATGAGGGCCGTCCGTCGAGCGTCTGCGTAGTCGGCGGGGGGCCGGGTGGGCTCTACGCCGCGGCGCTCTTGAAGAAGTCCGACCCGAGAAGGCGAGTCGTCCTGTTCGAGAAGAACCCGCCTGACGCCACCTACGGATGGGGCGTCGTGTTCTCGGATCGCACCCTGAGCTCGTTCAGGGAGGCCGACTACCCGACCTATCGGGACATCGTCGATCGCTTCGTGATCTGGGATGCCATCGACGTGCGCGTCGACGGGGAGGTCGTCCGGTGCGAGGGGCAGGTCTTCTCGGGGATAACGCGCCGGGTGCTGCTCTCCATCCTGCAAGACAGGTGCCGGGACCTGGGTGTGGAGCTCGGATTCGAGACCGAGGTCGGACCTTCGGTGGCCGATAAGGACTTCGATCTCGTCATCGCGGCCGACGGCATCCACAGCGTCTTCCGGGAGAGGCTGGCGAGCACCTTGAAGCCCTCGGTGCGCTCGGGGGTCTCGCGCTACATCTGGTTCGGTACCGACAGGACCTTTGACTCCTTCACCTTTGCCTTTCGGTCGACCGAGCACGGCCTGTTCCAGGCCCACGCCTATCCCTTCGAGGGAACGACGAGCACCTTCATCGTTGAGTGCCGTCCGGAGGCCTGGCGGGCGGCGGGCCTCGATAGGGCGGATGAGGCGACGAGCATCGCCAAGTGCGAGGAGATCTTCGCCGAGGATCTCCGAGGTCGTTCTCTCATGTCGAACAACTCGAAGTGGTCGACCTTCCCGACCCTTCGGTGCAAGAGGTGGCACGACGGCAACATCGTCCTGCTCGGGGACGCGGTGCATACGGCTCATTTCTCGATCGGCTCGGGAACGAAGCTCGCTATGGAGGACGCAATCGCTCTTGCGCAGTCTTTCGAGACGAACGACTCGCTGGATGGCGCGCTTGCCGACTACGAGCTCGAGCGTCAACCGCGTGTCGCCGCCTTCCAGGAGGCCGCGCGGCAGAGTCAGAGCTATTTCGAGAACACGCATCGCTACTCGCACATGCCGGCGGAACAGTTTGCTTTTCATCTTCTGACCCGCAGCGGACGCGTCGATTACCGAGACCTTCGCCTGCGGGACCCGGCTTTCGTCGCGCGAGTAGATCGTCTGGCGGACCCGAGCGCGGCGCTGCTGTCGCCTCCTCCCGGGTTCAATCCACTGGAGCTCCGGGGCTTGCGTCTCCGCAACCGCGTGGCAGTGGTGCTGGCGCCCGACGACCTCTCCATCGAGGGGAGGCCGGGCGTGGCGACCCTCGAAGCCGCCGAGGCAGCGTCTCTCTCGGGGGCCGGGGTGGTGATCACAGACGTCGTCTCGACTTCGCGGGCCGGCCGGATCACCTCGGGCAGCGGCGGCATCTACGACGACGCCCAGGAACGCGCCTGGAGCGCGATCAACGAGAGGGTCCGGCAGGCTTTGGGGACCCCTCTTGCGCTGCATCTCGGCCACGCCGGGCCCCGCGGAGCGACCCAGCCGAGACACCTCGGGACCGACAGACCCCTTCGCGACGACGCGTGGCGACTCGTGGCGGCCTCGGAGATGACTTGTCCGCAGACTGGCCTGCGCGCCGAAGCGATGACCGAGGCCGACATGGAGGACGTGAAGCGAGACTTTCTCTTGGCTACTCGACGAGCCGAACGAGCGGACTTCGGCGTCCTCGGGCTCCATATGGGAGGGGGCTATCTCCTGGGGGGCTTCCTCTCCCAGACCACGAACCGGCGCACCGATTCCTACGGTGGATCGGCGGAGAACAGGATGCGCTTCCCGCTCGAGATCCTGGCGGAGGTCCGGTCGGTGTGGCCCGAGTCCAAGCCGCTGTTCGTCTCGTTGGACGTCGTGGACTGGGGGCGCGAGGGGATGCGTCTAGAGGAAGGTGTCGCCGTTGCCCGGGCCCTGAGGGAGAACGGGTGCGATGTCATCCGAGTGCTCTCAGGGCAGACGTCGACGAGACCTCGTTACGACCCGTATTGGACTCTGCACCTAACGGACGTCGTGCGCAACGAGGCGTCTGTCGTCGCGATGCCCGGTCGGTCATTGTCCAACGTCGATGCCGTCCACACCGCGGTGGGGGCCGGGCGAGCAGATCTGTGCGCGGTTCGACTGGGCCCGGCGTGACGTCGCCGGCGCGCAGATTGCTCGACGGCCTCGATGGGCTGGTGGCCGACCTGGATGGGGTCCTCTACCGCGGCCGCACCCCGATTCAGAACGCAGTGAGTGCAGTTCACGAGTTGCGGGAGCGGGGTGTCCGGATCGTTTTTTGCACGAACAATTCGGCCACGCCGCGCGCGGCCTACGTAGAGAAACTCGCGGGCATGGGCGTCGACGTCGACCCGGAGGACCTCGTGAACTCCTCCGAGGTTGCGGCACGAGCCCTTGCCACCAGGGGGTTGGCGGGAAAACGCGCGGTCGTGCTGGGAGGCCCGGGTGTACGCGAGGCGGTTGAGCGGGCGCGCCTCGTTCTCGTCGGTCCGGATGAGGACGAGGCCGACGTCCTCGTCATGGGGCGCGACAAATCCTTCGACTTCGCTCTGTTGGACCGGGTCGCTCGCATCGTCCGGAACGGCGCGCTGTTCATCGCCACCAACGACGACGCCGCCTATCCCTCGGAGGAGGGGGTCGAGCCGGGCGCGGGGGCGCTGGTGGCGGCGGTGCAAGTGGCATCCGGTCGCACCCCCGAGGTCTTCGGCAAGCCCCACCGCCCGATGATGGAGGCGGCCGCCGCTCGTTTCCCGCCGGGTTCGCGGCTTGCGATCGTCGGAGACCAGCCGGGCACCGACCTCGCCGGGGGCCGCCTCATGGGCTGGCCCACGATCTTGGTTCTGTCGGGGGTCATGGATGCCGCGGGGGCCGCGCGGATAGACCCTCCGCCCGATCTCGTGATCGACGACCTGAGCGGGCTGCTGGAGCCGTAGCGACACGTCTGGAATCCCCCGGCCCGGGTTGGGGTTGACCTGAAGGACGGGTTATCAACCCCCACCCAAGAGCCTGGAGGGACGATGAAGCTGGAAGGTGTCCATCACGTAACGGCGATCACCGGAGACGCCCCGCAGAACGTGGAGTTCTACGCCGGCGTCCTCGGTCTACGTCTCGTGAAGAAGACGGTCAATCAGGATGACCCGACCGTCTACCACCTCTTCTATGCAGACGAGCGGGGGAGCGCGGGGGCCGATATCACCTTCTTCGAATATCCGGGAGTGCCTCGAGGCCGGGCGGGCGACGGGATGGTCCACCGAGTGGTCTTCCGCGTCGCCTCGAAGGCGGCGCTGGACTTCTGGGAGTCCCGCCTCGACGGAGAGGCGACGATCCTGGGGCGCTCGGATGACTCGCTGCTCTTTTCCGATCCCGAGGGCCTCGACCTCGAGCTCGTAGTGGACTCGTCCGGAGACGATCCGCTTCGGGCCGAACATCCTGGTGTCCCCATGGAGGTCGCCATCGAGGGTTTCGACGGGGTCCGCGCCTACAGCAGCATGCCCGAGGCCAGCGCGCCGTTTCTCGAAGACGCTCTTAGCTTCGAGCCCTTCGGCGAGCATGCCTGGGTTGCGAGAGGCGACCGTCGGGGCGGGTTCTACCGGTACGACGCGCCGCCCGCCGAGCGGCCCCTCAACGGGGCCGGCACGGTGCATCACGTCGCCTGGGCCTCCCCGATGGATGATCACGAGAGGTGGCGCGCGCGCGTCGACGAGGCGGGTGCGTCGCCCACCCCCGTCATCGACCGCTTCTACTTCCGCTCGATCTACTTC
>JALZBR010000275.1 GCA_030863485.1 Actinomycetota bacterium
GAGGGGGGGCGCAGACGCACGGGCATCGGCGCGGTCGAGTGGGCCGAGCGTGCGGCTGCTTTGGGGGCGGGTGAGATCCTGCTCACGTCGATGGATTCGGACGGGACGACCGACGGCTACGACATCGAATTGACCAGGGCCGTGTCGTCGCGCGTGAAGGTGCCGGTGATCGCGTCCGGGGGGGCCGGGGCGCCGGACCACCTGGCGGACGCGGTCGACGACGATCTGGGCGGAGCCCAGGCCGCGCTTGCGGCATCGGTATTTCACTTCCGCGAGTTCACGATCTCGGAGGCTAAGCAAGCCCTTCTCAAGCGCGGCCTCCCCGTTAGGATCACGAACCCATGACAACCCTCTTGCTCCACGATGTCGCTCTGCGCGACCCGTTTTTGCGTCACGAGATCGGTGAGCCGGCAGGCGACCCGCTTACGTTCATAGAGCACGACGGCAGGCGGATAGTCGTGGCGAGCATCTTCGAAGAAGACATCTTCAGCCGTCGAGAGGACGTCGTCGACGAGTTCTGGAGCATGCAGGAGCTCGGCTACGACGATCTCTTGCGCGACGAATCGCTGCCTCAATCGCTTGTCAGAGCGGAAGTCGTCTTGCGCGCTCTGCAACGAGTGAGCGCGCAGAGGCTGACCGTGCCCGCGACTTTTCCGGTGCTCCTCGCTCAGTACCTGACCGACAAGGGGCTGGAGCTCACCGTGGACGAGGAGCTCTGGTGGGCTCGGCGCCGCCAGAAGACGCCCGGGGAGCTCGAGGGTATCGAGCGGGCTCAACGGGCGGCGGAGACAGCGATGCTCGCCGCCGCGCGCATGTTGCGAGAGGCCGAGCCCACCCGTGACGGCCAACTGCGCTTCGAAGGCGAGATCGTCACCGCAGAGTGGATCAGGGAGGCCATGGAGCAGGAGCTCCTGTCCCAGCAGACCGACTGTCACGACCTGCTCGTCCAGTCGGGCGCCGCCGGGATGCGGGGACACGATCCCGGGATGGGCCCGATTCTGCCCAACGAGACCTGCATCATCGATGTCTGGCCCCGCGACATGCGCAGTGGCGCTTATTCGGACATGACGCGCACCTTTGTCCCGGGCCGTCCGCGCGCCGAGGTCCAGCGGCTTCATGCCCACTGCCGCGAGGCTCTCGGCGTCGCCCTGAAGGCCGTGCGTCCGGGAGCTTCGGACGTGCACGCCCGGGTCTCCGAGCTCTTCCGCGACAAGGGGCACCCGACGCAGCTACACCACTCGGGCGAGGGGCCTATCAGGGAGGGATTCACGCACTCCCTCGGTCACGGCGTCGGCCTCGAGGTGCACGAGCGGCCGAACATCGGACGCCGTTCCGACGAGCTGGTGGAGGGCGATGTGATCACTCTCGAGCCCGGTCTCTACTACGAGGGTGTCGGGGGCGTCCGACTGGAAGACACCGTCATCGTGACCGCCGAGGGCCCGGAGCACCTTACCGACCCGTTCTCCTACGACCTCGAGCCGTGAGCGAGGGCCTCGACCAGCTTCGCTTCGACGACAACGGTCTCGTGCCTGCGATCGTCCAGGACGCGCGCACGAATCAGGTCCTGATGCTCGCCTACGCCGACGAGGAGGCAGTTCGCCGAACGCTGGACACGAAAACCACCTGGTTCTGGAGCCGATCGCGCTCCGAGTACTGGAACAAGGGCGCGACTTCGGGCAACGTCCAAAAGGTCGTCGAGGTCCGCTATGACTGCGACGGTGACGCCCTCCTCTATCTGGTGGAGGCTGCGGGACCTGCGTGTCACACCGGCGAGGACACGTGTTTCTTCCGTGACCTCTCTGCCGAAGGCCCTTGAGCCCGCCCCAGCCCGACCGGTCGTCTTTCGTAGGTCTTGCGGGCAACCATCCGGTGGTGCCCGTATGGCGGGAGATCGTTGCCGACACACTCACCCCGGTCGGAGCTTTCATGCGTCTCGACCCGCGACCGAACGGGTTCTTGCTCGAAAGTGTCGAGGGCGGCGAGCGGTGGGCGCGCTATTCGTTCTTGGGAGGCGACGCATTCGCTGAGCTCCGGGCGAAGGACGGTGCGGTCGAGGTCGTGGGCGACCCACCGGTCTCTCCCGACGCACGCGAGACGCCGCTGGCCTACATGAAGAGGCTCATGAGCGCGTGTCGGGCGCCGGAGCTCCCGGGCCTACCCCCCTTGCACGGAGGCGCCGTCGGCTTTATCGGCTACGACTGCGTGCGCGAGCTCGAGCGTCTCGGGAGTCCTCCGCCGGACGACCTCGGTTTGCCCGATCTCACTTTCCTGCTGACCAGGTCCTTCGTCGTGTTCGACCATCTCGCGCAAAAGGCGTTCGTCATCACGAACGTCCCCTCGGGCGGTAACGCCTCCCGTGCCTACGACGAGGCGGTGGCGCGCTGCGACACCGTCATCGAACGACTTCAGACGCCACGCCCCGAACCGGTGCTCGATCTGCTTGCTCCGGACGGTCCGTCCTTCGAGGTCACGGTGTCCGACGATGAGTATTGCGGCTGGGTCGAACGAGCGCGGGAGCACATCTACGCGGGGGACATCTTCCAGGTCGTTCCCTCACGGCGCTGGAGCGCCCCTCTCGTCGGCTCGGCGTTCGACGCCTACAGGCGGCTCAGGACGTTGAACCCAAGCCCGTACATGTACTTCTTGAGGTTCGCCGAGACGCCGGAGCACGCGGGCGTCGAGATCGCAGGTTCTTCTCCGGAGCCGCTCGTGCGGGTCACCGGACGCCGGATCGTCTCGCGACCGATCGCCGGGACGAGGAGACGAGGTCTAGACGAGGAAGAAGACAGGCGTCTCGAGGAGGATCTGCTTGCCGACGAAAAGGAGCGTGCCGAGCACGTGATGCTGGTCGACCTCGCGCGCAACGACGTCGGTCGGGTTGCGGAGTACGGGTCGGTGTCCGTGGATGACTTCATGGTCGTGGAGCGCTACTCGCACGTCATGCACATCGTTTCGAACGTCGGCGGTCGTCTCGCATCCGGACGCACTCCGTTCGACGCCCTGGGGGCGTGCTTCCCGGCGGGAACCGTTTCCGGAGCCCCCAAGGTGCGCGCCATGGAGATCATCGACTCGCTCGAGCCGACCCGACGAGGCCCTTACGCGGGCGTCGTGGGCTATTTCGACTTCAGCGGCAACGTCGACACCTGCATCACGATCCGCACGATCGTGGCGACCGGGGGGCGGGCCTACGTCCAGGCCGGCGCCGGGATAGTTGCGGACTCCGTTCCCGAGAGCGAGGCGGCCGAGACCCGCAACAAGGCCGAAGCCCTCCTGCGAGCGGTGACGGCTAGCCCAGCCTGAGCCTCAAGCCCTGGAGAATCGTGTCGAGGCCGAACTCGAAGCCGGAGTCGAAGTCGCACTTCTCGAGGTAGGGGAGCGCGGCAAACATGTTCGGGAAGTCGTCCGCAGGAAGCATCTTGCGCCGCATGTCGACCTCCGCCTGAACCCTCTCGGGATCTCCGAGGGGGCTCGCGATCTGGAAGCCGACGTGGCCGAGAACGTAGCCCACGAGGAGCCAGTGGGCCATGACCATCTCCTCGGGACCGAAGCCCGCCTTCTTCAGGATCCCGAGGGAGAGCTCGACCGGACGGAATCCCTCGGGGGTGACGTCGGGTCGAGTGGCGATGAGAGGCATGGCGTTTGGATGAGCGAGCAATACCCGGCGAAAAGACCTGCACGCGGTGCGCATGGCGCTCTCCCAGCCGGGGCCCTCGACCGGGTGTAGCTCGACCTCGCGCAGCATCGTCTCGGTCACCCCGTCGAGCAGAGCCTCCTTCGAGGGGACGTGGTTGTAGAGCGACATGGCCTCCACGCCGAGCTCGGCCCCCAGCTTTCGCATGCTCAAAGACTCGAGCCCGTCCCGGTCGATCAGCTCCAAGGCGGTCTGCAGGATGCGCTCGCGGGTGAGGCCGGGACGTGGTCTCTGGGTGGCCTTGCCGGCGCCTGGGGACAACCCTTCCTCCTACGTAGTTCTACGTATCTGCAGCTTGCAACGTTGACAACCTTACAGCGTATGTAAAGAATGCGGAACAGAGACTTACGCTGTAAGAAAAGCCGCAAAGAGGAGAGAGAGAGGCAAAAGTGGCAACGAAGCTATCGCCGGAGTCGCTCGCCCAGGCAAGCAGCCGTCACCCCTGGCGCACCGTGGGCGTCTGGGTGGGCTTGATGGTTTTGGCCATCGGTTTGTCCGGAACGATGCTGCCCGGGGTCCTGACGACGGACGCGCAGTTCACGAACAAGCCCGAGGCAGTGCGCGCTGCAGATCTGATCGAGGACCGTTTGCGGCCCGACGACGTGAACGAGCTATTCATCCTGCGATCGAAAACGGGAACCGTCCAAGACCCCGAGGTCAAAGAGGGGGTTCAAACCTTCCAGCAGGAGGCGATGTCGGCCGACGACTCGGTCAAATCCGCGTTCTCCTTCTACGACACGGACGACAAGTCGCTCGTCTCCGAAGACGGTTCCACCTTGCTGGTACCGGTGGCATTCGAACAGCCCGACCAGAACCTCGAGGACTACCTGCCCGTCGTCGAGGAGCTGAGGTCCTCGGCCGAGGATCTCGGCTTTGAATCGTGGGCCTTCGGACCGATCACCCTGGAGAACGACTTCACCACGGTGTCCGAGGAGGACATGAGAAAGGCCGAGATGTTCGGGATGGCTACCGCTCTGGTCGTCCTCGTGATCGTTTTCGGAGCCTTCGTTGCGGGCCTCTTGCCGATCGCCATGGGGATCGGCTCGATCACGGTCGCGCTTGGGATCGTGGCCCTCGTCGGTCAGGTGTTCGAATTCTCGTTCTTTGTGACGAGCATGATCAGCATGATGGGACTGGCCGTCGGAATCGATTACTCCCTCTTTATCGTCTCGCGTTATCGAGAGGAACGACGCAACGGCCGGGAGAAGCTCGACGCTATTGCCGCGAGCGGGGCCACGGCCAACCGCGCTGTTTTCTTCAGCGGCATGACGGTCGTGCTCGCTCTCATCGGGATGTTGATCGTGCCGACGACGATCTTCCGAAGCCTGGCCGCCGGCTCGATCTTCGTGGTGATCGTCGCAGTAGCCGCATCTTTGACGTTGCTTCCGGCGTTGCTAGCGCTGCTCGGCGATCGCGTCAACAAGGGAACGCTGCCGAAGCGGTTCAGCCGCAAGCGGTTGGAGACCGCGGAGCCGCGCCACGGTTTCTGGGACCGGGTAACCCACGGCGTGATGCGCCGTCCTGTCGTGAGCCTGGTCGTCGGAGCGAGCGTCCTTGTCGCCGCATCACTTTCGTACTTCGACATCAACACCGGCTTTGCAGGGGTGAGCACTCTTCCGAACGACATGCCGTCGAAGCAGGCGTTCGCGGTTCTCGCCGAGGACTTCCCGGGAGGGCTCAACTCGCCCTTCGAAGTAGTCGTCGACGGCGACGTGCAGTCGCCTGAGGTCCGGGGTGCGCTCGAGGAGATGCAGTCGCTGTTGGCTTCCAACGAGATGTTCGGCCCGGCACAGGTCCAGGTCAACGAAGAAGGCGACCTTGCCGTTCTCTCCGCCCCGGTGAACGCCGACCCCAACTCGGCGGCCGTGGTCGGCTTGGTGGATGTCGTGCGAGACGACTACATCCCGCAGGCGTTCGGCGACGTCGATGCCGAGGTCCTGTTGGGCGGCGAGACGGCTTTCTACAGCGACTTCTTCGATCTGACCGACACGTTCACGCCGATCGTCTTCGTGTTCGTCCTGGGTCTTTCGTTCATCCTCTTGATGCTCGTGTTCCGGTCGATCGTCGTTCCCGTCAAGGCGATTCTTATGAACCTGCTATCCGTGGGCGCCGCCTACGGGCTGATCGTCCTGGTGTTCCAAAAGGGGATCGGCGCCGATCTCTTCGGCTTCCAGCAGGTCGAGTCGATCGAAGCGTGGCTGCCGCTGTTCTTGTTCTCCGTGCTCTTCGGCCTGTCGATGGACTATCACGTGTTCCTTCTCTCGAGGATCAAGGAGCATTTCGACCACACGAAGGACAACGCCGGATCGGTCGCCTACGGCTTGCGTACGACCGCGGGACTCATAACGGGAGCCGCGCTGATCATGGTGGCGGTGTTTGCGGGCTTCGCGGCCGGCGACCTCGTGATGATGCAGCAGATGGGTTTCGGTCTCGCCGTAGCCGTTCTCATCGACGCGACGATCGTTCGGTCGGTGCTGGTGCCGGCGAGCATGAAGCTTCTCGGCGATCGCAACTGGTACTTCCCCCGGTGGTTGCAGTGGCTTCCGGAGATCCACATCGAAGGCATCGAGCCGCCCGCTGCACCGGCCGCAGGCGCACACGCGGGCAACGGCTCGGTCCCGGCCCTGGGCAACGGGGCAGTGCCAGAGAGGGAGCGAGCAAAGGCCGACGCCTGACGCAAAAGGATCTTGTAGGAGACGGCCGGCTACCCAAGCGGCCGTCTCCTCGACGTTCGGGGGTGCGGTTAGACGGCGATGCCGGACGAACGAGTCCTTTAAGGGTTGTAGACGTCGAGCTTGCCGGCCTCATCCGGGCTCAGCCGGACCCGGACCTCGCCGGAAGTGATGGTCTCGATGAGGTCCGCCTGCACGAAGTGCTCTGAATCGAAGAAACCGTGACGGAAGGCGATGCCCGAGAAGATGTCCTTGGCCTCGTCGGCGACCACCGTCGAGACCTTGCCCACCTCGGAGCCGTCGTTGGCAACGACCGACGCGCCCTTCTCGAGGGCGGTCCAGGCGATCTGTCTCTCGGAGTCGGCCATGATCGGCGAGATACTAGCCGCATGTCATTTGGCTCCCGCGCGCTCGTCGGTGTCCTGGTGGTGGCCGTTCTCGGGACGGCGTGCTCCGGAGAGACCTCGCAACCGAGCGAGGTCCGACCGACCGGCCCCCCCAAGATCCGGCCCGCGGTCGTCTCGGATCATGCAGCGCAGCTGGACGAGGAGTTGGCCGACCGGCCCGCAGGATCGCAAGAAGAGCAGGCCGCCTCGCAGTACGTGCTCGGGCATCTCCAGCTCGCCGGCTACTTCGTCGAGCTGGACGCGGTCCCGGTCGAGAACCTCGTCGAATCGACGAATCTGCTGGCTCTTCCACCCAGCGGCGAGGAGCCCGAGACGATTGTGGCGGTGGCTTACGACGCCGACGAGGACACGGCCTCCGGGAGCACGGTGGGCGCCTTCATCGAGCTCGCCCGCGCGCTGTATGCAGCCGCCCCCGAGCACCGGGTCGAGTTCGTGGCCCTGGGGGGCGAAGCGACCGACGAGCACCTCGGCTCGCGTCGATTGGCGCAACAGCTGCGAGATGACGAGGCCTCGCCCGACGTTTTGATGCTCGTTCCGGCGCCGGGCGACAGAGTGGGGTTCGTCGGATCGCTGGCCGCAGACCTCGAGGACGCCGCAAGAGATGCAGGCATTGACCCGGGGACCGCCCCGCCGACCGGCGTCTATGGGGTCGACGTGTTCGCCGAGGCCGGTTTCGACAGCGCCGTCGTCGGCGGGGGCTCGGCCAAGGATCTCGGCGCGCTGCTTCTCGCGTATCTCGCACCGGGCGACGGGTAGGGTCGCCCCATGTCACTCCTGGACGACATCGTCTCCTCGACGCGGGCGCGCATCGAGGTATTGAAGAGCGACGATATCGGCGAGCTAGCGCGCCGAGCGGGCGCGGCCCCCGCCCCTCGTGGCTTCACGAACGCCCTTCAGACCGACGGGGTTGCGATCATCGGCGAGATCAAGAGGGCCTCTCCTTCCAAGGGGCCGCTTGACCCGGGTCTCGACGCGGGGAAGACCGCGCACCTCTACGCACAGGGCGGCGCATCGGCCATCTCGGTGCTGACCGAGCCGGACTTCTTCCGGGGCTCGCTCGAAGATCTCGAGGCCGCGGTCGCGGCGGGCCTCCCGGTTTTGCGCAAGGACTTCGTACTCGATGGCGCTCAGGTGCTGGAGGCCCGGGCGGCGGGCGCCGATGCCGTCCTGCTCATCGTGCGGATCCTCGGCGAGGAGCTCTCGGGACTGCTGGAAGAGACACGCTCGCTGGGGATGGATGCTCTCGTCGAGGTCTACGACGAAAGCGACGTCGACATCGCGCTGGGCGCGGGGGCCGACCTGATCGGCGTCAACAACCGGGACCTCGAGACGTTCGAGGTCGACCCCGAGCGCACCGCGAAGCTGGCCGCCGGGCTCCCCGAGGACGTCCTGGCTGTGGGCCTGAGCGGGGTGTCGACGCGGGCGGAGGTCGAGGCGCTGGAAGCGGCCGGGGCGCGCGCCGTCCTGATCGGCGAGAGCCTCGTGACCGCACCCGATCCGGCGGCGAAGCTGCGGGAACTGCTCGGCTCGTGAGGGGCGAGCCCGTCGTCGACGAGAGAGGACGATTCGGCAGTTTCGGCGGCCGTTACGTGCCCGAGGCCCTCATGGGTGCCCTCGACGAGCTCCAGCGGGCCTGGGAGGAGGCGCGCGGGGACGACGCCTTCGCGGCCGAGTTCGAGGCCTTGCTCGCAGATGTGGTGGGGCGACCTACGCCCCTCTACTCGGCCGAGCGCTTCTCGCGCACCGCCGGCGCGACCGTTCTTCTGAAGAGAGAGGACCTCGCCCACACGGGGGCTCACAAGATCAACAACACACTCGGACAGGTGCTCCTGGCTCGCAGGATGGGCAAGCAGCGGATCATCGCCGAAACGGGGGCCGGACAACACGGCGTCGCCACCGCAACCGCGGCCGCATATTTTGGCCTTCCGTGCGTCGTCTACATGGGAGCGACCGACGTCGCTCGCCAGAACCTGAACGTGGTCCGCATGCGGATGCTCGGAGCGGATGTCGTGCCGGTCGAGGCCGGGAGCGCGACCCTGAAGGACGCCATCAACGAGGCGCTGCGGGACTGGGTGACGAACGTCGAGGAGACCCATTACGTCATCGGCTCGGTCGTCGGCCCGCACCCCTACCCCGAGATCGTTGCGACGCTGCAGGCCGTGATCGGCCTCGAAGCACGCTCCCAGATGCTCGACCTCGTCGGCCGCTTACCCGACGAGGTGGTGGCATGCGTCGGCGGCGGTTCTAACGCAATCGGATTGTTTCGGCCCTTCTATGACGACGAGGAGG
Source organism: Actinomycetota bacterium (assembly GCA_030863485.1). The sequence goes on from JALZBR010000275.1 coordinate 9,060, forward strand.
TAGGGCTTGTCGGCGTCGAAGCGGCGGGCGAGGGACTCGACCGCCGACACGGTGCTTCGCTCACGCGCGGCGAGCCCGGCATCCTTCACGGCGCCCGCAGCCTGCTGCTTCAGGACGACGAGGGGTTGATCACCGAAGCCCATTCGATCTCGGCCGGTCTGGACTACCCCGGGGTTGGACCAGAGCACGCGTGGCTGGCAGAATCCGGCCGGGCTCGCTACGAGTCGGTGACCGACGACGAGGCGCTGGCCGCGTTCAAGCTCCTCGCAGAGACCGAGGGCATAGTGCCCGCCCTCGAGCCGGCCCATGCGCTCGCCTACGTGTTGCGCTCGGGCGCCGACGGCGGATCGTCGGAGAGGCTCGTTCTCGTCGGGCTGTCGGGCAGAGGTGACAAGGACGTCGCGACGGTCGCCGACGAGTGGGCGAAGTGACTCGCCTGCTCGAGCACCTCGAAAAGCGGCGCACCGACGGACACAAGCTCCTCGTTCCCTACCTCGTTGCCGGTATCCCGGATCGGGAGACCTTCGGCGAGGCCTTGAAGGCCGTTGCGCGTCACGCGGACGTAGTCGAGGTGGGTCTTCCCTACTCGGATCCGCTCATGGACGGGCCCGTCATCGCGGCCGCCGCCGAGCGAGCCATCACGGCCGGGGTGGGCCCGATCGAGGCACTCGCCCTGTCGGGCCGCTCGGACGTAGGCCCGAAGGTGGCAATGACCTACTACAACCCCATCCATCGCGTCGGCGAAGCCGAGTTCTGCAAGCGGGCCGCTGCGGATGGTTTCTGGGGGTTGATCGTGCCGGATCTTCCTTTCGAGGAGTCGGGTTCGCTGATGGACGCTGCAGATTCGGAAGGCCTCGCGTGGATCCCGCTCGTCAGCCCGACCTCGTCTGCCGGACGCATCGAGAAGATCGTGGGGGGCGCGACCGGATTCGTATACGCGGTCTCCACCCTCGGGGTCACCGGCACGAGGGCCGAGCTCTCCGAACGCGCCGCCGCCGTCGTCGCCGCTTGCCGGGCGGCAACCGACCGGCCGGTGCTCGTGGGCATCGGCGTCTCGAACCCGGAGCAAGCCGTCGAGGCTTCTCGTTCGGCCGATGGAGTCGTCATCGGCTCGGCCGTCGTCTCGCGGGTGGTCGAGCAGGGGGCCGCGGAGGCAGAGGCCTTTCTCTCCGAGGTCCGCACCGCTCTCGACGCCGGGACCCCTGCGCCGAGCGTGTAGTTACTCACCTATTCGAGTCGCTCGATTTCCCGGCTCACCGATCGGGCTTCGATCTACGTAGAACTACGTAGCGGTCTGTTTCTTCATGTCTGGACTTCCGGGCCGATAAGCAAGCAAGGAAGCCGAGGCCCGGGAGGGACCATGCGACAGATACGCATCCAGAAAGGCCGTCGGCCTCGGCCGTAAGTATTCAGCAGAGGCCGCACGTGCAGTAGGGCTCGGGCTGGGGAAGCGGCCCTACTGCACGTAGCACCCTTCCTTTCTTTCGCGACCGTCGAGACGATCGCTGCCTAGCTCACTCAGGTCGTGCCGTTCACCTCGTCGAGACGATCACTTCCTGTGGTCAACTCAGGCGGCTCACTCAGATTCCCGAGACGATTGCTGCCCGTGGTCACCGCAGTCGTTTCTCCTCCTGCGATCTCTGGCGACTCAATCCCTGCGTCGAACCACCGATATCCATATCGGTGGCCGGCTACTGGTAGGCCGCGCCGAGAGGGGGGCGTTCCGACGCCCCCCTCTACCTTCTCCGGACGCCATGACTTCCGAAGGTCGACAAGTCATGGGCCGTGGAGCCAGAGCTCGCCCGGGCTCACAGACCTAGAATGGGGCTCCGCCGGGATGGAGGAACGGGAGACTCGGCGCCCTCAAAAGGCGCTGCTCGAAAGGGCGTGTGGGTTCGAATCCCACTCCCGGCACGATTGATCCGTTCTTTGCGCGAAAACGGCCCCCAGGGGGCCAAAATGGCGAAGAGAATCTGGCCCCGGGCCCGGCCCGGCCCCACACCCCGCCCCCGGCCCCGGCTCCGCACGCGGGCCCCCGAAATGCCCTCTTCCCCCAGGCCCGGTTGGCACCTATACTTTTGCGCCCCATGAGAATCCACAAGAACCTCTCCGACCTCGCCGACGAGCTAACCCGCGCCCGAGAAGATCTGAGGATCATCGAGGAACAGCT
>JALZBR010000283.1 GCA_030863485.1 Actinomycetota bacterium
GAGGGGGCGGACGAGGTCGTCTTCCTCGACATCACCGCCTCGGCTCACGCCCGCGACACCATCCTCGAGGTCGCCCGGCGCACGGCCGAGGAGGTCTTCATCCCGTTCACCGTGGGCGGCGGGGTCCGTACCGTCGACGACGCCCGGGCCCTCCTCCGAGCCGGGGCCGACAAGGTGGGGGTGAACACCGCCGCGGTCGAGCGCCCCCGGCTGGTCGCCGAGCTGTCGGCCGAGTTCGGCGCCCAGTGCGTGGTCGTGGCCATCGACGCCACGAACCGGAAGGTGTACACCCACGGCGGGCGGACACCGACACCGCTCGACGCCGTCGAGTGGGCCCGGGAGTGCGAGCGGCTGGGCGCGGGGGAGATCCTGCTCACGTCGATGGACCGCGACGGCACCCGCGACGGCTACGACCTCGAGCTGACGCGCGCGGTGGCCTCGGCCGTCGGCGTGCCGGTGATCGCCAGCGGGGGCGTCGGCACGCTCGACCACCTGGTTGACGGAGCGGTCGAGGGGGGCGCGGACGCGGTGCTGGCGGCGTCGATCTTCCACTTCGGCCAGCACACGATCCGCGAGGCCAAGGAGCACCTCACCGCTCACGGCGTGACCGTGCGGCCAGTCTGACCCGGCCGCGGCGAGGGCCACGGCCTCCCCGAAGAGGCTTGCTGCCCGGCGACGTCGCCGCGCCCTCCGGCGGGCGCTACTGTCTTCCGGTCAACGGCTTCCCGCGAATTCGTGCATCGCCGCTGAGCTTCCTTTTCGGCAAGAGTTGTGTGCCATAGAGAACGACGTGACTCAAGACTTCCACATCGAGGACTTCACGGAGGAGCACTACCGCTTCGTCCTCAACGAAGCTCAGCAAACGTACTCCTTCGAGCCGTTCTGGACGTCCTCCGAAGAGTTTCACACGCTGTGGCGGCACGACGTCGATCTTTCCGTGCACCGCGCCGCTCGAATAGCGGCGATCGAGGCGGAGTTGGGCGTAACCGCAACTTACTTCTTCCTGCTTCACAGCGAGTTCTACAATCTCCTCGAGCGCCGTGTGATGGAGCTCGCCCACCAGATAGTCGAACTCGGACATTGGGTCGGCCTGCACTTCGACTTGGCGTTCTACGGGGCGTCGGTTACGCACGACGTCCTTGAGGAGGCGCTGACGCACGAGCGAAAGCTGCTCGAACGCCTGCTCCGCAGTCCCGTTCGAGTGTTCTCATTCCACAATCCCGAGTGGGGGAACGCCCTGTCGTTGAAGGAGGATGTGCTGGGCGAGATGGTGAACGCCTACGGACATCGCATATCGTCCTCATACCGCTACGTGTCAGACTCCGATGGCTACTGGCGATTCCATCGCCTCGCTGACGTCGTGACGCGCGAAAAGCCACCTCGTCTCCACGTCCTCACGCATCCGGAATGGTGGCAGCAGACGGCGCTACGTCCGCGGGACCGGGTGAAGCGTTGTGTCGAAGGAAGGATGCACAGCGCTCTTGAGTCCTACGACGAACGGATGAGGGACATGGGAAGAGTGAACGTCGGCTTCGACGACGACATCGCATGAGGACAGTTGGCGCGTTGGTGCCGTCGCCATGAGAGACGCCATGGAGCGCCACGACTCGCCGGTCTTCCTGGGCATCTGCGAGGGCTACTACGACCCCTCGGTTGCAGTAGTCCGCAATGGCGAGGTGGTCGCGTACGCCGAGGAGGAGCGCCACGTACGTTACAAGCACGCGGCGGGAATCTATCCTGCCCGAGCTCTAGATTTCTGCCTGCAGACAGCTGGTGTCCGACTCGATGAAGTCGCGGCCGTGGCCGTCAGCTGGAACGTCCCTGCATACACTGACGGGACGATGCAGCGCTTTTTCCACCGTATGCGCCAGGAGTGGCCGGTTGACCCAGCCACGATCGCGTGGCAGGAGCGCTGCCTCCGGAACTACGACGCTGACAATCTGCGTAGGCGTCACCAGCGACAGTGGCGGCGACGCTATGGCGACGTCCCCTTCCCCAGTTTCTACTTTTCTCCCCACCATCGCACCCACGCCTTTCATGCATGTATGCAATCCAAGTTCGAGCGGGCGGTGTGCCTCACAATCGATGGATCCGGCGACGAGCACACGGCTGTGGTGTGGAAGAAGGACGGCCTCACCTTGACGCCGATGCGAGAGATCTGCATCCCACATTCGCTCGGTTGGGTCTATGCCGCATTTACCGAGTACCTCGGATTCACCGCATACGACGGCGAGTACAAGGTGATGGGTCTGGCGGCGTACGGTCGTCACAGCGACGAGCTCCGGGACAAGCTCGACCGGGTTGTCTCCTGTGCGCCCGATGGTGTGGAGTTCCAGGTTGACCCGAGCTATGTCCACTACGGTTCCCACGGCTACTCGGAGCGGTACACGGATCGTCTGGTGGAGCTACTGGGGCGCAAGCCGCGGCTTCCGCACGAGGAGATCACGCCTTGGCACGAAGACGTGGCGTTCGCGGTGCAAGACAACCTCGAACGGCACGTGGAGCGCCTGATGCTTTGGGCCATAAGGGAAACTGGCATTCGCAACGTATGTATCGGCGGCGGCGTAGGACTCAACGTGAAGATGAACAGTCGACTTTTCCTGCACCCCGAGGTCGACGACGTTTTCGCCCAGCCCCTGTGCCACGACGCAGGGGCGGCGATTGGGGCCGCGCTAGCCGCATGTTTCGACGAGACGGGGGTGCCCCCTCGCCCGCTCGAGACCTTGGACCTCGGTCTCGAGGAGAGCAGTCGCGCCATCGAGGAAGCGCTCGTCCTAGCCAACCTGTCCTACGAACGCCCGCCGGACATCTGCGACGCGGTGGCGCAGCAGCTCGCGCAGGGGCGGATCGTCGGATGGTTCCAGGGGCGTATGGAGGCGGGCCCCCGAGCGCTGGGTCAGCGCAGCATCCTCGCCGATCCCCGCCGCGTCGACAACCGGGACAAGGTCAACGCAATAGTGAAGTTCCGGGAGTACTGGCGACCGTTCTGCCCGTCCATGACCGTCGAGGCCGCTCCGCGGTACTTCGAGATGTATACCGAGGCGCCGTTCATGATCATGGCGTTTCCGGCGAACGAGCGGCTGAAGCGGGAGTCGCCGGCGATCGTCCACGTTGACGGCACATCCCGCGTGCAGTTCGTGGATGGGCAGTTGCTGCCCCGATACCACCGACTTCTGACGGCCTTCGAGCGCAGGACGGGGGTGCCGGTTCTACTGAACACGTCGTTCAACGTTCGTGGAGAGCCGATCGTCTGTACCATTCACGACGCCTTGCGCACCTTTTGGTCCACCGGACTCGATGTCCTTGCCGCCGGGGACTTCCTTGTCCGCAAGCCGATCCTGAGCGGCTCGCGGGAGCAATCGGGCGATTTGGCGCCCAGCAGGCCCACGCTGAGCTGAAGGCAGGACGGCTGTTTCGTCTTTCCCGTTCGATAGGATTCCCTCGTGCTTGTGATGTGCGTTGTGGGCGCCCGCCCAAATTTCATGAAGGTGAAGCCCGTGATCGCTGCTCTCGAGCGCCGCGGCATGAAGACGGCTCTGGTGCACACGGGGCAGCACTACGACCACAACATGGACGCGGTGTTCTTTGACGAGCTGGGGCTGCGTGACCCTGACCGGCACCTTGGCGTCGGGTCAGGAAGCCAGGCGCAACAGACAGCGGGAGTAATGATTGCACTCGAGCCGATTTTGGACGAGTTTCAGCCGGACGTTGTCGTTGTGGTAGGGGACGTCAATTCCACCCTTGGAGCGGCACTGGTTACCGCGAAATCGGGAGCGCGGCTGGCGCACGTGGAAGCCGGGCTCAGGAGCGGAGACTGGACGATGCCAGAGGAGGTCAATCGAGTTGTCACCGACCGGCTCAGTGATTTCCTGTTTGCGCCCTCGCAGGACGCGGTCGACAACCTCCGCTCGGAAGGGTGCGCAGACGAGCGGATCCACCTCGTCGGAAACGTGATGATAGACACCGTTGTCGATCATCTTGATCGTGCCGCTGACCGGTCGATCCTAGGGGACCTCGGCCTGAACCCACACGCATACGGCCTCGTCACGCTGCACCGTCCGGCGAACGTGGAGCCCATGATGCTGAAGCAACTCGTCCAAGCGCTCGAAGAGGTGGCGAAGCACTGTCCGCTCCTCCTGGCCGCTCACCCCCGGACCCAACGAGAGCTTTGCAATGTTTCCGGCGGTGCTCACCTTCGTGTCGTGCCGCCTCTGGGTTACCTGGACTTTCTAGCTTTGCAACGGTCGGCTCGGCTGGTACTGACCGACTCTGGTGGCATCCAGGAGGAGACCACTTTTCTTGGCGTCCCGTGCCTCACGCTGCGCGAGACGACGGAGCGACCGATCACGGTCCGCGAAGGAACGAACAAGGTTGTCGGGCGCGAGCCGGACCGAATCGTCGATGAGGCCCTCCGAGTGCTGCACCACGGTGTGCCTCCCCGCCGCCCGCCTCTATGGGACGGCCACGCCGCCGAGCGGATTGCCGCGGTCCTCGCCGAACGGTAGACGCGGCTCGCGGTGTGGCGAATGCCCGGTTGGCACTTCCCTGCTGAGCCGTGCAGCATCTGACCGATGGCTCCCGACGACAGTGGAGAATTCGTTCATCCTTCTGCCGAGATCGAGCCGGATGTCGTCCTCGGTGCTGGGTCCCGGGTCTGGCGGTTTGCCCACATACGGCGCGGCGCCGTCATCGGAGAGGCATGCACGATCTCCGCCAACGTCTTCATTGACGTCGATGTCAAGATCGGCGCCCGTGTCAAGATCCAGAACAACGTCTCCGTCTATGCCGGGGTCGAGATTCAGGACGACGTGTTGGTCGGGCCCAGTGCCGTGTTTACCAACGACCGGCATCCACGGGCGCGCGGCGCGTGGACGAGGGTTTCGACGCATGTGCGACGTGGCGCCTCGATCGGCGCCAACGCCACGCTCGTGGGCGGCATCGATGTCGGCGAGGACTCGATGGTGGCGGCCGGGGCGGTCGTCACGCGCGACGTCGAGCCGCGGGAGCTCGTGGCCGGCAATCCCGCTAGGCGGCTCGGCTGGGTGTGCGTCTGTGGTCACACCATTGCCCGTACCGCGGGTCCCCACCCCGCCATCTGGGCTTGCGCCTCCTGCGGGAGGACCAACCCCGCTGAGGAACCGAGAATCAGACTCCACCAGGTCGAGGTCAGGCCGGCGACCGAGCGCTTGGTCGCCGACGTTCTACGGTCCGGCCAGCTAGCGGAGGGTCCGATGGTGGACCGGTTCGAGCGCGAGTGGGCAGGAATCGTGGGGGTAGCGCATGGCGTAGCCGTGACATCCGGGACGAGTGCGCTCGTGCTCGCTCTCAAGGCGTGTGGCGTGGGCCCGGGCGACGAGGTCGTGACGAGCCCACTCACGTTCGCCGCCACGCTCAGCTCGATCCTCGAGGTGGGGGCGACGGCCCGTTTTGCAGACGTCACCGAAGACGGGACGATGAGCCCGGAAGGGTTCGAGCGGGTCTGCAACGACCAGACGAGAGCCGTCATCCCGGTTCATATCTACGGACGGCCCGCGGACATGGAGGCTATTGCGTCCGTTGCCGCGGCCGGAGACGTGGTCCTCATCGAAGACGCGGCCCAGGCCCACGGCGCTCGCGTGGGTGATCGGTCGGTCGGATCGTTCGGGGTGGGCTGCTTCTCGTTCTACGCCACAAAGAACCTCAGCACCGGCGAAGGGGGCATGATCACGACGGACGACGCCGGGGTAGCGGCAAGAGCGCGGAGCCTGCGCAACCATGGCCGCGAGCCCACGGGCGAGCATGCGATCGTGGGCCACAACTATCGGATGAGCGACGTGCAGGCCGCGATCGGCGTTGGTCAACTGGCCACCTTCTCGGAGTCGGTTGTCCGCCGCCGTCAGATCGCCGCCGCCCTGTCGGACGGATTGGCTGGCGTTCCTGGTCTGCGTGTCTTCCGGGATCCGCCGGGCAGGACGGCCGCGCCGAGTCTCTACACGATTCGGATCGTGGCGAGCGACCTCGGCGCGACGCGCGAGGAGGTCGCTCATCACGCGGCACGTCATGGAGTGGAGACCGGGATCTACTATCCCCGTCTCGTCTACGACCACGCCGCCTTCCGCGACCATCCCAACGTCGTGGTCGATCCTGTGCCGGTCGCCCAGGCCATGGTCAGCGAGGTCCTCTCGCTGCCCGTCCACCCGGCACTCCGAGAGGGTGACGTGGAGCGGATCGTCCACGCGGTGCGCTGCGCCGTCTCGAAGCCGGCGAAATGCCGCCGCTGACGCTGACAGTGTTGATCTTGCAGGTGGTAACATCCGTCGACTCGTTGTAGTTCTGGTCTGGGGGGCGTGCTGGGGATGATGGTTGCGCGGCGGAACATTCGGCGTTCGCGCTTCAATGGCTTTCCAACACCTTCGATGGCCGCGCCTCCTGCGACCACGTCGTGCTCAAGACACCCGTTGACGGCGTGTCGGCGGGGTGCTGCGACTCGTCGGCGACAACCGCGAGGCCTCGTGGTCGTGGGTGGGGCAGAGTTCTGCGAGATCCTTGCACGGAAGGCGCCGGATTCCGTCGTCGGGCAGTGGATCCTCTCGGATGCCGAGGACCTCGCCTTCCCACCGAGTCTCCCCCGTTGCGCCGATGTCGTCGTCGACGCTCGCTGGCTCACCATCCTGCGGGAATCGGCCCCTTTCGTATTCGAGCTCGGTCGAAGCACGCGAGTGGCGCCCTTCGGCTTAGTCGAACGCGGCCTGCTGACCGAACCGCTCACCCTGCCGACTCGCGTGTTCAAGCGAACGCTGGACCTCTTCTTGGCCACAACGCTCCTTCTCGTATTGCTGCCCGTTCTTCTCGTCGCGGCGCTAGCCATCAAGCTCGACTCGCCGGGACCCATTCTCTTCCGCCAGCCCCGGCTCGGCGCCGGCGGGCGGCGGTTCTCGTGCCTGAAGCTGCGGACGATGGTCATGAGCGACGACGATGACAACCACCGGTCCTACGTGCGGGCCATGATCCGCTCGGCGGCGCCGCCCGTCGAAGGTCTGTTCAAGCTGCGGACCAACCCTCGCATCACCCGGGTTGGCCGGTTCCTGCGCAGATACAGCATCGATGAGGCGCCGCAGCTCTGGAACGTGCTGCGTGGGGACATGAGCGTCGTGGGCCCCCGCCCACCGGTGCTCCTCGAGGCGGAGGCCTACGGGGACGTCGACTGGCAACGCCTCCGTGTCAAGCCCGGTCTGACGGGTCTCGCCCAGATCCGCGGGCGCAGTGGGCTGCGGTTCGACCAGATCGTCGCGGCCGACGTGGAGTACGCCGATTCCTGGAGCCTCTGGCTAGAACTCAAGATTCTCTTCTTCACGCCGTTCGCCGTGGTGTCAGGGCGGGGGGCGGCCTAACCCACGCGACGGCGGGGGGCCACAGCCTCGCCGCTAGCGTCCGCGACACGGAGGGCCCATCGCACGGCCTCTAGACCATCCTCGCCTCCCACCATGGGTCGTCGCGTCTGGGCGATGCAGTCGAAGAAGTGCTCGACCTCGAGGAGGAGAGGCTCGCCTCGATTCGCCAGGAACGGAATTTCGACGACCCCCGATTGCTGGTAGGTGGGGTCGGGGGAGGCGAAGAACCTCGCTTGGGCCATGCGCCGGATCATCACGTCCTGACGAAGGAGGTCGACGCTAATCGTGCTGCTGCCCTGAGTGATCTCGAGTCGACGGACCTTGTTCTGGCCGATCCGGCTCGCGGTGATGTTCGCCGTTGCACCGTTCTCGAACCTGAACAGCGCGCATGCGAGGTCTTCGGTGTTGGAGGCCGGGTTCTGTCGGACAGCCTGCACTTCGCTGATCGGTGACGGGATGATCTGGCGGACGATGTCGAGGTCATGGATCATCAGATCGAAGATCACGCCCTCCTCAACCCTCCCCGAAAAGGGCCCGACACGCGTCGCTTCGACGTGGATGACATCGTCCAGCCAGCGGTCGAGTTCCAGGATGGCGGTGTTAAACCGTTCCACGTGGCCTACCATGAGAACGACATCGTTGGCCCGAGCTGCATCGACGAGTGCCTGGGCGTCCTCCAGGGTACCGGCGAGCGGTTTCTCGACCAGGATGTGAATCCCCGCTTCAGCCAGCGGGACGCCGACGTGGCGGTGGAGGTGGGTCGGCACCGCGATCACTGCCGTGTCAACCTCGCCGGCGAGTACTGACGAACTCGTCTCCCACTCCGCCCCGATCTCGGCCGCGACACGCTGGGCACGGTGAGCGTCGACGTCGACGACGAGGGGGATGTCGACATTGCGAAGCCGGCGAGTGACCCGCACGTGGTTGCCACCCATTACTCCGGCACCTACGACGGCGTGGCGGAAGGAGTGCGTCCTCGGAACGTGTGGTCCGTGAGCACCTGCGACGATGTCGCGTAAGTTTCTCGATCCCCGAAGGGTTTCCCCAGCCACCGCATTCTTCCTGCATCGGTGACCACGACATCTCGCCCTCGCGGCGCCGGGCCACCGTCGCACCATCGGCCTGTCTTTCCCACGTGATACCCCACGCCCATGCTCCTCACTCCCACTTGTCTCTGGCGTCTGCGCCGGGCGCAGCATGAGGGGTCGGTCAGCCAGCGAAGAGCTGCACCGCGAAGACCGAGCCATCGTCCGTGTAGACAAGTGAGAGAGCGGAGTGGGTGAACATGGGGTCGATGAGGTTGATGTAATGGGAGGGACTGGTGACCCACCGCTCGTGGATCCATTCGATCGACGGCCCGTATCCCACGTTCTCACCCCAAACCCTCCAGCCACCGCTGACAGCCGCGATCACGGCGGGAGCGTTGCGGTTGTGGGCAAGAAAGCGCCCGCGCCTCATCGCGTCCGTCCACCCTCGGGCGATGTCGAGGAGGCGCTGATCGAATGCCAGGGGCGCAACGCCTGCGGCGGCCCTCACCTGGTTCGTGTCTGACCGGTTCTCGACCGAGTAGGCAGCGGCGGTGACTCCAAGAGGGGGAGCGGTCGTGAGGAGGAGGACCAACAGCAGCGCCGTCGAGGCCGAGCTCGAGAGGCGCCGATCGAGTTCCCGCGGTGTAACTGCTCCGGCGGTTGTCACCTCGTCCGCCAGGGAGCGATTGTCGATGGCGTAGGGAGCGGCGCGGAGTCCGACAGGGGGAACAGTGGTGACGAGGAGGACTAACAGGAGCGAGCTCCACCGTGGCCTCATCCGCTAAAACAAGGTCGCCATGGTGTGGTTCAAGCTTCTGCCGCTCATCCTCGCCTCGGCAAGCCGCCACCCAACCATAGTCGACCCTTGTGCCTGAGCCCCGGCCCGCGACGAATGAGCGAGCCTGACGTCAGTACGTCGCCGGCTCGTGACTCGGAGGGTCGGGACCAGCGAGCCGCGGGGTCACCGGTATGCTGACTTTGTGCTGGAAAGCGACGAGGCCGCCCCCCGGCCGGAGCTTCGCCGGTACCTGGCGACCCTCAGGCGCCGAAAATTGCTCATCGCGCTCACGGTGCTGGTGACCGCGGGCGCTGCTGTCGGCCTCTCACTGTTGCAGGACAAGGCCTACCAGGGCGAAGCCCTCGTCCTGCTCCAACCGCGCGGTAACCAGTCGGTGTTCGAGCCCGACGCCGGTGTTCGCCTCGATCCTGCCCTCGCCGTCGAAACCGAGATCGTCGTCCTGAAGAGCCCACCGGTGCAGGCGGAGGTCGAACGGCGGCTCGGGCGCCGCGTAAATCGCCCCTCCGCCAGTCGGGTCGGAGACACCCTTGTGATAAAGGTCACGGCCCAAGACCGGGAACCCCGTGGTGCTGCGGAGGTGGCAACGGCCTACGCCGACGCCTTCATCGAACTGCGACGACGCGAGCGCGTGAATGCACTGCTGTCGGTGGGCGAGGAGATCGAGACCAAGATCGCCGAGGTCCAGCGAGAGTTGGAGGCCGTGGAGGCCGAGCTCGCCGACAGCCGTTCCGGCACGCCGGCCCGCACCACCCTCGAGAACCGGCGCGCCGCGCTCGTCGACCAGGAAGCTCGCTTTCGCGAGAGGCTCGACCAACTCGAGGTCGATACGTCCGTAAGCGCGGGTGTAGCCGAGCTCGTGTCCCGCGCCGACGTCCCATCCTCACCGGTCAGGCCCAAGCCAATCCGGAACGGAGTGCTGGGTGGCGTCGTCGGCTTGCTTCTCGGTGTCGCCCTCGCGTCGCTGTTCGAGGCCGTGGACGAGTCGATCAAGACTCGAGAGGAGGTGCTTGCCGCTGGGGGTCTTCCCGTGCTCGGGACGATCCCTTCCTTCGATCCAAAGGCGATTGCGGAAGAGGGTTCCCCCGCAGGGGAGGCGTTCCGGTCGCTACGCACATCCGTCCAACTGCTAGGCGTCCAGCGCCCGCTCAAAGTCATCCAGTTTTCCAGCCCAGGGGGAGGCGAAGGCAAGACGACCGTGGTTGCCAACCTCGCGGTCGTGCTCGTAGCCGTAGGGCTTCGCGTGCTCGTGGTCGATCTCGACCTTCGCCGCCGACATCTTCACGAGATCTTCGACGTTCCCAACGACGTCGGCTTCACGTCCCTGTTCCTCGGCGAGGCGGACGTCGCCTCCGTCTTGCGGCCCGTCCCCGCCCATGACGGGCTGGTCTGCCTCCCCGCCGGCCCGTTGGCCCCGAACCCGTCTGAACTGTTGGCCTCTCGGAAGACAGCGGAGATCCTTTTCGACCTCCAGAACCGGTTTGACGTCGTGGTCATCGACTGTGCGCCGGTGCTCCCCGTGACCGATGCGATCCTCGTTGCGCCTGCGGCCGAAGCAACCGTCTTGGTCGTGCGGTCAGGCCAGACAACGCGGCGTCAGCTGCGGGCGGCAATCGACCAGCTTCGCCAGGTCGACGCTCCCCTCAAGGGCGCGGTGCTCAACGACGCGGCGAGTGAGTACGCGTACGGCTACGCGTACGGAGAGATTGACGGCGGCAGGGTGGCCGACCGGGGACCGAGCGTCAACGGTCACCGGAGGCGCAAGCGACGGGAGCCCGCCGACAAGCGGTAGCCGTTGCGGCAGCCGGCGAACAACCGGTATAATTCGAACATTCCGCCCGGACCCGACAATCCCCGGCCCTGTTGCCACGTCTCCAGCAACGAGGGATCACGACGCCGAACCTTCGTCTGGCCCAGCCGCGGCCGTCGTCTGCCACGTTCCGCGCTCGCATCACCACATCAAGTGCTGGGACCGTCGTGCCGATGCCTTCATGACCACACCGTGGCCTGTGGGCGGCGGCAGTCGAGCAATGGACGGAGGATGGCAAGTTGCGGAAGCAGCGTCGAGTTCTGAAGGCGGTCGTCGCGGCCGCCACGGGGGGGCTCCTTGGCCTCAGTGCTGTGCCGCCAGCCGGCGCGTCCAGCCCCACCACCACCGTCACTCCTTCCTCCGCGTCGAGTGGCACCGCAGTGACCGTCTCGGGTAGGGACTTCCCTCGCCGGACGACCGGCGTCGTCACGTTGTACGGGAATGCTGTCGCCGCAATTCGAACGGGCCCGAAGGGAACCTTCTCCACCAGCTTCACGGTGCCTCACGACGCCCCGCCAGGTCCTGCAGCGGTGACATCGAGCGCGGGTGGCGCAAGTGCCACGAGCAGCCTGACGGTGACAAGTTCGAGTACTTCGACGACCGTTCCCGCCTCGCAGTCGACCGGCTTCATCGGCAGAAGCGGCCGCTCCCTGACGTTGAACGGTGCACCGTGGCGGTTCACCGGATACAACGTGTATCCGCTCACCACAGACTATGCGGTGAACTACGGATGCGGCGAGAACTACACGGCGGCGGATGTCGACGCCCTGTTCGCTTCACTGCGGCCGCACTCCGTCGTACGGCTGTGGGCGTTCCAGCAGCTGGCTTGGAACAAGAACACCACCAGCAGAGACTTCACGACCATCGACCGCGTGGTGTCCGCCGCCGAGCGGAGCAACCAGAAGGTGATCCTCGTGCTCGCCGACCAGTGGGCCGGTTGTGGAGAGGTCTTCAAGACGGAGTCGTGGTATGCCGGCGGCTACACCGGTGTGGTTCACGACGGCACGTCGATCGGTGCCATGACGAACTCGTTGTCATTCTGGGATTGGATGCGACTGGTCGTCGCCCGCTACGCCAACTCCCCCGCGGTGGCGATGTGGGAGCCGGTAAACGAACCCGCTGCCAGCGCTTACAAGGGGAGCCCCTGCTCGTCGACGGCAGCCGCGAGCCTACGGTCCTTCTTCGACGCCGTCGGCGCCGAGATCCATCGCCTCGCTCCCAAGCACCTGGTGAGCTCGGGTCTCCAGGGTTCCGGGCAGTGTGGCGCGCAGAACGGCGAGTACGAAACGCTGCACCAGTCACCCGGCATCGACGTCGGATCGGTGCATGACTGGTGGGTAGACCTTGCGCCCATGCCGGGCGATCAGTGGAACGGGATGCAGGTCCGGATCGACCAGATGGCTCGCGTTGGCAAGCCGCTCTTCGTCGGGGAGGTCGGCATGAACGCGTCCGACACGGTCGCCGGGTACATGAGCCTCGCCGAGCGCCGCGACAAGTTCCAGGCCAAGATGGATGCGCAGTTCCCGTCCGGGATCGTAGGCTTCCTGCCTTGGTACCGTTCGAAGGTTGTCAGCGAGAAGTGGTTCAACATCGCGGACGGCGACCCAACCCTCGCGCTCATGCACGACTACGCCCTCTGAGGAGGTGACCGAGGATCTGGCGCGGCCCCGCCTGATCTTCGCAACTCGCCGGCCACCCTTTCCGCTCGACAACGGAGCTCGGATCCGTTCGTATCGTCTCCTGACCGGTCTCGCTGAGTCTTTCAGCGTGACGTTGGTCACGTTCGAGCACCACGAGAAGAGCCCCGACGGCCTCACAACTCGTGCCGACCTGGAAAGCATCCTTCCCGGGGTCGAAGTCGTGGCGGTCCCCGGTGTCGGGCCCTCGAAGCGACGACGACAGGCGCGGAGTCTCCTGGCGAGGTCCTCGTGGGCCTGGGGTCAGTACGCGAGTGCCGCCCTCCGGGCAACGCTGAAGCAGCTGGTCGCCGAGCGGAAGGCGGCAATCATCCATTTTGACGATCTGGGAGTGGCGCTGTGTGGTCCGCTGCCAGGGCCTCGCAACGTCTACTCGGCGCACAACGTCGAGCACAGGGTCGCCCGCCAGGTGGCGCGCACGGGATCTCCGGTGCGCACCCTCTTCGGCGCCGCCGATTGGCGGAAGATCCGCGCCGAGGAGGAGCGCGTCTGGCGCTCGATGGACCTCTGCCTCGCCGTATCGGACGTAGATGCCGAGGTCATGCGCGCCGGTGGTGCCCACAACGTTGCCGTGTGTCCGAACGGCGTGGATCCCGTCGCACCCCTTCCGCCGCCGCAGCGACACCCCGGCGAGCCGCTGCGACTGGTCTTCGTGGGG
Organism: Actinomycetota bacterium; assembly: GCA_030863485.1. The sequence continues at coordinate 13,360 of JALZBR010000283.1, forward strand.
TCAGGGTCGTACCGACCTTACGAGCGGGGGATCGCCTGGTTGGTTTCGGAGGTACTCCCTCGTGTGAAGGCCCGTCTCCCGGTGGCGCTCGACGTGGTTGGCCGTCCGCCGCAAAGACCCGTAGCGGCAGAGGGCGTTCGCTATGTCGGCGTGGTCCCCGCTGTCGAGCCGTGGTACGAGGCTTCTCACGTCGCCGTGGTTCCCGTGTTCGAGGGCTCAGGCACGCGTCTGAAGGTGGTCGAGGCTCTGGCCTACGGCCGGCCAGTTGTGTCCACGCGGATGGGTGCGGAGGGGCTCCCCTTGGAACCGGGGCGCCATTTCCTCCAAGCCGATGACGCGGTGACGTTCACGGACGCCCTGCTCCGAGTGGCGGATCAAACCGAGACGGCGGGAGCTGGGCTCGAGGCGATGCTCGCGACTGGCCGAGCCGCCGTAGCGGAGCTGGTGTGGCCCCGGATCGTCGAGAACTTGGTCGATCGGTACAGGGCCGAGGCGGCGAGGCTGACGGGGGGGCTGCCTGCTCCGGACTGACGCCATACTTCAACTAGGTGTCGTCTCACGACGTCAGCGCTTGCATGATCGCCGAAACGACCTCTTGCAGCGTCGGGTTTGCCGTGGGGTCGACGGAACGGTGGGGGCGGAAGGGCTTGCGCTCGAGACGGATCTGATCCAAATCGGATTCCGTCTGTAGAGGGGTCAGCATTCCACGCGCCGTGAGGTGGGCGTCAACGGCACTCGGCTTTCCTGCGAACACTGAGTATGTCGGCGTGCCGAGCAGCGCCGCCTCCCGGTTCATCGTTCCGCCGGCACCCACGACGACGTCTGCCGCGAGGAGCAGGCTCTCGCCGGGGAGGGCGGAGTTCGGCGCGAGAACTCGATCGCCCCACCGCTCCCGCGCCGACGTCGCTTGCGCCGGGGTGCGCGGCACCATGAGCGCCACGGTGTCTCCCTCGGTGAGGACGCGATCCACTGCCTTGGCGAACAGCGGGTTCTCGAAACGGTGGTAGATCGCGGCGTCGGGCGGCGGACGCAGCACAACCAGGACGCGATTTCCGATGCCGAGCCGGGCACGCAGATCCTCGTCCACGTGGGCGGTGCCGAGGTACACCTCTTCCTTCAGGCCCGGATAGCGGTGGACGCGGCGAGCCCCGCATCTAGAGAGCGCCTCCTCGGGGAAGACCTCCGGAACCACCACGAGTTGCGCCAGTCGGAAGGCGAGGTGATTGGCGGGCTGGTGCTCGTAGTCCATCATCGTCAGGGCGGGGATGCCGACGAGACGCGCTGCCAGGAGCTGGGCGTAGCTGTTGTGGCTCACTGCCAGCCGGAAGCAACGACGCCGGGCGTAACGCATGAGCGCCGCCGCCCGCCGGGCCAATGCCGTCGCCTTCGCCGCCATTCCCGGGCTCCACCCCTCGATCACCTCGACAGCGGAGAACTCCCGATGGGCCAGCTCCAGTGTCTGCGCCAGGTCGCGCGCGGTGAGCGTCACCGTTATGCCGCGACGCCGCAGCTCCTTCACCACGGGGGCGAACAACGGCACGTGAGGCGAGTTGCTGAGATCAATCCAGACGTCGGTCGACCCGGAGCGCGTCACTGTCAGATGGGTGCAGTCGCGGCGACTCCGGCGCTGCTGCGACCGGCCATGTCCGGGGGGCGGTTGCGCGCCACGCAAAGGGCGAGCAGTAGTCCCATGACGGCGGTGATCCCGTAGGTGTTGAAGCTCGGGAAGGCGACATTCGCGAGCATAAGAAGGAGCAGGGCCGCCTGGGCGCCATCGCGCAGAGCCGTGAAGACGACATCACCGGCCAGCAGACGCGGTCGACCGATGGTGTAGAGGATCACCACCCAGAGGACCGCCGCCGCCGGGACACCGACCTTCCAGGCGAGCCACAGATACGCGTTGTGCGAGTAGTGGTACTTGCGCGCCGGTACCTGATCCCACGGCCGTGCCCAGGTGACCGTGGCGCCCAAGCCCTCGCCTTGAACCGGCCTCGCCTTGATCTCGTCGAAGACGTGCTGCGCCTCCGCGACCCGGTACCGAACCGAGTTGTCGTTCCTGAAGTCGCCCAGCGTCACGAGGCGCTCTCGCGCCGCGACCACCGCGTTCGGCCACGGCGTCAAGAGCAGCCCAATTGCTCCAAGTGCGATCAGCGGCGACCGGGTCACTGCCCGGAGGCGCGATTCGCCCCCTGCCCGCCAGACGACGAACGCTACTCCAACTGCCGCCGCGATCCAGAAGGTGCGCTCATAGGTCAGCAGCAACGACACGACGTTGAGCGCCAAGAGGACCAGGACGGCGGAGCGGGCCCGTCCCGGCTTGAGCCGCCCGGAGTTGAGAACGGCGAAGGCGAGGACGACAGCGACCGGGAACGCGTACAACCCACCTTGCAGCTGCCCCGCTCCGCTTGGTGCACCGCTGATTCCCTCCCTGACCCCGTAGCTGACCTCGAAGTCGAGCTTGAGCACCCACTGAACGACACCCCATAGCCCGAGGACGACACCTGTCCCGAGCAGGCCGATGAGCAACCGGCTCCTCTGTCGTTCGTGAGCGAGGATCGGCAAGGCGATGACGAAGGTGGACAAGGCAAAAAGCGTCCGGAACTCGAAGCCGGTCGTTCCGACATCATGGCCCGCCATCAGTCCGCGGACGAACTGCAGTGTCACGACCACCAGAAATAGGGCCAGTGCCAGAAGAACCCGGCGCTGAGCCGCCGTCAGCGGGGTCCGGCCAATGACAAGCACGGTCCGCGCCAGTGCACTCAGCAAGAGAAGGTCGGACAGGATGACCGGTGCCGGGTCCGACAGCTGGTTCTGGACACTGAAAGGCACAACGGCCGTCGTCAGTACGATGAGGACGAGGTTCGCAACCGGTGCGAGGAAGGCGAGGGCCAGGAGCAGGCCGGCGCCGAGGACACCGATGGTCAGCCGGGGTTGGAGCACGAGCCCCACCGCCGTGGCCACCGCGCTCACGGCGCCGAGCACATGCTGATGGTGGTGAGTCATCGTGACGAGCATCGGGCGGCGGCAGGTTCGGAACAACCTTCGGAGATGTAAGTTAGCCCTCGGTCGGTTTGTCTTCAGCCGTTTCCATGAAGCTCCTCGTCATCGTCCCGTTCCTCAACGAAGAGCGGTACCTTCCCTCGCTCCTCGCGTCCATCGCCGCTCAGACGCGACCGCCGGAGAGGTTGGTACTGGTGGACGATGGCTCGTCTGATGACTCGCCCGTCATCGCAGCAGCGTTCGCCCAGGCGAACGCCTATGCGACCGTCCTTCGCAGACCGCGGAGGCCTCCTGAGCGGGACCGTCTTTCTTCCGCCCCTGAACTCAGGGCGTTCCAATGGGCGTTGGGGCAGTTGGACGAGCGGTTCGACCTGGTGGCGAAGCTTGACGGCGATCTCCGGCTCCCTCCGCAACTCTTTGCCGATGTCGAACGGCGGTTCCGTGACGACGAAGCGCTCGGGATGACCGGCGCCTACTTGAGCGCAGTCGGTCCTGACGGGCGACTACGTCGGGAGCCGTTTCGACCTGACCACATACGGGGCCCCAACAAGTTCTATCGATGGCAGTGCTACGAGCAGATCGCCCCCCTGCCCACGATCCTCGGGTGGGACACGATCGACGAGGTCCGAGCCCGTCAGCGGGGGTGGAAGACGATGAGCTTCGCGGCTTCCGGCGGCGACCCTGTCCACTTGCGGCCGCTGGGGACCTACGACGGCCGGCTCCGTGGCTTCCGACGGGCGGGCGAAGTGGCCTGGGGCTACGGTGCCCACCCGTTGCACGTGCTACTGGGAACGCTCTCGCGGATGAACCAGCGACCGCTGGGCCTCGGCAGCCTCAACTTCCTGGCCGGCTGGGCGCTCGCCGCTCTGCGCCGAAGACCACGCGCCGACCAGGAGCTGCGAGCGTTTCTTCACCGGGAGGAGCTGAGCTACGCGCGCCGGTTCATCCTCGGCGGAGGGCGGCGCTGAGGCCGGCTCCCCCTGTCGTGCTTCCCACCGGGCAGCCACGAGCGCTCGAGGATGGCCCGCGGTTCGACGTGGAGGAGATAGCGGCTCGTCTCGACGCCGACGTCGTCTATCCCCCCTCTGGGTCCGGCCCGTTTTCGGCGCTGGAGCGCCGCAGTCGGCAGCTTGGCCACTGGGGCCAGGCCATCCTGGCACTCCGCACCCGGCCGGAATTGATTCTCTCGCTGGCCGAGAAGGTGGGGCTGGCCGTGGAGATGCTCAATCGACGGCCGCAGCGGCCGCACGTCGTCGTGGCGCATCACCTCACCTCCCCTCGGCGCCAGGCGTTTCAGCGCTGTACCGGGTGGCTCAACCGGCTCGAGAGGGTCATCGTCGTCTCCCGTGTCCAGGCCCGGTACCTGGTCGAGGTCGCAGGTCTCTCCGCTCAGCGGGTTCGGTTCGTGTACGACAAGGTTGACCATCGCTTCTTCTCACCGCAGGGGGGTGCTGACGACGGATATGTGGTGAGCGTGGGGCGCTCCCGCCGTGACTACCCCACTCTCATCGAGGCCCTTCGCCTTCTGGACGTACCGGCGGTCATCGTGCCTTCCAGCCCGTGGCTTCATGACGCGCAGCTTGATCTCCGGCTTCCCGACCACGTCCGGGTGGAGCACGATCTGAGCTTCTTGGAGCTTCGGCGTCTTTACGACCGTGCTGCTCTTGCCGTGGTCCCGCTGCATGGCGGCACCGACTTCGCCGCGGGCGTCAACGCCATCCTCGAAGGGATGGCGATGCGACTCCCACTCGTCGTGTCGAGCACATCCGGCATCGCTGACTATGTCGAGGACGGTGTGACCGCCGCGCTCGTACCACCCGGTGACGTCGGTGCTCTTCGCGAGGCGATTTCCCGGCTCTTGTCGGACCGCCAGGAAGCCAGCCGTCTCGCGGGCGCGGGGCGCGCGCTGGTGGACAGTGGACGCAACCTCGACGGCTACGTCGACGCGGTCGCTTCCATCGCACGCGAGGCTGCAGCTTCTCGGGCGACGTAGCGTCCGGCTGTGGACGCCGTCGGCGGGACCGCGGGAACTCCGGGGCCTTCGCCACCGACGACCCCTCGGCTCGGCCACGCCCTCTCATGGATGGCCTTCGCCCAGGTAGCCACCCAACTCGCCTCGTTGGGGGCGCTGGTGCTCCTCGGGAGGCTT
>JALZBR010000290.1 GCA_030863485.1 Actinomycetota bacterium
ACTGGGCCCCGGCGGCAATAAGGTTCCGACGGGCGCGCACCATCTGCCCCACCCAGAGGGAGGCCATGGCGGAGAAATTCAGAACCCCTCCCATGCCCAGGAGGTCGAGGTCTCACGAAATCGAGGCGGAGTCACGAGCTGCCTTTCAAACGGCACTCCCTAGCCGCTGGGTCGTTCGACCGATCAATAACGAATATGGCATCGACGATCAGGTCGAGCTCTTTGAAGGTGGGCTGGCGACAGGGAGGACGTTCCTCGCCCAGAACAAGGGAACGGACGAGCCAGACCTCGCGAAGGCGCTAGCTGTTCGGCTGAACCTCACGACCGTTTCGTACGCCGCAGAGCAAGACGTTCCGGTACTGCTAGTCCGCTACCACACCCCGACCCGGACCCTCTACGCGAAGTGGTTTCATGCCTTCGATATCCTCCTCAAGAGACCGGATCAAAAGACAGTGACGTACCGACTCAGCGACGCCGACAAATGGACCGGCGAGACGCCTGAACGGCTGGCCGCTGAAGTTGAACGGTGGCGGCGTCTCCGCCTAGGCGACTTCAGTCTCCCCGTCACCCTGTGCCTCGAAATTACCTCTTCGGTCGGACGAATCCCGCCGGTCGAAGCTGAACTTGCAATCAAAGGGGAGGCCGCACGAGTAAGCGAGCTGCTAGCGATCCGATCAGGCGCCGCGAGTGCCGACGAAATCCCTATAGCCATCGACGAAGAGGTCATCCACATCAACCGGCGTGGTAGTCGGACCCTGTCTGTTCATCATCCAAATCTTGACTACGACCGTACAGACACGCAAAGGTTCGTCACCGACTTCTTCTCCGCCGTTGGATGCTGGTTGGGCCAAGTGGGAGAAGTTGCCGCAGCCGCGACACTCCTAACGGCGTACGCGGCAAACAGCAGCCTCATTCATGATCCGGAGCTCGCCCTCCGTGCCGCTTCCTTCTTCGTGAGGGCTCGAAACTTCGACGGCCTCATCGGTCTAATCGAAACGCTTGAGAACCGAGAGCTACCTGGTGATCGGCCGATCGCGGACTTGCTCGAGATGGCGCTGGCTTCCTCACCGTCGATGACACCGGTCGAGGTTGAGCGGATTGAGCGCTTCTTCGTCGCACGAGCGGAGGCGGGAACGGCTGCAGGCGACATCAGGCGAGCTCGCGTCGCTTACTACAACGCCGGGTCACTACTTCGAGCGCAAGGCCTTTTCCGTGACGCCTTTGCCCATTATTGGACAGCTGTTGAATGCGACCCGTCGTACTACCCCTCGCGCCGCTACTTTCTTGAGGAATTAGGCGGGATCCTGTTCCAACTCGGGTCGTTTGATCATGCGAGCGATCTTTACCAACGAGCCATCGCCATGGAGTTCGACCCGAACTTATCGGCGCTCCTCGGCGATGCGCTCATGTTCGCCGGTCGCTACGCGGACGCGCGGGATGCGTTCGAGCGCTACCTCGAGGGAGTCACGGGCGAGGTCGACCCTGAGTTCGCCTTGAAGTGGGCTCTTCTTCCCCGTTTATCAGAGATCGCCGGCTCCACTCAGGATCGCAGGCGACCCGAAGCCGAATCGCTCCTAGCTGATATCGCCGACGTAGACGAAGAGAAGGTGCCGGCCCTATTGGTGGAGGCGATCTCGCTAGACGCCTTGTCTCCGAACGCGCTCTACAACAGCGGGATTAGGCACGCTCGAGAGGGGAACTCTGACGAGGCTCTTGATTGGTTCCTCTTGTCTGGTCTTTGCAACGCCGGCGATGCTGACGCGTGGGCGAAAGCGATGGCGTTGGCGGTATCGATACAAGACACCGCTGAGGGAGTCGAAGCGGACACAACCGAAGCAGAAGATGCCGCTTCTGCCCTTCCCTACCTGATCTTCCGAGCCGCCGTGAACGCCGCCAACGGCCCCTTCATCGACCGGCTGCGTGAAATGTGGTCGCACAACGCCGAGTTCCTGCGAGCACTGGCTGACCTCGTTGAGACGGTTCCCCCGAAGTCGATAAAGCCGCCCACAATCCGGCTCGTGGGTGACGGACCCGATTACGAAAACCTCTTCGACTCCGTAATTGACGACGATTAGAAGGGATGTACCTCCTCCGGTCTAATGACGATGCCTTCTGGCTGACGAAACTGCGGCGGTACAGGTCTCATCCTCCGCGGGAGACAGCTCGGGGGTCGAGACTCTGTACCTCCCAACGCGGTCGCGGATCTTCACCGAGTAATCCCCGAACAAGTCCGTCGAAGTCGACTTCACGAGCCGCCACGTCCCTGCGGCGAGCCTCTCAACCCGGACCGTAACCTCGCTAATGCAGGCGGCTGGCGCAGTCTGACTGGCAATGCCGCCGCGGGCCACCAAGTGACCCTTGAGTCGAAGCAAGACAACGCGACCGTGGGAAAGAGGCTCCGGGTTCGGCGTGGGCGTGGGCGTGGCTGTGGGAGCCGCGGACGCAGAGGGTGAGGGCGACGGCGACGGCGATGGGGCTGCCGGAAGCGTTGCAGCGCCAGGGACAGGCGCGGTCGCGAAGGGCTCGAAGTTCACTCGGGGCTTCGACAGGTTGTCGGATCGATCGCAGATTTTGGCAGCAATCACGGCCGGATCGGTCGCTCCCCACCAGTTGCCGGTGGCGTCCACGACATTGGACGAGCCATCGAAGAAGCACACGTCGACGTTATAGGTCGTGTTCCCGAAGATGTTGTTGTTGTGGAGTTGGTCATTTTGCCCGAGCGTCTTGAAACCAGTCTGGTTGTTCGTGACGGTGTTGAACTCGAAATCCTGCATTGGGTAGAAAGTGTTGACTCCGACTCCGTTCGAGTCCACGTAGTTCCGGATCATGCGGCCGCCGCTGCCCCAGATAGCGGCGATGTTCGTGGTGTTGTGATGGACCCTGCTGTTCCGAAGTGTCCACGATCCGTAGCTGGCCCTCAGGGCTGCGTCTCCATTGACGAACCCGAGATCGACGTGGTCCAGTTCCGTCCCATCTTGCCCCTCGACGAACTCGATACCTTGCCAGCAGCGGCTCGTACCGCCACAACTGAATGTGATGGGCTCCGCTTCGGTTCCGCTGGCTAGGACGCGCCCCGCCACCTGAAGTCGATACGGGCCCTTGAAGATGACTCGCACACCCGCCTCGATCGATAGCGTCACGCCGGTGTCGACGCCGACATTCGCCGTCACTTCATAGGGGCTCGCTGCCTTCGTCCACGTCGTGTTGACCCCGATGACGCCTGACACAGGAGTACCCGCTCTAGCTTGCCCAGCGACAACAGTTCCTGCAACGACGACAATGCAAACGACAGGAGCTATCCGCCTCATCTAGACCCCCCCGAATCCGTCCAACGGCTTCGACGCCCAATGAACCACGGAAATGCCCAGAGGGAAACGCATCGGGGCAACGATTACGTCCGAGCGACCTGTGTGGAAAGCTCCCCGCACGAGGATTCGCGAGGTATCTCGGCGCGTCCAAATCCCCCGAAGCGCTTCGCGACGGGCCCCACACTATTAGACCTTGAGGGAATCCTCCAATACGGGGACTTCCATAGGAAACGTTGGGTTTCGGTCGCTCGCCCGATTTCGCAAGCGTTCCTCCCGAGTCACGGCACAGCAAAGATAGAGAATCGCGCAACGACTCATCCTTAACAGTCGGATCAACCTGTCCTCGAAATCCGACCTCAACATCGAGTAGGCGAGATCGTCGCGTGTGATGTCCGGTAGATCGTCTAGTCGTGGGTCCCAATCAAACAGGTGAAGTTTAAGGTACTTGTGTTCGAGGTGATTGCGAATTGTAGCGAGCTCACTCGCTTCGGGATCCATGACATTCTGGAAGCCGTCCCGGGTTTCGTGAAGGTCACGGCTCAACCAGTACAG
>JALZBR010000181.1 GCA_030863485.1 Actinomycetota bacterium
GGGGTCTTCGGGGTCCAGACGCTGGACGACGGTCTCGAGATCGAGAGGTTCCTGCAAGAAGAAAGACCAAAGAGGGCGGTCGTGGTCGGCGGTGGATACATCGGGCTCGAGATGGCCGAGGCTCTGGTCGTGAAGGGCCTGGAGGTGGCTCTCGTTGAGCTCGCCCCCCAGCCGATGTCCACGCTCGATCCAGACATGGGCGAGCGGATCGCGCAGGGGGTGCGCGATCTGGGCATCGATCTCTTCACAAGCGAGCCGGTCACCGCCATTGACAGCCGTGGGGGTCACGTCTCCGCAGTCATCACCGACGATCACGAGCTCCCAGCCGATCTCGTCGTGCTGGGGCTGGGCGCGCGCCCCAACATCGAGCTCGTCGAGGAGGCCGGGGTACGCATCGGGCCTTCCGGGGGGATCGCGGTCGACCAGAGGATGCGTACTCCAACCGAGGGGGTGTGGGCCGCCGGAGACTGCGCCGAGAAGTTCCATCGCGTCGCGCTGGCCCCCGTCTCGATCGCGCTTGGGACGCACGCCAACAAAGAAGGACGAGTCGCGGGCATCAACCTCGGCGGAGGCTATGCGACTTTTCCGGGCGTGGTCGGCACTGCGGTGTCGAAGGTCTGCGATCTAGAGGTGGCGCGAACCGGCCTCAAGGAGGCCGAGGCCGCCGAGGCGGGGTTTGAGTACGTGACGGCATCCATGGATTCGAGCACCAGGGCGGGCTATTTCCCCGGAGCCGCCGAGATCAGGACCAAGCTGGTTGCTGAACGTCGCTCGGGCAGGTTGCTGGGAGCGCAGATCGTGGGACGCGAGGGAGCCGCGAAGCGGATCGACGTCCTGGCCACGGCGTTGTGGAACGAGATGACCGTAGGCGAGATGCTGAACCTGGATCTCTCCTACGCGCCGCCTTTCGCTCCCGTATGGGACCCGGTCTTGATCGCGGCGCGCAAGACCTGGGACCTCGTTCAGGAGGAAGCGCACCCGGACTAGACGAAGATTGCGATGACGTAGCCGACGATGAGCAACATGCCGACTGCAAGGTGGAGCTGGACGTTCTGGCCGAGGGTCCCCATCAGCTCGTAGGGGCTCTCGTAATGTGCCTTCAGACCTCTCAGCACCTTTAGCCCGAGGGGGATTGGGGCCAGCGCAAGCAGAGTCCAGATCGGCATGATGCCGGTGTCTTCCGGGATCAGGTCGCTGAGCGCTCCGATCAGGATCAGGCCGAAGGTGACGGCGATCGACAGGACATAGCCGGCAATGATCTTGTTCTTCGGCAGACGCACGACGATGGTTCTCTTCCCGACTTTCGCATCGGACTTCGCATCCGGGATCTGGTTTATGTAGAGCACGAGCATGATCAAGACCGCAACCGGAAGCGAGGCGTAGAACGCCTCCCAGCTCCATCGTTGAGCTATCACGAAGTAGGTCCCCATGACCATGATCGGACCAAAACCGAGGGCGACGCAGATCTCGCCCAACCCGCGATGAACCAGCTTGAACGGGGGGGCCGTGTAAAAGACGGAGAGGAACACGCCCGCGGCTCCGATCCACAAGAGCTCCCAACCACGCGTAGCGGCCAGGTAGAGGCCGATGCCGATCCCTATTGCGTAGCAGGCCACGGCAACCAGTCGCATCGTCTTCAGGCTCACGAGCCCGTACTGGATCATGCGCGAGCCACCGCTGAACATGGTCGGGTTGACGTTTGCCTCATCGGCGCCGCTGGTCGAGTCAAAGACGTCGTTCGCGACGTTCAAACCGAGATGGATGGCCGACCCGCCGAGCAAGGCCAGCAATGTCAACCACCAGGCCGAGAAACCGTGCGCCCGGGCGATAACCGCACCCAGGAGGATCGGGACGAAGGTGGCGGTCAGGAAAGGTACTCGGGTCGAGAGGAATATCAGCCAGCCCAACGAGAGCGACGGCTTGACCGGCTGCCCCTTCTCCTCGCTGAGCTTTCGCATGTAGACGTGCGCTGCAGGCACGCTCCGCTCGCAGAGCTCGAAGAACGACATGCGCTCCTCGTCCCATCCGTGCGAACGCTTCGGTTGGACCTCCATCGATCCGTCGACGTCGGTCACGGTTCCCCAGATGCTGACGTACCGGCGCTGGTCGTAACCGACGCCCTCGCGCGGACGGATGTGGCTGAAGGTCACGTTCACCTCTGTGCCGACCGCGGGTTCTGAAGGGACGGCCGGACGCGCTAGGCGGATCCTTCCACTGGCTGCATCCGCAACGAATTCCGTTGCTACGTTGACGGGATATCCGTCTGCGTCTACGTATGCGAGCACGGCGTGCGAGTAATCGGCGATGTCTTCGAGCAAGGCCTCGGTGCGAACGGTTGACTCGGCCATCAGGCCGCCGCCTCCGTGAGATCGAAGATCTCAGGTTCGCTGTCCGTGCGTCCCTCACGCCACAGAAACGCACGACGAGGCGTGACCTCGATGATGGACCGCTCCCAGAAAAGCGGCATCGCGAATCTCTTCTTTAGTAGTTCGCTGATGATCGGCTCCTTCGCCGTCCACAACGGGAGCACCCGTTCCCAACCGGAGTGAAGGTCGTCTTCGATAACCCGGGCGTCGCCCTGGATGGTCGCGCGATCGAAATCCTCCACCGGAGTCGCTACAGGATCAGTGATCGTGAGAGATACGCGCTGGTTGGCCTTGATGTGCTCGAGCTTCTTGGAGAACAAGACGCTCGAGGTCATATAGATCCGTTTCCCGTCGAACAGAGGGATAAGCGGATAGGTCACTGGGCGCCCGCGCCGATCGAGGACCGTCAGCTCACTTACAAGGGCCGCATTGAGCAGCTTCTCGATCGCGTCCGGTATTTGGGCCATACGTTAAGGATAAGACTTCGGGGGTCAAACAGGACGATCAAAGTGAATGTGTGATCTGTAGGAGGGGTCTTTGGATCCGGAGGAGCTGCTAGATCTGGCCGTCGCCGTCGCCACCGAAGCGGGCGCTTTGTTGCTCGACCGTTTTCGGAGCGATGTCGGCGGCGTCGACACCAAGTCGACGCCGACCGATGTGGTCACCGAGGCGGACCGGACCTCCGAAGATCTCGTCCTGAACCGCCTTGCATCCACTCGGCCCGGGGACGGGGTGATATCCGAGGAAAGCGAAGGGCGCGAATCGGAATCCGGACTTACCTGGATAGTCGATCCTCTCGACGGAACGGTGAACTATCTCTTCGGGATCCCGGTCTGGGGAGTAAGCATCGCAGTTCAAGACGAGCAAGGACCCCTGGCTGGGGTGGTGATCGACCCCACGCGCGACGAAGTCTTCTCGACCTTACGTGGGGGCGGCTCAAAACTCAATGGTCGACCCATCCGAGTCACCGACGCGGATGACCTGGCAACCTCGCTTGTCGGGACGGGGTTCTCATATGACTCCAACACGCGTGAGATGCAAGCGAAGAGACTCGTTCGCGTGCTGCCTCGGGTGCGCGACCTCAGGAGGGCCGGATCGGCTGCCATCGATCTCGCCTGGCTGGCATGCGGGCGGCTCGATGGCTTTTTCGAGGCCCCGATGAAGGTGTGGGATCGAGCGGCCGGAGAGCTCCTCGTCTCCGAGGCCGGCGGGGTCGTGACGCCCCTCGAGCCACCAAGTGGTGAGGATCGGGGAGTGGTAGCGGCGGGCCCCGGCCTCCACGGGCCGTTGAACGACCTGGTCCTAGCCGACTAGGTTGTTCATATGAACCTCTTGCCCGAGCCCGTCGACGGCTACCTGAATCGGCTCGCCGCAACGGATGACGAGCCCGTGCTGCTCGAGATGGAGGCCTTGGCCGATGCGAACGGGTTCCCGATCGTAGGTCGGTTGTGCGGCGTTTTCCTCGAGGTGTGTGCCCGGGCGGTTGGCGCACGACGGATCTTCGAGCTCGGATCGGGCTTCGGTTACTCGGCTTACTGGTTCTCGCGAGCGACCGGCTCGGAGGGCGAGATCCACTTGACCGACGGTGATCCGGAGAACGAGGCCAAGGCTCTCGACTTCTTGGGGCGGGCGGGCCTGGATGGACCGATCCGGTACCACGTGGGAGACGCGCTAAGCGCGCTGCGGGAGGTCGACGGCGACTTCGACATCGTTTACTGCGACATCGACAAGGACGGCTACCCGGATGCCTGGCGCCAGGGTCGAGAGCGCGTCCGGGTGGGGGGCCTCTACATCTGCGACAACATGCTGTGGTCGGGTCGCGTTGCCGGCATGGGCGGCGACGACGGTCGGCCGGAGTGGACTGCAGCGATTGACGAGACCAACACGCTGATCGCTGCCGATCCCGACTTCCGCTCGTTCATAAACCCGACCCGCGACGGAGTGGTCACCGCGATCAGGATTCGCTAAGGAACAAGTTCGACCCTCGGATTCTTTCCCCCTTCAGTGTCGTCGCACGCTCAGCGGAACAACCTGTCCCTCGGCGTCGTTAGGGTTCTCGAGGATCCATCTGACACTGGAGGTCAGCTCTGCCGCCCAGAAGCCACCGGCTCATGCCGCCCGACGAGCCCGATCGCAAGGCCAAGCCGGGCACGATGCGACGCATAGTCCGCACGTTCAGGCCCTACAGGCGGCAGGTAGGGCTCGTCGGTTTCTTGATCCTTCTCACTGCGGCACTGGGTCTCATCAACCCGCTGCTGATCCAGGTCGTGTTCGATCGGGTAATAGACCCCGAGGCGTCCGGTTCGGCTTCGGAGAAGATGCGGCTCCTGTGGATCGTGGTGGGCGTGATGATCGTGACCCCGATCATCACCACGGCGCTCGGTCTGTGGCAGACCTACACCAACAACACGGTCGGCCAGGGTGTCATGAGGGATCTCAGGAACTCTCTCTACGCGCACCTACAGCACATGTCGTTGAGGTTCTTCACCTCCACCAGGACGGGCGAGATCCAATCGCGGCTGTCGAACGACGTCGGTGGGGTGCAGTCGGTGTTGACGGATACGGCCTCGAGCATCCTGTCGAACATCACAGTCGTGATCTCCACCGTCGTAGCCATGCTTTTCATCAGCTGGGAGCTCACGGCGTTGTCCCTTGCCATCCTTCCGGTCTTCCTCGTGATCAGCCGCAAGGTCGGGAAGGTGCGGCGGCGCGTCTCGGGCGAGACCCAGGAGTCCCTTGCGGAGCTCACCGCGCACATGCAGGAGACCCTGTCGGTGTCGGGGATCCTGTTATCGAAAGCGTTCGGACGCCAGGCCTACGAGATCGAACGTTTCGAGAAGGAGAACCACAGGCTCTCGAAGCTCGAGGTGAAGCGCACGATGGTGGGCCGCGGGTTCTTCTCCCTCGTCGGGGTCTTCTTCTCGATCACGCCGGCTTTCGTCTACCTCATTGCCGGTTATCTCAACGTGCGTGGCGGCACCAGCCCCATTTCGACGGGTGCAGTCGTTGCTTTCACGACACTGCAAAGCCGACTGTTCTTCCCGATGGGTCAGCTCCTCAACGTTCAGGTCGAGATCCAATCGGCTCTTGCTCTCTTCGACCGCATCTTCGAATACCTCGATCTGGAACGAGACGTGGTCGACAAGGACGGTGCGCTCGATTTGAGCGCGGATGAGGTCCGGGGCCGCGTTCACTATGACGACGTCTGGTTCCGCTACGACCGCCCTACGGAGGGCGAGGAGGAACGGCTGTGGACGATCTCGGGCGTGGACGTCACCGTGCCGGAAGGACAGCTGGTCGCCCTGGTCGGTCCGTCGGGGGCCGGCAAGACGACCCTCACCTATCTCCTGCCGCGCCTGTACGACGTGAACAGGGGCGCCGTGAAGATCGATGGCATCGACGTGCGGGATATCCGGCTCGAGTCTCTCGGCGAGATCGTCGGGATGGTGACGCAAGAGGCCTATCTCTTCAATGCGTCGGTGCGGGACAACCTCCGGTACGGCAATCCGGAAGCTAGTGACGAAGAGGTCGAGGCTGCGGCGCGCGCCGCGCACATCTGGGAGCGGATCTCCGAGATGCCCGAGGGCCTCGACACGATCGTGGGCGAACGTGGTTACAAGATGTCCGGTGGCGAGAAGCAGAGGCTCGCCATTGCCCGTGTGATCCTCAAGAATCCGCGCATCCTCATCCTCGACGAAGCGACCAGCGCTCTCGACACGCACTCCGAGCGTCTCGTCCAGCAGGCTCTTACGCCGCTCGTCCAGGGCCGAACGACGATCGCGATCGCTCACAGGCTCTCGACGATCCTCGCCGCCGACACCATCCTCTACCTCGACAAGGGCCGGGTGATCGAACGGGGGTCGCATTCCGAGTTGCTGCGCAAGAACGGCGCTTACGCGGCGCTCTATCACGAGCAG
>JALZBR010000314.1 GCA_030863485.1 Actinomycetota bacterium
CGACCGCGTCGCGTCGCCTAGAACCCCTCGCAGCGCAGCCATATCAACCAAGATCCAATGAGGACCGCGAGGAAGCCCCTGCGTCGAGGAGGAAATTGGCAAACGGCGCCAGCACAATGAGTTGCCAGTCTCCCTGGTTCCCCTTGGTCACCCGCCTAAGTCATGGTGAGTCCGCAACGAGACCCAAGACCCGGTAGTTCGGGAAAAAACGGCGCGTAATCCCCCGGCACGCCTGGGCAAGCAGAATTTACGCCTAAGAGGAGCCTGCTGAGCGTGGGCTGAAACCGCCTCTGATGCCCTCTCAAGGCGGAGATCACGGTTCGAAACCCGTCAGGCGTACAAACTGCATGGGTGAATAACGCCGTTAATTCGTCGAGCGCGTTTCCCTAAAGGGCCCCTCGGGCAGAGTAGGGCGTAGGAGAGCAGTGGCGGACAGCCTGGTGTCCAGGTTCTTCATCAATGGCCCTGGAAGAAGGTGTTAGACAACCAGCCCACTCCCTCAACACTGGTCTGATATGGGACAGAGGTTGTAGCCGGGCTTGGCGAGCTCTGCTAGCTCTTTTTCTGCTCACGAGCATTCCAAGAGAGTTCGCGCCTGCGTCTGCCGTTGCTTGGGCCTTCTTGGGGGTACAGACTTATGTTGCGGAAAGGTGAGGCCACACAATCAAATGAGCTTGGACTAGGTCCCCGTGTTTGAGGAAGCAGTTGTCGGACGGGACAAGGAGCTGACGGCTGTGTCCAGGTTTCTGGAGGATGTCGCCGCCGGCCCTGCCGGACTCCTTTTCATGGGCGATCCGGGAATCGGCAAGAGCACTTTGTTGTCGGGAGTGGTCGGCGCTGCGAGGCAACGGTCATTTCATGTCCTAGCCGCCTCTCCTTCTCAGTCGGAATCACAGCTGTCCTTTAATGCACTGGGAGACCTTCTCGAATCGCTAGAGGATCCGATCCTGGCACAGTTGCCAGACGTCCAAAGGGAAGCCCTGGAGGTGGCCTTGCTTAGGGCCCACCCAGACGAAGGGCCTGCCGACCAGCGCACGATTTCAGTGGCAGTTCTCGGAGTCCTTCGGCTGCTTTCCCGCTCTGCCCCAGTCGTTATCGCCATTGACGACGCTCACTGGCTTGATTCACCCTCGGCGCGGGTCCTTGACTTTGCAGGTCGCCGCCTCATCCATGAGCGCGTAGGCTTTTGCTCGACGCAGCGCTCTGCGGCCGGCGTTGAGCCCCCAAGGCTGGCATCCTCCGGCCCCAGAGGCCGGAGGCAAAAGATCTCGCTTGGGCCCCTCAGCCAAGCCGGCATCGACCAGGTCATCAGGCTCCAGCTCGGTGTCCGCTTGCCGCGCCCCACGCTTACGAGAATTCATCACGCTTGTTCAGGAAATCCCCTTTACGCCATCGAACTCGCTCGAGCGCTTGGGGACAAAACATCCCTGACACCGGGACAGCCTCTTCCGATGCCTGAGGATCTTCACACCCTGCTCGTCCGGCGGTTGCGACAGCTGCCGCAGGCTGTCCGGGAGGTGCTCAGCCTCGCGTCGGCGTTCTCGAACCCCACGACCGAGGCCGTGTCAAAGGTCCTTGGGAGAAGCGCGCACTCCCCATTGACTTTCGCACGGGAAGCGGGTGTCATCGATTGGGCGGACGGGGAGATTCGATTCAAGCACCCGTTGATGGCCTCTGCGGCGTACTCGGAGATGGATCCAGAAAAGCGCCGAGAAGTTCATCGCCGCCTTGGTGAGATCGTCGCGGATCCCGAGCAACGGGCGCGCCACTTGATGGCCGCCGGAGGTGGCGAGTACGACGCCGAAGTGGCGTCGGCGCTTGATGCCGGAGCCGACGCCGCTTGGACGCGCGGAGCGCCGGACGTCGCGGCGGAGCTGCGAGAGCACGCCATTGCCGTCACGCCACCGGAGGAAACCGATGCAGCCCGACGAAGGGCCGTAGCGGCAGCGTCTCATTATCTGGCCGCCGGTGATCTAGCTCAGGCCAGAGCACTGCTGGACGTGTGGCTCGCTAAAGTGCCTCCTGGACCAGCCCGGGCAGAGATTCTGGAGCTTATGGGCAAAGTGGCACTCTTCGGCGACAGTTTTCATGATGCCCTAGCCCTGTTTAATCGGGCTCTTCCCGAGGCCGAGGGGGATCGCGAACTAGTCGCTGCCGTGAAGGTCGACCTGGGATTCGTGCTGGCTCAGACCGGCGACCTAGGGACCTCGTCAGCAATGGCCACTTCCGCGCTCGAGGATGCCGAGAAGCTCTCCAATCCGGCTCTGCTGGCCCAGGCACTCGCCGGAACTACGGTGATGGACTTCATTCTCGGACGTCCCTTCGCCGAGGACAGGATCCAAAAGGCGATCGGTTTGGAGCTGTCCACGCCGAGGGCGCAGTTTCTCACCAGTCCGTTGCTAATGAGCGCATTCCTCAACATGTGGCTGGGACGGCTGGAGGAGTCTAGAGGTCAGTTTGAGATTCTCTACCAGGCGGTCCGGGAGCGTGGCTATCAGAGCAGCATTCCCCTAGTGCTGGGGCTATGGGGAGGGGCAGTGCAAGCCGCGTGTATGTCCGGGGACCTGCATACGGGCTTTCGATATGCCCAAGAAGGCATGAAGGCTGCGGCCGATGTTGGAGGTGACGTTGCTCGTGGGCTAGCGCTCTCGGCTCTCAGCTGGGCACTGGCATATTTGGGGGAGGCGGAGGCCACGCGGAAGGCGGCCGACGAGTCCGCGGCCCTTCTCCAGCAGGCGGGGGTCTCCGCCCTATGTATGTGGCCGCTGGCGATGACTGGCTTCGTGGAGCTGTCTCGTGGAAGTCCTGCAGCAGCTCGCCGCACGCTGGACATGATTGCCGACCTCATCCCCGGGGCGGGGATAGGGGAGCCGGCTGCTACCCCATTTATCGCCGACGCCATCGAGGCGCTCATAGCCTCAGGAGACCTAGACCGAGCCGAAGCGCTCGTCCAGTGGCTCCAGGGACGAGCAGAAGCACTCCGCCGCCCCTGGACTCTGGCAATGGCAGCGAGGTCCAGCGGGCTGCTCCTGGCGGCAAGGGGCGACCTCGGAGGGGCAGCTAATGCGCTAGACGCGGCCATGACCGAGCAGGAGCGACTTCCTATGCCGATTGAGCGCGCCAGGACGTTGCTTGCAAAAGGGTCCCTTCACCGGCGACGAAAGCAAAAAGGTGCCGCCAAGGAGTTCCTACAGCAGGCATTGGAGACCTTCGACCGCCTCGGAGCCAGTCTTTGGGCCGAAAGAGCACGGGTTGAGCTGAGGCGCGTGGGCATTCGTCCGTCAGCGCCTCTCGAGCTTACGCCGACGGAGCAGCAGGTCGCCGATCTGGCAGCTGTCGGCCGAAGGACGAAGGAGATCGCACAAGAGCTCTTTATGAGCCCGAAGACGGTCGAGAGCGTCATTACCCGCATTTACCGAAAGCTCGGCACGACGTCCCGGGCTGAACTTGCCACCGTGTTGCGGAGCCGTGTCAATTCGTAGGGATTTCCAGATACCTAATCGATACGGCTGAACCTCTTACTAGCCGCCGGCTCAGTGACGCTAGCTGGAAGCTTCGGACGTGTCGGGCTGTCCGGAGACAAATACCTTCTGGCCGGCAGGGGCCAAGGTTTCATCAAAGACGGTTACGAGGGTAGAGCTAGGCATGAAGAACACGACCCTGAGGGTTTCGTCTCCGACGTTTTTGACGTCATGAGGCACTCTGGCCGGAATGACTACGACGTCTCCCGCCGTGGCAGTCGCCTTCTCTTGGTCCGTGCCGATCTCGGCAGTTCCTTGAAGTATTAGGTGGGTCTCTTCTGCGCTGTTGCTGTGCCTGCCCTGGCGGTTCCCCGGCGGGACATCCATGCAAGCGACCATGGTGGAATCCGAACCGTTGAGCGAGGTGACGGGAAAGCAGTACCTTGCGCGAATCTCGGCATCTTCGTCGGACCAAGACTCGAAAAAGTCTTCTTCCCTAATCGAAGCTGTAATCATTGGTTTCAACCGACCTTTCTGTGAGCCTTATCCACGGGTTGTTTGGGCGACCAAAGATGTCACGCGGCGCGCTTGAGTGCGGAAACCGCGGCCTCATAGTCAGGGTGCTCGGTCAGCTCCCTCACGTACTCGACGTGGGTGACCCTACCTTCGGGATCGAGAACGAAAATGGCCCGTCCAAGCAGCCGGAGCTCCTTGATCGAAATTCCCAAGGCCTTACCAAAGGCGAGCTCACGGTGGTCCGAGAGCATCGTGACCTTGTCTAGACCTTGCGCGGCACACCACCTGGCCTGCGCGAACGGCAGGTCGGCACTCACCGCCAGAATGCGAACGTTGTCTAGCTTGGCGACTTCCTCACTTAACCGGCGGATCTCCGCGTCGCAGACTGGTGTATCAATTGAGGGAACCGACGCGATGAGTCTCGCTTCGCCCATTCCCTCGCTCAGGGAGTAGGTAGTTAGATCGGGCTTCATCAAGGTGATGTCTGGGATGCGATCCCCAACCTTGACTTCGCTTCCCTCGAGGGTCAATGGGTTGCCTAGGAAGGTGGCTGCCCCTTCTCGTTGTTTCATGGACCTGTCCTCTCTGTCTCGGCAAGTTCCGACCGGCAGAGTGAGACTAGGGCTCCGTTCCGTGCGAGGAATCGGGGGAAACCCCGAATCTGTGGCGGGATTGCAGGATTTCAGGACGGAGACCAGGAGGTGGATTTGATGGTCACCATAGTGCCTAACCTGCCAGGATTGAGGCAAGCTCGACCCCCAATTTTCAAGATGGCTCCGGGTTTTCAAGTGGTTATTGGGAATCTCCACTTCTTCGTGGTGGCGCTTCTCTGGCTTTCGTTCCTGACGTAGATCGCCCAATGTGTGCCACCGCTTCATAGACCACATTCCCTTCGTTTGATCAGACCTCCGTGGCGCCGACACGCGTCATGGAATCGCCTCGCCCCTCCACGTCCTTCACGGGGATTAGCTAGGCGGAGGGGTAGAACCAGTGCCTGTGAGCTGAGGAGCTGGTTCGAATACCGACCCATCAGGAGTACAACCGTCTGAGCTAAGAGATGCGAACGATAGCCGTAGAAATCTCGTGCCGTGCAGTCGTCAACGCGCCCGCATCATTCGTCGGGCTATTTCCTGATCTGTTTGCGGTCTGTCGTTTACGTCTCCAAGAGGTTGACCTCGCAGAAATTCCTAAAGGTTTCAGGATTCCCGCCGATAAGTAAATGGTAGCGCCGGGCTGCTTGGCCGAAGGGAGTCGCGGTGGCGAACTTCACCTCGTTTCGAACGAAATGGTTCCTGTGGTTTGCTGCGCATGCGGCGGTTTTTCTGTACGTGACGACAACCGTCGCTCCAGTCTTCCCTCAAGAGCAAGCACGTTTTCCCATTACGACCGTGTTGGTTGGAATGTCGATGTCGAGTCTCGCAGCAGGCTTTCTCCTGTTTCGGGATCCCGCGAAGATGCATGCCCAGCTCCTCAAGAGACGGCCCGCGAGCACTGTCCAGCAAACTGCTAACAACACCGGGCGACTGGCGTTCGCGTTTTTGATTACGCCGCTGGCCTACGGCACCGTCGATGCTGTGGTGACTGGACAGAACCACGCGTTCCTCTTCTTGGCCGTAGCCTTACTCGGCGCGGCTCTTTACTGGAAACGTCTGGGCTCGGTCCTTCGGTCCTTGGCCGACCTTCCCGAAAAGAAGCGTCCAGGGCCCACGGATCAAGGGAGAGCGTGAAGAATCAAGCCCCGCAACGAGCTGAGAAGTTGGTTCGAATACAGAAGCGTCGGGTGTACATAACCGCCTACTCACCTTAGGGCGAAGAAAGAGCCTCGAAGAGGTCCGGGAACTCCGCCTTGGCCTTGCCGTCTTTGACGTGCACGGCTTTCAGGACCGCCTCGTTGAACCTGCGTCTCACCTTTGGCGGCTTCCGCCTTCAAGAACGCGCCATGACAGTTCCCAGCCAGCTTGATAGGAGACTCAGGATCTCCTGCCACCCCGTCCAACTCGAGGAGTTGACCCGGTTACGTGGACACTTTCCACTAAAGCGGGTCAACTCCTCCATGATACGAATTCAACACACCGGCGATCTCGTCGAGGATGGCGGGGTCGTCGATGGTAGACGGAACCGTGTAGGCCGCCCCGTTGGCGATCTGGCGCAAGGTGGCCCGGAGGATCTTGCCCGAGCGCGTCTTGGGAAGTCGCCTGACGACGTACGCCCGGCTGAGAGAAGCGTGGGTCCCAATCCGGTAGCGCACCATCGCGTCGAGCTCGGTTTCCAACTCCGAGGGGTCGGGTTCGGCGCCTGCCTTGAGGACCACCAACGCGACCGGGACCTGGCTCTTCGCCTCGTCCACGCCGATCACTGCGCACTCAGCGACATCGGGATGGGAGCCGACAACCTCCTCCATGGCCCCAGTGGAGAGCCGGTGTGAGGAAATGGTAAGGACGTCGTCGATGCGACCCATGACGTAGAGGTAGCCGTCAGCGTCCAGATAGCCGCCGTCCCCGGTGAGGTAGTAGCCGGGGTAGCGCGACATGTAGGAGTCCACGAATCGTTTGTCGTCGTTCCAGAGTGTCGGCAGCGTCCCGGGGGGAAGGGGCAGTTTTATCGCCACTGCTCCGTCCTGGCCGCGCGGGCAATCCCGGCCTTCGTCGTCGAGGACGTGAACGTCGTATCCGGCCACTGGCTTGGTGGGCGACCCCGGCTTGATCGGAAGCCCGCCAAGGCCGATGCAGTTCGCCGCGATGGGCCAGCCGGTCTCGGTCTGCCACCAGTGGTCGATCACGGGGATGCCGAGCAGGTCGGACGTCCAGTGATAGGTGTCAGGGTCGAGGCGCTCGCCGGCCACGAACATGTGGCTGAGGCCCGAGATGTCGTAGCGGGCGACGTGCCCTCCCTTCGGGTCTTCCTTCTTGATGGCTCGGAGGGCGGTGGGCGTTGTGAACAGGACGTTCACCCGATGCTGCTCTATGACGCGCCAGAACGCACCCGCATCGGGAGTTCCGACCGGCTTGCCCTCGTACAGAACCGTCGTGGCCCCGAGCAGCAGGGGGGCGTAAACGATGTAGGAGTGTCCGACCACCCATCCCACGTCGGAGGTGGCCAAGAAGACGTCACCCGGCGCCACCCCGTAGATGTTGCGCATGCTCCAGTGGAGAGCGACGGCGTGACCGCCGTTGTCACGGACGACACCCTTCGGCCGGCCGGTCGAACCGGACGTGTAGAGGATGTACAGGGGGTCCGTTGCCTCGACACTGGCGCAGGGTGCAGGATCAGCGGCGGCGACAGCATCGACCCAGTCGAGGTCTCGTCCCTCGACGAGCTCGGCGGTCGCCTGGGGCCGCTGGAGGATGAGGCAGAGGTCTGGGGTGTGGGCAGTCTGGTCCAGGGCGTCATCGAGGAGCGGCTTGTAGGGGATCACACGGTTCGCCTCCATCCCACACGACGCCGATAGGATCACCCTAGGCCGGGCGTGGTCGATCCGCGCCGCAAGCTCAGGCGGGGCGAACCCGCCGAAGACGACGGAGTGGATGGCGCCGAGGCGAGCGCAGGCGAGCATACCGATCGCGGCCTCCGGGACCATTGGCATGTACAACAGGACCGTGTCGCCCGTCCTGACCCCGGCGTTGCGGAGAACGCCGGCCAGCCGGGCCACCTCGTCGCGCAGCTTTCGGTAGGTGTACGTCCCTCCGGAGCCAGTGACAGGACTGTCCCAGATGAGGGCCGCCTGCTCGCCTCGCCCCGCCTCCACGTGCCGGTCGAGTGCGTTGTAACACGTGTTGAGCCGGGCGCCTGGGAACCATCGGTAGAAGGGCGGCGTCGTGTCGTCGAGTACGGAGGGACCGGGCGCCACGTCCCAGTCGATCGCTGAGGAAGCCTCCAGCCAGAACCCCTCTCGGTCGTCGAGGCTCCGCCGGTGCACGTCGTCGTAAGTTGTCATTTCTTCGGTCTGCAGCGACATCTCTGACCACCTCCCGTTGGGTTAATTGCCTTCGACAACCATAGGAAGGACGAGGGGTCGCACCAATCTCCCTGACGGTGATACTTTGCCTGCGAGCTATTACCATTTGGTAAGGGAGGGATGGCGTGGAGCCACCTAACGGGGATCGCTCCAACTGTCCGGCGTTGACCAGGCGGGAACGCGATGTCCTCATCGAGCTGTGCCGGCCGATGCTCGGTGCGGTGGCTTTCACGGAGCCGGCATCGACGCATCGCATCGCCGAGGCGCTCGTCGTGTCCGACGCCGCAGTCAAGCAGCACCTGCTCCGTCTCTATGACAAATTCGGGCTCTACGAGGGCGGGGAGCGGCGGCGCGTCAGGCTCGCGAACGAGGCGGTCCAGCGCGGAGCAGTCTCCGTTGCCGACCTCGGAGGCGGCGTCGAGGAAGCCGCCACTCCCACCACCGATCCGCTCGAGGCCGGCCGCCGGGCCCTGCTGCGGAAGAACTGGGAGGAGGCATTCGCACTCCTCACCGAGGCCTCTTCCCAGGGCGCCACACTGGCCGCGGGAGACCTGGAGGGGCTCGGCGAGGCGGCCCTATGGACGGGCCACCACGACGAATCCGTGACCGCCCGCCAGACCGCCCACGGCCTCTACCTCAAAGCGGGCGACCGAAGGGGCGCGGCACGCGTGGCCCTGGGGCTCGTGATCAACAACGTGATCCGGCTCAACGGCGCGGCCGCAGCCGGATGGCTAAACAAAGCCCGTCGCCATCTAGCCGACGAACCCGAGTGCCCGGAGCACGGCTGGCTCGCCTGCACTGCGGCCTTGGATCAGATGAGTTCGGGGAACCTGGAGGCCGCGATCGATAGCGCCCGAGACGGTTTCCGCATCGGCCAGCGCTTTGACGACCCCGATCTCATCGCGCTCGGCCTCACCTTCGAGGGGTTCGCGCTCGTGCGCCAAGGGGAGGTTCGGCGCGGCCTCGACATGCTCGACGAGGCGATGACCAGCGCCAGCACCGGTGAGCTCGGCACCCTCGCCACCGGCATCACTTATTGCCGCACTCTGTGCGCCTGCTTCGACATGTACGACTTCCGCAGGGCGCTGGAGTGGACGGCAGCGATCCGTACAACGGAGGAGGAAACCGGCACGGTCGGGTTCCCTGGCGACTGCCGGGCCCATGAAGCCGCCGTCTTGATCGCCCGCGGCGAGTGGGTGGAGGGCGAAGCGCAGGCTAGGGCCGCCTGCGCCGAGAGCGAAAAGTTCGACCTTGGCCACACAGGGCTGGCAACCTATGAGCTCGGCGAGCTGCACCTGCGCCTGGGAAACCTCGATCAGGCCGAGGAGTACTTCTGCCGGGCGCAGGAGCTCGGGATGCTTCCGGAGCCGGGGCGAGCCCTGCTGTGCCTCGCCCGAGGTGAGGCCGCCGAGGCCGCGGCCTCCATCGAGGCTGCGCTAGCCGAGGTTTCCGGCGATCGGCTCAGTCGCACCCGCTTATTGCCGGCGGCGGTTGACATCGCTCTGGCCAACGGCCAAACCGACCGGGCGCACGAAGCGGCCACGGAGCTCGCTTTAAGCAGCGAGGAGTACGGGGCCACGGCGCTCCGGGCGGCGTCGGCGTGCGCGACAGGAGCCGTCGCTCTGGCGAGCGGCGATGCCGGCGCGGCCACGGCGCACCTCCGCCTCGCCTGTCGCCTCTGGCGCGAAGCCGAGGCACCATACGAGACCGCGCGAACCAGACTCCGGTTGGCCGACGCACTCGCCGCGCTCGGTGATGCTGCGGGATCGGCTCTGGAGGTCGAGACCGCCCGTAGACAGCTGCAGCAGTTGACGGTCTCGACGTAGTCGCCTTCCTGACTATCGCCAAGAAATGGGCGTCGTTGGGGTCCTAGACGCGCTTGGACGCTTCCCGGTCGAGGCCCCCGCAGCACCAGCCACTCCGAATTCCGGTTCTCGCCATCCTGCTAATTTCCGGTCAGCGGCCGACTTTAGCGCCTTCGAGACCTCGCAAGGAGGTGACCTTCTACTCTGTCAGGCTACCAATTGCGGTCTCTCCGGGGGAGATCGGGTGCTGCGTGACGGCGGTCTGAGCATCCGCCTTCATCTGGCGATAGACCACGTTCGCTAGCTGCCTCTTAAGGCACCTCATCGCCTCCCGCTTCCACTTTCCCTCTGAGCTCTTTCTGCCGACGTACTCTTTGGCCGCGGGATGAATTCTGGCCTGAGTCAGGGCGATGAAATGAAGGGCGTGATTGAGGCGGCGATTGCCCGCCCTGTTCAACGGATACCTGACTACAGCCCCCGAAGAGGCGGGGATGGGGGCCGTGCCGGTGATGTGGCCGAACGCAGCCTTGGACTTGAACTTCCTAATGTCTCCCACCTCGCCGATGGCTTCCCCTGGTGGCTGGCGCCGGTCATCTCGGGGCTGATGTTCGCCGGGTCTGTCAGCTCCTCCTCGTCGGGATGCTGGCCGCCGGCGCCCCCACCGCAACCATCGCCCTCACGACCTTCCTGGTCAACTCCCGGTACTTGTTCTTCGGCTTCGTTCCCGCTGCACCTGGTCACGGGATGGCACCGGAAGGCCTA
>JALZBR010000326.1 GCA_030863485.1 Actinomycetota bacterium
GTGCCCTGGCTCGAGAACACCATCACACGGCGCCACCGGGGTTACGCTTGTCGCGATGGCAGCAGTCGACCCCCAGACAGGTACGCCATCCCTCGACGAGTGGATTGCAGACGTCGGGGAGGAAAAGGTAGCCGCAGCCATCAGGGCGTCGATCAAAGACATTGAGAACGGCACAACGCCCGGCTTCACGGACAAGGAATCCTTCCTCGCGTACCTCCAGGGGCCTCGAACTCGTAGGTGAGCTGGCGGGTTTTTGCCACAGCCGCCTCGGAACCCGACTTCCAACAGCTGAGCGACGAGGAGCGAGCGGCGCTCAACGAGGACCTCTTTGCCTGGGTCGACACTGGCCCACCTCGCCGCAACCGTCGCCCGGTGTTTGACTTTGAGGTCTTCGAGGACCTTGTCCCCTCCGGATTCAGGGTGACTTACATAGTCAATGAAGCCGGGCCGTACGTCGCCCTCCTACGTGTCCGCAAGGCGTAAGGAGTGACCGCTACCAGCCGGAAGCCGGACCCGATCGTGCGGCTGACATAACCCTGATTATTACAACTAGCCCGGCCTGAGCGGTGGACCACTATTGCTGGCTCAGCTTCATCACGTACATGGTGGGAAGCGGGTACATCTGAGCGGGCCAGACGACGAAGAGGGCGTCCGTCTGAGCACCTTCCACGGCCGCCAACCGCATAGAAGGATCAGTAGGCGAGACAACCGCTACCGGTGGTCCCGCTGCAATGCATTCCCACACCCATTCGCAGACTCTTAGGTACTGGTCCCTTGTTGGGTTCGATTCTTCCAGCCACTCTTCTCGCGCGTTGTCCCAGAGAACGCGCCAAGCGGGGACCACAGCTGTGGGATCGACTACCGATCAGTTAGGAAACCGGGGAGCAAGCGAGTTGTCGGCTAGCCCCTCCTTCACCCAAGCCAACCGACGTTGCATGGTGGGGTCGCACGAGTACTGCTCCATCTTCTTGCGCAGACGCTCCTCGTCCGCCGCTTCTTCGCTTGCGCCAGCGCCTGGAAGGTGCTCAGCGGTAGACATGGTGATTCCCGTCCTCGTCCGGACTCGGAGGCCTGAGTGCCGGTGGCGCGGCAAGGGCCTCCTTGAATCCAAGGGGATGCAGGCTCACCCGCGAATCGTCGCGACCGACTGCGACAGCCTCGTCCAGTCGCTCCTCAACCATGCCCTCTCCCTTGGCGTAGCCGCTTCAAGCGTGGCGAGGCGGCCTTCGCGCTGTGCGGGGCTGCGCACCTGCCCGCAAGTATCGCGCGTGACCCGACGATCGGGTGGCAGCGCTCGAACTCTCAACGGCTGGGTCCTTGGCGAGCTCGAGCTGGTCACGGGAGCAGAGGAGGGCGCCGCTAGGGCCCAGGGCGGATCTTCCCGGTAGGTCGCAGCCGTCGGCTCGCAGCTCGCTGGGAAAGCAAAGGCGGAGCCCTTGCGTGAGCTGCGCCGGCGCCAGACCGAAGTTGCTGCCGACGAAGACCTACTCAACGAGGAGACCTTCCTGGAGCGGATCTACGGCTGGCTGTGGAGACGGCCAACGCCGCAAGTCGAACTCGACGAACGAAGAAGAACAACGGTTGGAGGGTACCTGGCGGCAGCCTGAGGTCGACCCGACCGGGTTCCCCGTCCTCGAAGTCCCGCATTAGGGGCCCAGGGTCAGAGCTCGCTCTGGACCCTTATCCTTTGCCCACTGGCGATGGCCTCCGCGTATGCAGTCAACTCGGGCTCTGTGATGGTCCAGCCATGCCGGGCGAATTCCCCTTGAAGGGCTGGCTTGACCTCGTCGAGGGGCCTGCCCTGTTGCTCGCTTGAGAGGTTTTTCAGTACCCGCTCCATATCGGCGGCCATCTCGCGGAGCGCAGGCGCGGCCGCTTTACGAACGGCGCACGCGATAGCGTCCTCGTCGAACTTCAACCGGTCTCGCATGGCCCGACCCTACGGGCGGGATCCGTGCCGAGGGCTAATGGCCGCCGCCCATTTCTAACCCGTGGACGTGTCGTCCTCGGGGGGGGG
>JALZBR010000332.1 GCA_030863485.1 Actinomycetota bacterium
CATGAGCTCCTCGGTGACGGCTGCGCCTCCCACCAGCGGACGACGCTCCAGCACGAGCACCGAGAGCCCGGCGCGGGCGAGATACGAGGCAGCGACAAGGCCGTTGTGCCCTGCGCCGATGACGATCACGTCTGCTTCACTCATCCGTAGGGAGACTTAACGAGAGTCAAGCGCAGATTCGACAACTCTGCGGTGGATTAGCTAGTTGTCCTTTTATTTTTCCGACATCCATACCGTTGAGACGGGAACGCCCAGACGCTTCGCAACGCTCTTAACGAACCCCTCCCTCACCCGCCGTCACTACCTGCCAACGGCTGGTGGCCTAGCCTCGACATGCCTTGCTCAAACATCTCGTGAGGTTGGGCTCCCGAGATCAGTAGCTTGTCGTCGATCAACCATGTCGGCACTCCGCCAGCGCCAAGGTCGAGGGCGGCCTTAGTTGTGAAAGCAATGCGCTCCTCGTACCGTCCGTCGGAGAAAGCTTGCCGAGCCTCGGCAGGATCGACACCGGCCCGTCGAGCAATCTCCTCCAAGACGTTCGGGTCCCCTATGTCCAGGTGCTGCGACCAGTACGCTCCGAAGAGGAGGCTGTGCACCTCTCGAAACCGTCCTCCGTCTCTGGCGAGCTCCGCCAACTCCAATGAATGCTTTGAATTCGGGATTACGTCCGGCGGGTCGTAGCTAAAGCCCGCCTGTTCGATCAGCTGCCGGACCCCCCTGTGAAAGCCCTCGCCGTAACGCGCCTCCAGCTCTTTCCGGGGGATTCCTTCAGGAGGGTATTCGGGATGCAGGTCGAACGGAAGCCAAACGACCGCGGCGCCGTACCGGCGCTCGAGCCACGCCGCCCGCTCCAGGGCGACATAGCAGAACGGTCATATGTAGTCGGCCCAGACGAGGACCGAAGGCCCAGACATACATCTGAGGATATGTCCTCATGGCGCCGGACGAGGGGCGGCATGCCGAGCGCGGAATCAACTGTGCCTGCGAGCGTTCCCGGATGGGATGGCGACGCTGCTTCTTTTACAAGGGTGTCGTTACCTGCCCCGTTACGCCTCTTGCACGCCTAGGCTGGAATCAAGCGGACGCGATCAGGGTGGAAGCAGGACGGGACTGGGCTGGTTCCATCCCCGATAAGACAAGCAGGAAGTGCCTAGGAGGCGATGACAATGCCAAAAGCGGTTTGGAACGGAGCGGTGCTCGCGGAAAGCGACGACACCGTCGTTGTGGAGGGCAACCACTACTTCCCGAAAGAATCATTGAACGAGAAGTATTTCCGAGAGAGCCCGACGCACTCCGTGTGCCCTTGGAAAGGCGTGGCCTCCTACTACACCGTCGAGGTCGACGGACACACGAATCCCGACGCGGCCTGGTACTACCCCGAGGCATCGTTACTCGCTAAGAAGATCGAAGACCGAGTGGCTTTCTGGCGGGGAGTGAAAATCGAGGAGTAAACAAAACTCCGACGCCGAGGGTTTAGGACGCCGAGCGCCGTCTTGCCTCGTTAACCCTGTAGACCTCGCTCGGTGCCCCGCCCCCGCGGTCAGGGGGTCTTCGGCCGACTGCTCCATTCCGAACGGTGTCCTTATCCTGACACTAGCTGCGGTGCGACATGCGGCCGTGACGCGGCCTACTCAGAGCTTGCGCGGTCTGCAGCCTGCACCGCGCTGGGCGGAAGCATGGTCTTGATGATCAGCTTCGGATGGGCTCCCACCAGCCGCGAAGTCTCCCTTCCGCCCTCGAACACAATGAGGGTCGGGACGGAGCGCACGCCATATTGCTCCGCGATGCCCGGTTCCTGATCGATGTTGATCTTCACAAACTTGACGTGGCGATCCATTTCTTCCGCTAGAGACTCGATCTCACGCGCCACTAGGTGACACGGTCCGCACCAGTCCGCCCAGAAATCTGCAAGCACCGGCGTGCCCGATTCGAGGACCTCGCCACGAAAATCATTGCTTCCAACGTCCTGAAGATTCGACATCACTGAGCGGGGCCGGGAGCCCCTCCCCCTTTCATTCGGCATTGGCCTGTCATCGAACAATTTGCCAGAGCTTTGGACTCCCCGCCCAAACCTTTACCCAACTACGGTCCTTACAGACGCCGCCGAAGCAGAGGGATCGCGAAACAGGCGTCTGGAGTCTTGAAGCTGCTAACGCTGCCCCTGTGAGGAAGTGCGGTGCTGTAATGCACTGACGTTGTTCCCCAGTCCACACAATGCAGGAAGAGCGGCGCGCTCCCTGTTGCGCCTTGGCGACCCCAATGGTCGATTCGCGCATCGCACGCCTTTCAGTCTTGCCCCGCTCGACGCCGTCGCTCAAGTTCGGCCTCGGTCGGCTCCTCGAGCGCGAAGGACCCGTATTGGATGTCTCCTGTTCGGTCATAGGTCGAGATCACGACGCCCGTGGTCGAGGTCTTCGTGTCGACGAGCTTCAGGCCCGCCGCTATCGTACCTTCGGCGAACAGGCGCTTTCCGGTGCCGAGCAAAAGCGGAAAAGTCCAGACCCGGAGCTCGTCGACGAGGTGGTGCGCGAGCAGCGTCTGGACCAGGTTCCCGCTGCCGTGCACCTGAATCTCCGGGCCGGGTTGCTCCTTGAGCTTGCGAACATAATCGGCGACGTCCCCCTCGATAAGCGTCGAATTCTGCCACTCGACCTTCTCGAGCGTGCGTGAGGCGACGTGCTTCCGAGCAGCATTGAGTGCGTCGGCGGCCGGGTCGTCGGTGACGTGGGGCCAGTGGGCAGCGAATATCTCGTAGGTCCTGCGCCCGAGCAGCAGCTCGGACGGTTTGCCCATGTACTCATCCATCACGCTCATCATCTTGTCGTCCCAGTAGTTCACCGACCATCCTCCGTGGGTGAAACCCCCGCTTCGATCCTCCTCGGGTCCGCCGGGCGCCTGCATGACGCCGTCGAGCGAGACGAACGTGTTCACCGAGAGCTTGCGCATGACATCTCCCTTCAGCCTTGTGGGGAACGGCGGGCCCATCCCCCATCGCGCGTGTCACGCCTTTAGACGACCTGGCCGTGCTCAACTCATCGGTCCCTCCGATGATTCCTCCGTGCCCCGGGCCCGTAGACTTCGATGCAGGCAATGCACCGACCATCGTGCGACCACTCGGCAAACAGGTTCGTCACCGGGCCTCGGGCTCACCCCTCTGACCAGATCTTTTGGCAGGAAAGACTCCGCCGGGGTGCCGGTGCCTTTGCGTCTGTTTTCAGCCTCCTGTCTTGCTCCCCTCTACCGATCGAGAGGTGCCGCGAGCGCCGACGAAAGGGCAAACGCGACACCACCAATCGACTCCGCGGCGCCACGTGTGCAGTACGTCACCGTCTTCTCTCCGAACTACCGGAAATGGGGATGAGGTAGAAGCACCGGCGACGCCATCACCGAGGAACAAGCAATTGCAACCCCGCCAGATTTGAAGTACCAAGAGGCTGCCCGCGATCCCGGCTTCTCGAGATGGCCACAAGGCGCTCGCCATGGGTATCGATTCGGAGTAGTAACTAACCGCCCTGCTTTATTTCGCAAGTAGCGGCCGTCATGACCGATGAATCCCTCCTCACTCATTCCCGGATCGACCAATAACCGTTGCGGATATTCCCGGTCTAACCCTTCGGCCACTAGATTCGGCCGTTCGCGGCGAAAGCAAGCGGAGTACGATCTCTTCTGCGTGGGTCCCTCAAGTTCACCGGTCTTCGACTTAATCAATACACAAGCCGGGTTGACGGCTCTGAAGAAGGG
>JALZBR010000187.1 GCA_030863485.1 Actinomycetota bacterium
GGGCTGAATCCGGCTTCCTCGTAAGCCCTTCCGACTAAGGGAAGAGTCAGTCCGAGGCCGAATAGGTTCAATAAGAAAGGTACGGAACCTTGTCGGCTTCGTTCGCCTTCCAATTGACACCTCTACAGGGCGACAACCAATCAGAAAGTTAGCACTTTGGACACGGGATTGAAAAGGCAGCTTTGCCCTCGCCTTAAAGCTCCGAAAGACGCGTCCCGCCCTGCCTTCGCAACTGTCTAGGCGTGGGTGTAACGCAGTAACGGCCCCTTAACCGGGGCCGCGTCTCGTCAGCTTAAAGGTGATTTCGATTGGATTCGGGCTGTTCTCGGCAAGGCGCAAACAACACCCCGCGTTGACCACGTACCCCTCGGCGAAACTGAGGTACGGGTAATCCACTCCTCTTACAAGGGGAGCGGAGAAGGCAACGCGGCCATCTCGGCCAGATGTACCCCCTGCCGCTACCGCCTCGGCAGTGGGATTCGCCGCCCAGGTGTCGAGGTCGGTTCCAGGCTTGAGAAATGCGGCCCCAGCTCCCGGGATCGGCTGTCCGCTCTGTGCGTCGATAATCAGCCCCGTCGCCGTCACAGCTCCCCCCGCCGCGGCCTGCCTTGAGCCACCAACCGTGACATTTACTTTCGCAACTGGCCTGGCACTGGGTCCTGCGAAAACCGTCAGCTCGTAGGGGCCGTCACGCAGCGGGCTGCCTCGACTGTTCAGGGCTAGAGAAAAGCACTGGCCGGACGACCCCTTATCCCAGGTTTCAACGAACGTCACCCTTGCCCGCTCTCCTGGAACCGCCCACGTGACGATGAGATCCTCGCCGTCCGTGAACCCGTTGTAGGAGAACTCGGCAATGGCGGAGGTGGATCCAGATGGGTAAGCAGAGACAGGCTCGGTAATACAGTCGTCCCTCTGAAGTCTGGTTCCCCAACGATTGAAGGTGAGCGTCTCGTTTCCCGTACCACCCACAAGCGGCTTGAAGCCCACGTAGCGCCTGCCCGCCGCTGCGTCAGCGATGAGCGGTTTCGCCAAATTGATCGGCCGGAGCTGTTCTATCCCTTGTCCCGCGCCTCTAGTGGGAACGCCGATCAACCGGTTGGAGGAATCGACGCCGACGCCGCCAGAGTTTCCTGGCCGAATGATCACATCGCTTTTGATCCACCCACGATTGATCCGGAGCCTGTCATCGCGGAGAAACCCGGAGACGATCCCTCGTGTTACAGAAAGCGTTTCACCCCCGATACCTGGAAAACCGAAGACGGTCAGATCCTCGCCTGCCGATACCCGGTCGGAGTCTCCTATCGGAATAGTTGGGAGGTTGAGGCCGGAAACAGGCCGTCCTTCCAAGTCGGCGCTGATTCGAATTACTGCCAGGTCTAGATACCCCTCCGACACGACTGGCTCGGCAAAGTAAGTCGCCTTCGGCGGCTCGTCTTCATTTGTTACGAGGGCAATGATTAACCTTGCTGGATTGGGGCGAGTGGGCGGTCCGTAAAGCATCGGGAGGCCAGGTGCGGCGGGGGTCGCTACATGAGCGTTGGTGAGGATCAGGCCGTCACTACTCACAATTGACCCCGACCCGCCTCCGCTGATGACAAGTCGATCTCCTTGCATATCCGCCATCAACACGCTGACCGTCGCACTTTTGATGCTCTGCAGACTTCCCCTGGGCGGCGCTTCCGCACCTCGGGCACTGGGCAGGCCGGGGCCACCCGTTTCTACGCCAACTCCTCCAAGAGCGCCGGTCATCGCCCACGCCAAAGCCGCCAGGCTCGCAGTCACCCTTAGTCGCCGAATCACCGAAGGCTCCGTCTCGCCTCGTCGAGCACGGGAAGTCGCGGTTCGAATTGCTCTACTGGAGCCTCAAGCGTGAGCGAGAGCAGGGCTCGAGAGGTCTTCACGAACAGGGCTCTCCCCGCCATTACAGTCGGGCCGCCCGGCCGTTCGGAAACGAATCTGTAGTCCACCATCCAGTCGCCGTCTTTCGACACCGACGAATCGCGGATGAAAAACGGCAACCCGTAACCCTCGCTGACCTCGAACTTATCGGCCTCGACTTCCGGCTCCGATGATGTTCCGCTTGCAACGATCAGACGAGCGTCACCCGCCGGGTCCGAGGCCACCGCAAGCAGATTGGGGATGCTTCTGTCCAGGATCCAGTTGGCCGGGATCTCCAAACGAGCGACCCCTAAGTCGACTGCCCTGACCGGTGTTCCTGTCAGCGCCGTTAACAGCCACCCAACTACGACAGTTACCACGGCGACTACGGAGGTCAGGAAGAGGGATGCAGTGCTTGTTCGCTGCACGGCTCTCGTGCTCACGCTGATGATCGCGGCTCTTCGCGCGCCATGGCTCGTGCGAGTAGCCAGGAGATGACGAAGGCAACGACTGCGGCGAGGAGGATGCCTAGCAAAGATCCGTGGCTTGCTCCAGGAGCTCCTGTCGCTGGTCGGTTCGTGGCGTCAACAACTTCCGAGCGAACCGTGAAGAAAATGCCGTCCAGGGAGGCTGCGACAAGCAGTCCGGCCGGCAACCACCAGAGGGGTGTTTGTTCCCTTAGGTCCCGGGCGCAGAGGTACCCAACCATCCCTCCGAGAGCGGCGTGAGCAAGTGCCACGACCGACATCCAAATGAAGCCGGGCCCAATCGCCGTGCCCCCCGACGTGATCACGAACTGGAGGTTCAGAACGGTCGCATAACCGAGCCCAGCCGTCGTCCCGTAGACGACACCATCGGCTCGCTCGTTTATGTTTCCCGACGACCCCGGCAGCAGACGGACCACGAGATACTTCGAGAATTCGCGAATGACGCCGATGACTGTTATGGAGGCAACAAGGGCACGGAACCCCGTCAAGTCTTGAGGTAGCAACCGGATCAGAGGCTCTGCCACACCTGACGCCACCAATGCAGACGCCACGAAAACGGTCGCTACCAAGCTAAGCGGCTCTGGCTCGAGCCGGTCTCGTCGGTAAAAGAAGGTCAACCAAACGGCTGGTGGGATCAGGGCGAGTACGAGTCCCAGCGCCAGAGGGGCGAAAGGTGAACGACCCCGGGACAGAAAGTCCACCAGATACGCGAGGAGCGCACCAAGTAGGAGAACCGCCAGCAAGACGACGTCAGCTGTATGGGCGTAGCGCCGCCTTCCGGCGCTAGTGCTCACGATGCTCCTGCCAGAAGATGCATTCGACGCCTTGCCCGCAACGGCCGAGGTTCCGTGGGCGAATCTTAGGGGAACGCCGCGCCTACAATCAACGCTGCCTAATTTGTCCCGAGTGACGGTCGCGACCGTAGGGCGCTAATCGTTACCGAATTCGTCGCGCCGCAGCGCACGACGAGGCGCTGACTCCGAGAGCGGTGGCGCAGCAAGGATTTCTTCAACATAAGAGTCGTCTTGTCTGGCTTCTCAGGATGCTTCTCATTCGCGATCCGTCCATCAGGTCCAGCCAGTTTCGTGCTTGGAGCTTCGACGGCTTCGGGGCTGGTAGTTGATGTTATCCCTCGCCTTATCGACTTC
>JALZBR010000004.1 GCA_030863485.1 Actinomycetota bacterium
GGACCGAGCGGTCCAGGCGTTCGGACACTTCTTATGCCTCCTGCATCGAGGGAAGGAGCTCGCCCAAGTTCGGCTTTGCCGCTTCCCAGTCGTCGGTGAACCTCTTGAAACCTGCGTCGCTTAGGGGATGTTTGACCAGCGACTGAAAGACCTTGAATGGCATGGTCGCGATGTCTGATCCCATACGCGCGGCCTCCTTCACGTGGAGGGGGTGGCGAAGACTTGCAGCTAGAACCTGAGTCTCGTAACCCTGTACCGCGTAGATCTCGCAGACATCTGCCAACAGCGCCATGCTGTCGCTGGCGATGTCGTCAAGCCTACCCAAGAATGGTGAAACGATATACGCGCCGGCCTCAGCCGCCAGGATTGCCTGCGTAGCACTGAAAACCAATGTGACGTTCACCTTTATTCCCTCATCCGACAACGCCCGTGTGGCCGCAAGTCCTTCCGGCATCATCGGGATCTTCACGACTGCGTTCTCCGCGATCTGGGCGATCTCCCGGCCCTGCCTAACGAGCAACTCCGCCTTGTCGGAGGTGGTCTCGATCGAGACGTCGCCCTCAACGATCGAGCAGATCTCCTTCACCAGGGGCAGGAAATCGGTGTTCGCGCCGGCGATGTGGGACGGGTTCGTAGTAACTCCTCGGAGTACGCCCCACCGCTGTGCTTCCCGGATCTCATCGAGCTTCGCCGTATCAAGCGACAGTTTCACGTTCGGCGTTTCCTTTCTCTTTCTGTTGATCGACGACCTCGACCGCTCTCTCGAGCAGCTCCTGGTCCTCCTGTACGTTCTCTCGCCCCTCAACGGCAGCGAATGCCCTCGTGATGATGTAGTCCATGATCTGAGACAGCGTTTGGTCGTGATCGTCGTGCGAAACGATGGGCACCTCTCGCATCAATGCCGACGAGATCATGTACTTCTGCAGGCGACGGATCTTCTTGAAGTTCTCGAGGTAGCGGTCGCCGCCGCGCCGGCTCGAGTCGCGCGTCCGCCAATAGAAATGGCTCCGATGACGCTCCTCGTCCTCGACCACCAGGAGCAGCGGCACGATGACCGCGTTCTCGGTGTCGACTCCTTCGAGGAAACCGGGCACGAGGTGGGCGCCTTCCATGATGAGGTCGGTCCCCTCTGCGATGGCGCGCTCTATGAGAGCTCGCGCCCCAACTGCAACCGCCGCAGCCTGCTCCCGGAAGCCGATGACCAGCCGATCCCCCGAGTGCGGGATGGGTTGACGGACGGCCTTGTCGGCCTCGAACGACGACGCGTACAGCGTTGGGAACATCTCGGCAGTGAAGGCGCTTCGAAGCACCTCGCGCACCGCGTCGGTCGAGATGACGCGAGTGATGCTCAGACGGCTCGCTAAGTGCGTTGCGATGGTGGACTTGCCCACGCCCGTCCCCCCGCCGATCAGGATGATCAATGGGACGTCGAGGCTTGTCACCGCCTGCCACTTAAGCAGGGCCTCCGCGTATTTCTCACCTGTTTGGCGGCGCAGAACGTCGAGAGTCAGCTCGTGGAGGTCCTTTTGCGAGATGGAATCGCGACCGGACTCCAACAGCACTTCCTCTACCTTGTTGGCAACGGCGTAAGCGGGCCCGGGGCCCAAGCCGGTGATCATGAGTGACGAAGCCGTAAGCCCTTTCGAATAGGGCAACTCGCGCTCGCTCTCCCCCACCAGGATCTGCTTCCGCAGTGAATCGCTCATCCTCGTTCTCTCTCGAACCTTTCGCACGCAAGTGCAGCGCCGCGCTCTACGGCCGCTTTGGGGTCGTGACCTTCCAGACCCTGTGGAATGTTGTCCATGTAGACGACTTCCATCCCTTCTTCCAAAGCCTGCCGGGTAGCCACGTCCACCCCGGCTGCCTTGATCTCGCAAAGAAGAACGTCCGCACCCCCCTTGGCTGCGGCTAACTCCGCCTTCAATCTCGCCCTGTCGGAAAGTGAGTGGGTGATCCCCGTCACCCGGCATCGGTGTTCCTCCTCCAGGTGGCGCTTGATCCCGTCGGCCGCCGCCTCCGGTGCAGTCGTGGCGACGAAGACGTTCGCACCCACGACCGGGCGCACTGGATTTGGGCGGAAGACGGTGCACACCACCTGGATCTCGTCCGCAGGTTCCCGGTGTTCCCCAGTGGGGCGCCACGCGTCACGCACGTGGGAAACGATTGCGGAGATCTGGGAAGAGCTCCCGAAAGGGTTCTCACACATAGTAACGACCACGAAGTCAGCAAGCAACAGTCTGTAGGGGCCCAGATATCCGGCCAGGTACTCCAGGGGCACGTTGGATGGGATGACGAGGCCCGTTGCGTCCGCGTGCACCGGCGGGATCGCCGACCCCGATCCCTCCAGAAGCATCACGTCGCAGTCGAGATCGTTGATCATCTCGACCCCCTGGGCGACGTTCGAGACCTCGACACCTCCGGCCAAACCGCCGCCGCAGCGCCGGCAGCCGACGGTCGGGACCCGGCCCAAGAGGGCGTCCTCGATGTAGTCGGAGGCAGCGTGCTTGCCCGAGTCGGCCAGCTCGAGAAGATCGGCCGGCGTCAGGTCCACGTTCTCGCCGTGGAGGATCTCCGGCTCGGGTGGGCCCCCCCGGCCCATGGCGACCACGCCGGGCCTGTAGCCAGCCTCTTTCAGGGTTCGGGCGGCAAAGCCCGCCACCGCAGTCTTCCCCGTCCGTTTGCCGGTTCCGATGATCGCCAGTGAGGGCATGGTGGCGACTTTGGGGCGGGGAGGGGGCCGAAAGCCGAAGTCAGCGCCGTCGTAGCCCACCTCGAGATTCAGCGCAATCGAGATCATCTCGTGACGCCTGCGGTAATCCAGGACGGGCTCGTCGGAGAGGTCGAGCACGGCCTCGGGCTCCAGCTCGACGATGGCCTCATGCAGCAGGGACCGGGGGTCACCCCCCGCCCGAAGCCGCACGCCCTCGAGCTCGATCCGCCCCCCCTCGGGCAGCTTCTCGGTCCCGCCCGCGACAACGCCCCCAACTATCTCGTGCCCCTCGGCCTCGACCTGTTCCAGGGCGGCCTCTATGACCGGGGGGTAGTGCTCGCCGTCGACTACAACGAGATATCGGATGGATGCGCTCCGTGATCAACAGGGTTTGACCGCCCTGGATGCGGGGAAGCCTAAGGCTAACCAGTCCAATCGGAAAGGGGACGCGATGTTCGGAAGAGGAAAAGACACTCGGGCCGATCACGGCACCGAGGTCCACGAACGACCGATTGCAGCGCGCGGAGGGGTGTCGATCGCGACGATCCTCACCGGCGCTCTGGTCGCGTTCGGCGCGTTCTTCCTGCTGTCCTCCATCGTCGGCGCCGTGCTCAGCAACACGGGCGTCTCGGCCGATGAGCTGGCCCAGGGCGACGCGGTAGATGCGGGGATCGCGGGCGGCATCGCACTGCTCGTTGCCTTGTTCCTTTCATTCTTGTGGGGCGGCTATACGGCCGGGCGCATGGGTCGAGGCTCGGGCTTCCTGAACGGCTTGCTGGTTCCGATCGGCACCATCGTGCTGGCCGTGCTGGTCGGCGGCATCACGTGGGCGCTGGGGGCCAGCGAGGAGTTCAACGTCGCCAACCCCACACAGCAGCTGCAGGTAGATGGTGACTACACCTCGATCGAATACGGCATCGGCCTTGCGGCCATCACGATCGGCGTGATGTTCCTGGCGTCGATCCTCGGAGGGATCCTCGGGTCGCGCTGGCACACGAAGCTCGAGCGTCGTGTGGAGCAGGAGCGTCACGAAGAGGTGCTCGAACAGCGTCGGAACCAGGCGCACGAGGTGGACGTCCGCGAGCGTCACGACCACGCAGAGCGCGAGCACGCGGCGGCCGCGGAACGCGCACGCGAAGCGGCCGCAACCGAGCGGGCGCGAGGCGGCAGCCACGACGGCGGTGGAGGAACGACCTCCACGCCTCCCACCACGCCTCAGGAGAACGCAACGTATGTGCCGAACACCGGCTCGACGCGCAGCGACGACGAGGGGACCAGAAGGCTCTAAGAACACAAAGATCGGGCAAGAAAAGAGGCGGTCCTTCGGGCTGCCTCTTTTTTGCATAACCCCCGCTCGAGCAAACCCTCCCCTGATAGTGAGCCCTAGGGGGGGCCGCCGCGGCCTGGATCAGGG
>JALZBR010000032.1 GCA_030863485.1 Actinomycetota bacterium
GGGCGGCCAAAGCCCCCATCCCCGTCACCGTTGAGGGCGAGGGGGTGGGCCGCTACTCGCAGGAGGTGGAGGCCGCGGTCTACTTCTGCGTGCTCGAAGCCATCCAGAACGCCGTCAAGTACGCCCAAGCGTCACAGGTCACCGTCCGCCTCACCTACGCCGACGGGCAGCTCACCTTCGAAGTCGTCGACGACGGGGTCGGCTTCGACCCCACCACCACCCCCAAAGGCCACGGCCTCACCAACATGACCGACCGTCTCGACGCCCTCGGCGGCACGCTTCAGATGCGCTCCGCGCCTGGGAACGGTACGGCGATCATTGGTCACCTCCCCGTCCCGATACGGATGACGAGGCCCTTGAAGTGTAAGAGTGTCCAATAGGGAACCCTTTCACAATGTGAAAGGTCGGTGCGTTCTCTTGGACCCGCGCATCGTTAGGGCTCGCTCGAACTTTCACGGCTTGAAAGCCTCGACTCCGAGGTCTGAAAGGGCCGCATCTCGTTGCTCGCTCCCCCGGGGACGAGGATTGCAACGACCGGGAGAGACCTTACTGCTCTCGGCGCCGAGATGCGCTTGCGCGAGACAAGCCCTACAGGATTGCAGGCCCGTCGGGATTGCTGCGGCACTCGGGCGATCGAGGCAGCAACCCGACTCGAGGCCAGCGATCGGGATTGGCGACCTGCGACGCGACAGCGGCCCCAGGACTTTCGGGTCCGCACAGGGTCCGCAAGACGTTGAGAACCGCAAAGTCGACGAATGATTACATTCGCGTGTCTCCGTAGGTCATCGGCCTATTTCGTGTCACTGGATACCACTGGATTCCCCTGGATTCCACCCCGAAACGATCTTGAAAACCGCTGAAGGCCGTGATTTCGCCGACGTCTACGCGCTCCTCGCTGGGTTCTCGCGGGGCGAGATGATGGAACTCGCCGCCGGCAAGGACCGCGGTTAACCGCGATCCTTCAGTAGCAGCTCGCAGCTCACGCTGCTGTCATTTTTTCTGGTTGGGAGACGGAGCGCGATAGTTTTGCGTGGCTAGTGGGGGTAATCGCAGTGCTTTTGGTGAGACGAGAGGGGTGTTGCGGCGACGCAGGGCGGGATCGCCGGTGAGGAGTGGTGCGAATCGCCTACCAGCGTCTGGGCCCAGCTGCCAGGAGCAGGCGGGTCAACCAGCACGCTTTCCAACTAGGCGGCGTTGGCGGCGAAGACGGTGAATGGCAGGCGCTCCAGACCGCTGCCTTTGGTGGCCTTGATGCGGTTCTCGACGTTGACACGTGCCGCGGTGGCGGCCCTCGATGATGTGGCGTCGTCTAGGTTGGCGAGGATGGTGCCTGGTGGCGCCAGCCGCCATGGTCCCACAGGCGCAGCTGCGCCGGGGTGGGCCCGCTCGCGCCGCACGATCACCCGGTCCCCGCCGGCGCCCGGGCTGGGGTCAGGGCCAGCTCGGCCACCTGTGCGCCAATCCGGGGCTGACCATCGTTCGTCACCGCCGGCTGCCAGGCGTCCCGGGGGACCCGCCGGATTTCGGCCGAAAAGGCCTCAGAAGCCGGCATCCCCACCGAGAACAGCAGGTTGGCGCAGCCAGCCCGTACACCACCTGCCTGCTTTAGCCAGCCCCATCGCAGCGCACCAGCAGCCGATGTCGGACCCGGCTGGCATCGTCGCCCTCGTGATGGCCCGCCTGCCAGCCTTGGGGCAGGGAGGCCATGGCCTCGTCCCATTTCCCTACTGCAGAAGCAGCGTGACCCCTTTGCGTCGAAGGGCGGCGCCCTCCTTTATCGCTGCGGAAATTGTGGACCGTAGTTGCGAAGAGGATTAGGGTCAAAGTCGCCTGGGCACTGGCCGCTGTGAATGACACCTGGGTCAGTCGGATTAGGCGAGACTTGCCCACCTATTTCGACCACGATAGGTCCACGAACCCCAGTGCGTGTCTGTCCGGCTCTCCGAAGTTCGTCGTCAGCGACTAGGGGTGTACGCACGAGTTCATTCAGTACTGAGAAGTTGCTTACCCAGGTACTCCCATCCCTAAGACTAGCGAACAGGAGTCCTTTGAGGGGCTTGAGACCATCGAACACGAAGAAACCCGTCCCTCGAGCCTTCTCTTGGCCTTCCGAGTCAAATACTATGAAGTCATCCCGGCCGTGCCCGATGAGAGCGTGTTGATCCGCAGGAGCCCTTTTAGCCAACACGCGGACATGTCCGAGGAAGTCCCCACTCAGGCGCTGGTCGTTACTGGT
Source organism: Actinomycetota bacterium (assembly GCA_030863485.1). The sequence goes on from JALZBR010000032.1 coordinate 2,237, forward strand.
TATAGGCCGTGTATACGTAGGTTGACTTTAAAATACTCGCCACCCGTACCCTCACATAAGCTAACCTCTTCATGTTCCACGTTAGCTAATACGGTGGCCGCGACTCTTTCAAGAGTCATGTTTCCCTGTGCCTGCCCCCTGCTTTTGCGTGCGAGTGCCGGTCCGAACACAATCGGAATTATGATTGCGAGAGCGATGGCCGACAGACTCACGCCCATCCCCATGCGCCGGTAAACCGCTTGCATGATTCAGGTTAGTCCTTCTTCAAGGAAAGGCTGCATCCAAGGGTTGGGCAGCAGACTTGAACTGAGTTCCCAGCCGCGGGTTCCTTCTCCACGGTATGAGCAGGTCCTCCTAGTGTTGAGTGCTTACGCGGAGACCGCAAAGTGAGAACAGCCCTCACGACCAAAACTCGTCATCCCGGTAGATGTCTGGGGAGTAACGCCAGTACTCGGTGATCTTCTGATTCTTAATTCGGCAGACATGCACGGTATCCATCTCGTATGAGTCGTTGTTGCGTCGAGCGCTCTCGTGCACAAACACCACGCCACGGTCGTCCCCCGCCACGACGTCCTGAACCTCAAGTCTGAAGGTTCCTTCTGACATTTCCACCAGGTCACGAAAGAACTCGTTCACGCCAATCCTGCCATTCCAATCGCGGGCCAAGGGACTCTGGCGGCCGAAGATGTGCCAGGCGATGTCGTCGTCGAACCGATCGATTATCGCGCCCACGCCGCCCTTGACGAACAGATCGTAGGTCTCCCGCATGAACTCTTCGTTAGCCTGTGTCATCGTCCTCTCCCTCTGTGTTCCTCGACACTCGACCGGCTGCCCACCGTGCCGAGAGGCGCGCTCCTTCCGGCGGCCCCTGATCAGCGATTAAACGCTGTATATGAACGAAGCAGGAGGTTGCCAATGTCGCGAGGCGACCTCCTTCGTCGGAGGCTTGGGCACCCTGACTCCCCCGCGAACCATCACCAAGCGCCTAGTCCCCCTCGCCGTATGTCGTGCCTCTCCATTGAGTTCCTTCGTCACTATCAAACTGCTCATCCATCTCTCCAAGCTAGTGAGCTGCCCAGCGCCATCGGCAGGGCGATCGACCATGGCCGACATGGGCGTCACAACCATGAACCGGAGCACGACCTGGGCGGTCTCCAGGTGTTCTGCTCCAGTGTGGGGGCAGGGGGAACTGACCCAGGGTGAGCCAGTCATTGAGGTCGCAAGAGATCTCAGGCCTGCGGCATGCCGGGTGTTTGAGCTAGGAACAACGCTACGGTGCTTCGTCGGCCTCACCCCTGATGTCCCTGTGCCTCAGATACGAGTGGTGGGGTCGCCGCCGGGCGCCTGACTATCCCGCATGGTCCTCCCAAGAGCGGCGCGGGGGTACGCGAAGCTGTAAGCCAACTCGACGGATCGATTGTCCGAGATTCGACCCTCCCTGCATCGGACCTCCGCCTCGACCATTCCCGCCGAACCTCTCGGGCGCCTATGGGCTCTTCCCGGCACTTTCTAATCAGAGGTCGGGGTACTGGCGATGCGTCCCCGTCAGAGCAGCGATCCGGGCGGCTCCAGTCATCCGGGGAGCTCGTCGATACAAGCGGGGCCGAACTTGGCCGGCACAGGCAAGGCGCACGTCGGGGCCGCAGGGGGACCGCAGCCGGGCCGCAACACACTGAGAACCTGCGGGTCCTCATATGACGACGCTATTGTGTTTCCGCAGGTCAAGGTGCCATTTAGCGTCAGGTAGCCTGTGCCTCACCGGCCATCACTGGACCGCCTCTCGCAGCTTCGACTGCTGGCGTAGGAAGGCGGCACGGACTGCCAGATCGCGTACCGTCTTGTCGTCGAGCCAGTACGAACGCATCCGGATCGGAATGCCGCCTTCGTGCAGGAGCCCCACGCCCCGCATCCCAGGATCGATGGTGGAGGCGCTGTAGCCCTGCGACGCCCACCCCTGTTCGAGGATGGTGTCGGACGTCGTTCGACCCGAGCATCGGACCGTCGGCAGCCCCGCACCTGTCGCCAGATCTCGGCTCGCGCCTCGGGCTCGTGAGCTGGGACGACGGCGCGGTCGCCGCCTGGACGGACACCCGCCTGGGAACGCTCGGCAACGGACGCCAGGATATCGTGAGCACGCGTGTCCGCATGCCGGACGTCGCGGGGGTTGAGGACACCCCCACTCGTCCCGACGGCCCCGTCCGCACGAGGGAACGAACACGGTCGAGGGTAGGTCCCGCGAACGTCACAAGGAGTGAGCGATGACCACGGGCAACGCACCGCCAGACGTGGGCGATGCTGCGCCGCCGTTGGAGTTGCCCAGCCTTGATGGGCGTGACTTCCGGCTGGCCGACCTGCGCGGGCGTCCCGTGATCGTGTCGTTCCTGCGACACGCGGGCTGACTCATCT